>JAAYEA010000430.1 GCA_012689325.1 Chloroflexota bacterium
ACCCGTTTTTCATCAGCAACCCCTCCACCCAGACGCGGCAGATCGAGGTGGCGCCCAGCGCCGAGATCATCATGGCGACCTATAGCCACGCCGCCAACGGCCAGTACCAGAGCAACGAGCCGATCACTTGGGCCACCTTTGCCTCGTTCTGGGCTCCTGCGCCGACGATCCGCCACCTCTCCGCGGTCCCCTACTGGCTAAGCCTGAACGACGACCAAGCTGTGCGGATCGAGGAGCAGTACCTGCCGTAGGGCCGCTGCGGCGACCCGGCTGAACAAGTATCGTCCCCACAGGCGCGGCACGAAGCCTCATGCCGCGCCCGTTCTGTTTCTGCCCCAATTTGCGCCAAGCGCCCTTAGCGGCTACCATGACCTCGTCCCGGTTGCCGCGTTGCGGCGCCCACCGAACCCCGCTAGGAGCGATGCTATGCCGATGAACCTGGATGCCCTCCGCGCCGCGCGCGCCCCGCGCGAGCCGAAACCCTTCCCCATCCCCACGCGAGAACTCTGCCAGCGCTACGAGCGGCTATTCACCGGCGCGGTGAACGATGTGCTGCGGGAGCGCTGTCTCCTGGACCAGGCCCTGCCCCACCGCATCAAGCCCCTGCGCGACGAGATGGCGGTGGCGGGGATCGCCTTTACCATCAAGGGCTCCAAGAACCTGGACATGGAGGACCAGATGCCCCAGCGCGCCGCCATGCTGGACGACCTCCATGAGGATGCGGTGGTGATCTGGGACACCAGCGAGGACGACGAGTCCGCGCAGTGGGGCGAGATGATGACCCGCGCGGCGATCCAGCGGGGCTGTCGCGGCGCGGTGGTGGATGGCGGCATCCGCGACACGCGGCAGATCCTGGAGACGGGCTTTCCCGTCTTTAACCGCTACCGCACCTCCAGCGCCATGATGGGCCGCTTCAAGATGGTGGGGTGGCAGTTGCCCGTCAAGATCGGCGGGGTGGCCATCTATCCCGGCGACGTGATCATGGGCGACATCGACGGCGTGGTGGTGATCCCGCGAGATATGGCCTATGACGTGCTGTTGCGCGCGGAAGAGATCGCGCGCCAGGAGGGCGATATCAAGCGCTGGGTGGAGGACGGGCTCTCCGCCAACGAGGTGCTCGACCGGGGCGGGTATTTCTAGAGGGGAGGCGGCGAATCATGAACCCGATCGCGATGGCGGTCAAGCTGTACGATCATTACGAGAGCATGGAGGAGGTCAAGCACTATTTTGGGCTCCTCGCGATCTATGGGCTGGCCCAGGCCGCGGAGGCCTCGGGCGATGCGGCGACGTGGGAGCGCTGCCGGGCGATCCTGCGCCGCTTCCCGGACCAGGTCGAGCATCCTCGCTACAACACGGCGAGCTATGCCATCGGCGGCATCCCCAAGGCCTACCTCCTCTGGCGCGGGCGGATGCCCGAGGCGGAGCCGCAGGTGCGCGCCTATGCCGAGGAGGCCATGCGCGCGCCGCGCGACCCGCAGGGGATCATCAAGAACCCCTACCGCCCCGACGAGAACCTGATCTGGATCGACCTAGCCATGGCGGTGACGCCGTACCTGCTCTTTGCCGGGCTGGCGCTGGATGAGCCGCGGTACATCGACGAGGCGGTCCGGCAGACACTATCCATGGTCGAGGTGTTCCTGGACCCCGCCAACGGGCTCTTGCACCAGTGCAGGAATTTCACCGGGCCGGGGCTGATCTCCACCGACCATTGGGGCCGGGGCAACGGCTGGGGTCACATCGCGCTGGCCGAACTGGCGCTCCACCTCCCGGCCGATTCGCCCCACCGCCCCGCTGCGGAGCGCGCCTTCCGCGATCACGCGCTGGCGCTCCTGCCCTACCAGTCGCCCGGCGGGCTTTGGCGGCAGGAGCTGGCCATGCCTGACGCTTGGGAGGAATCCTCGGGCACGGCGTTGATCCTCTACGGTTATGGCATCGGCCTGCGTACGGGGCTGTTGGCGTCGTCGGCCTTCCGCCCGGCCTTCGAGCGAGGGATCGCGGCGCTGAACCAGCGGTGCATCAATGCCGACTTTTCCACCGAGCTGAGCTGTCCGGGGTGCCTCTGTCCCGGAGAGGGGAGCGAGAAGGGTACGCCGGAGGCCTATGTGCGGCTGCGGCAGCCCACGCACGACGAGCACCATAGCTATGGGCCGTTCATGCTGGCGCTGGTGGAGGCGTATCGGAACGGGATAACTGACGTGCCGAGGTAAGAGGGCGATCCAGGCGGCCCGCGCGCCGCGCCGACTAGGCGCGCCGGCGGGCAAAGCGCCCGGCGGGGATGGCGGCCAGGGCAAAGAGGGCCGCGCAGAGCCAATAGATCCCCGGCAGGCCGATGAGGGGCAGAAGGGCATAGGCCACGGGCGGCCCCAGCGCGCTGCCCAGGTCGCCGACGGTGTGTTGCAGGCCGATGGCGCGCCCGCGCTGGGCGCGGCCCACCAGGTCGCCGGTGAGGGTGGTGGCGAGGGATTGGACGCTGCCGCTGGCCGCGGCGCCCACCAGGATGCCGATCAGCACCGGCCAGAGGCCCGCCGCGCCGGTGAGCCCCAGCCCCACGGCGCCCGCCGCCAGGCTGACCACCATCACCAGCCAGCGGTTCCCCAGACGGTCGGAGAGGGTGCCCGCCAGAGGCGCCACCAGCATGCTCAGGGTGGTGCGCCCGGCGGTGAGCAGCCCGGTGAGGGTGGCGACCCCCAGCGCGAACCCGCTTTCAGCCAGCCGCCCCTGCACCAACAGCCCCATGGTCGCCGAGAGCACCCCGGCGGTGATGAAGCGATTGGCGCATTGCGACATCACCGCGCCCCAGAACGGCGCATTGGCGCGCAATGGCGTCTCCGCCGTTGGCTCCGGGTCCGTGATGGTAGTCTCACCCGCCTCTGGCCGCAGGCCGCGGGTCTCGGGCAAGAGCCACAAAGCGAGCAACGCGCCCACCAGGGTCAGCCCCGCGCCGATCCACAGCGCCTGCGCATAGCCCAGCGAGTCGGTGAGCAGGCCGCCCCCGAACGACCCCATCGTTGCCCCCAGGAAGAACCACGTCTGATAGAGCCCCGTCCAGCGCCCGCGGTTGGCTGCCGTCGAGATGTCCAGGATCACCGTGGCGCCGCCGACCCAGATGCCCGACCAGGAGAGGCCCCAGAGCAGCCGCCCGAGCAGGAGCGGCCAGAAGCCTTGTGTGCCCGCATAGATGGCGGTGGAGAGCGCTCCCAAAAAGAGCGCCGGCACAAAGAGGCTGCGCCGGGGCAGCCTGTCGTACGCATAGCCCGTGGCGCCGTTGGAGAGGAGGCGGATGGCCCGGTTAGCGCCCAGCATGAGCCCGACGCTGCCCAGCGCGATGCCGGCATCGGCCGAGTGGGTCGGCAAGACGGTATAGAGGGTGGCGTCGCCCATCAACGAGAGGGCGGTGGCCAGGCCCAGCGGGAACAGCACGCGGGCCGGGCTGATCGTGGGCGAAGCAGGTGCGGCAGATGGCATGGGATCACCGATGTCTTGAGATATCTGGACATTGTAACCCCAGTGGCGCTGCTCGACAAGTGAGGCTCCGGCCATGCGCCGAAAGACCATGGCCTCTCCACCTTATCTCCATAATTGCACAGTACAATGGGCGGCAGAAGGAGACATCGCCACATGGAGACCACCTATGGAGCTGCTGCGATGGGATCGTTCGTTCAGGCGTTGCCTGCGCTGCATGAGCGGCTCGTCGGCCGCGGGGAGGCCGGCCTGCGGGTGATCCAGGCGCTGGAATTGTACGAGCCGATCACGCTGGCCGAGATGGATCGCGTCGCGTTGATGAGCCGGATCGACGTCAAGTACCTGCTGGACACGGCGCAGCTCATCGGGATGCTCGAGGCCCTGGCCGATGACTATCAGGTGCTGGAGGTCGCGGGGGCGCGGCTGAGCCGCTACAGCACCCTGTACTTTGACACGGACAACCTGGACCTGTACGCTGCCCATCACATGGGCAAGGCGGAGCGCTACAAGGTGCGCAGCCGGACCTACCTGGAATCGGGGGTATCCTTCCTGGAGGTCAAGCGCAGGACGAACAAGGGGCGCACGGTTAAGGACCGCATCAAGACGCCGGGGCCGCTGGCGCGGCTGACGCCGGAGGCGGTCGCGTTTGTGGAGAGCGTCGTGCCCTCGAATGCGCGGCTGTTGCAGCCTGTGCTGCGGAACGAGTTCTCCCGCATCACGCTGGTGAGCAAGCGCCGGCCCGAGCGGGTGACGCTGGACCTGGACGTGCGTTTCCGAGGCGCCGGGAGCCGCTTGGCCCTGGGCCCGGTGGCCATCGTCGAGGTCAAACAGGAGGGGCGAGGGCGCGAATCCGAGTTGGCCGCGCGGGCCCGCGCGCTGGGCGCCCGGCCGATGGCCCTGAGCAAGTATTGCATCGGCGCCGCGCTGCTCTATCCCAGCATCAAGCACAACCGATTCAAGCCAGCCCTGTTGGCGGTCGATCAC
>JAAYEA010000055.1 GCA_012689325.1 Chloroflexota bacterium
CGCCCATGCTCATCCAATGGCCCGACCGGTTCTACCACACCTCGGAGGACACGCTGGACAAGGTCAGCCCGGCCATGCTGGCGAAAGTGGGGATCGGGACCAGCGCCTACGCCTACTTTCTGGCCCATGCGGGTGCCCCTCAGGCGCAGTGGCTCGCCCAGGAGATGCTCACCCGCTACCAGGGCGTCATCGCGCGCCGCGTCCAGGACGTGATCACCGCGGCCATGTCCGCGGCCCAGGGGGAGGAGCTGGCCCAGAGCGTCGCGGAGTTGGCGAAAAAGGCGGCGTACTGGGCCGACCGCGAGCGGGAAGCGCTGTCCACCTTGCGACGCCTGGATCCCGCCGCCGACGGCTGGCTGGGGAAGGCCCAAACCGTCGCCGCCCAGGCCCTGCAGGCAGAGGTGACCAGGGCCGAGGACGCCATCGCCGAGCGCGCCAGGGCGCTGGGCTTGGACAAGCTCCCCGCGGTGCCGGCGAGCCCGCCCGACGCGTGGGAAGAGCAGGCCGCACGCATCGTCCCAACCAGAAAGTTCCCTGGCCCCATCCCCGTGGCCGAGTACCTCCACCGGTTGCCTTTTGAGCGGCGCGAGGAGATCCGCGCGTGGCAGGAGCGCCACAAGGTCGGCCGGGAGATGTCGCTCCTCGCGCTGTACTGGGCCGACGGCAAGCGAAACCTGCTCGAGATCGCCCATCTGGTGGCGATGGAAAGCGGGCGGCGCGATACCGAGTTCCTGGTGGGCTACTTCCGGCTGCTGCGCGAGCTGGACCTGCTCTCGTTCTAGCGGCTCAGGCCCCCAGCGCCATGCCCCCCGCCCCGGCATCCGCCGCGCCCGACAGTCGACCGGTCGCGGGGTCGATCGCGATGGCGTGCACGAGCCCCAGGCCCCCGTGCGAGGCCGCCATCCGCTCCACCGGGTGTCGCTGGCGCACCTCGGCGCAGACCCACTCGGGGATGCGCGCCTGGCAGCGGATGCGCTCGCCCTGGCAGTCGAAGCGCGGCGCGAGCACCGCGTCGCTGATGCTCATCCCGAAATCGAGCACGTTGAGGATCACCTGCGCCAGCGAGGTGATGATCCGCGTGGCCCCCGGCGCGCCGAGGACCAGCACCGGGCGCCCGCCCTGGTAGACGATGGTGGGGGCCATGCCGGTGGTGCGCGACTTGCCCGGGGCGATGGAATTGGCCTGGCCCGCCAGCGGGTAAAAGTTGACCATCGAGTCGTTGACCATGAAGCCCAGCCCCGGCGTGATGACCCCCGACGACGACCCCAGCGAGTGGGTCAGCGCCACGCCATTCCCCTGGCCGTCCACCACGCTCACGTGGGTGGTGGAGGGCGAGCCGGAGGGGGCGAAGGCGACCTGGATGGGCCCACCTGCGTCGATGCGCCCCCGCCACTCCGCCGCCCGCGCCTTGGAGGTCATCCAGGCCAGCGGCACCTCCACGAACGCGGGGTCGCCCAGGTGGGGGTTGCGATCGGCGAAGGCGGCCTTCATCGCCATCGCCACGAGGTAGATGTACTCGGCCGAGTTATGCCCCATGCCCGCCAGGTCGTAGCCCTCCAGGATGTTGAGGATCGCCAGGAGCGTCGGCCCCCCATGCAGCGGCGGGGCGGTGGCGACGGTGTAGCCGCGATAGCTCCCCATCACCGCCGCGGGCTCGCGCAGCCGGTAGGTGGCCAGGTCGTCGGCGGTGACGAACCCCCCGTGAGCGGCCCAATCCTGGCTCAGGCGGCGGGCCAGGTCGCCGGTGTACAGGTCCTCCGGCCCCCGCTCGGCAAGCTGGCGCAGGGAGCGGGCATAATCGGGGTTGCGGAGCGTTTCGCCGGCCTCGTAGGGTGCGCCGTCGGGGTGGAGATAGATGCGGCGCGCCTCCGCGTTCGACTGGATGCGCTCCAGCAGGGAGCACGCCTCGGGGTACGCGGCGCGGTTCTTCCAGCCCGCGGCCAGCTCGGCGTCCACGACAAAGCCCTCCTCGGCGATGCGGATCGCCGGGGCCAGGGCCTGGGCCCAGGAGATGGTCCCCCAGCGCGCCAGCATGGCGGCGAGCCCCTTCACCCAGCCGGGGGTGCAGATGGAGGTGTAGCCAATGTCGTTGACCTTGCCGCGCAGAAAGTAACCCCAGCCGTCGGGGTTGGGCCGGAGCACCGCCCCCTCCCACATCTCGGGGCGGGCCCGCGATCCCGCCAGCGCTGGCGCGTCCAGCGCGACGGGCTCGCGCCGCGAGGCCAGGCGCAGGGTCAACAGGGCATAGCCGCCGAGGCCGCACATCTGCGGGCTGACCACGCCCTGCACCGCGGCGCACGTCACCGCGGCGTCGATGGCGTTGCCCCCGCGCATCAGGACCCTGGCCCCCTCCTCCACGGCGATGGGCTGCGGTGCGACGATCATGCCTGGCATATGGACCTCCTGGGCTGGCGGCGTCTCCCCCGCCGAGATTTGGCGCCTACTATACCCTTTCTCGCACCATCAGCCAAGCCTGGCCGCAAATAAACGGATGCGGATGGATATAGCCAGGGATTCCCTCTACCCCAGCCCGCGCTTCCGATACGGCACCTGCAGCAGGTTGGCGGCGCACCAGGCCAGAGAACAGGTGCCTCAGCAACTCCGCCAACTGCCATCGGACCTACCCACGCCGCTTCCAGCAGTTGCTGAACGAAACGAGGCGTGTCTCCAATTCCAACCGAATCAAACCACGTTATCGCGATACATTTCGCGGGGTGGATGATAGGAATGGTCTTGCCACGTGTCCCGATTGTCAGCCGCGAGAAGCGTCCCTTCCGGGGTGGGAATAACTAGACCAAGGGTCATAAGCTCATCCTCCGATCACCGGTTCGCCCACCGCTCCCTCATCTTGGCGCACGCCCTCTCTGGCAGCCTCGCCCCACCCGCCAGCACAGCCTCCAGCGCCGTGCAGGCGCCTTCGGGTGCCAACAGGCCATGCCGCACCATCTCGTCCAGCACCCACAGCACGCCATGCACGGCCTGGGCACGTTGCTCCGCCAGCCGCCGGAGCGCGCCATCGCCGGTGAGCAAGATGCCCCGCCGGTCGCGCGCCACCAGCAACGCCGCTAGATCGGCGACGGCCAGCCCAGCGTGCGCGGGGCGCAGCGCAAAGAGCTCCAGCACGCTGGCGCCGCTCAGCTCGGCAATCTCGAAGCCCAGCTCGTCTATCCTCTCCGAAGGCGGGCTTGCCAGCTCGGCGCGCACCAGGTCGGGGATGAGGCAGCGATATGGGAGCCGCGCCAGGAGCGCCAAAACGCCCCCGTGGTGCAGGTCGATCAGGATGTTGGCGTCGGCGATGCACAACGCGGGCGCCTCGATCATGCCGCGACCAGTTCTGTTTCAGGCTCGAGCGCGCCTGTTTTCTCGCCCAGCAGCTCGGCCGCCCGCGCGCGCGAGATCTTGTCCTCCGCCAGGGCGCGATAGACGAGCTGCTCCATCCGCCGCGGCGTTTCCGGCAGCGCCTGATCACCCGGCTCCTCCTTGCGCCAGCCGTTGCGGCTAAAGCGCCGGCAGATCCCCTCGTAGGCCGCCTGGGAGATGACCTCCAGGTCGCGCGCGCGGCGGGCCCAGGCCTGCATGCTCAGGCCGTATTTGTGCTTGAGCAGGTAGAGCTCGCGGGTCTCCAGGTCGCTGCGGCGGCCGCCCAGCTCGGCCCGCACGGCGGGCGCGGGGGCCAGAAAGGCGCCGGCGAAGCGATGAGCCGCCTTTTCGCCCTGCTTTTCGTCCCACTCGGGCGGCAGCTCCAGCAAGAGGTGCCCCAGCTCGTGGGCCAGGTCGAAGCGCTGGCGGTCGCCGGGGATGGCGCGCCGCACGGCGATCACCGGGAGGCCGTCCTCCAGCCAGGCGGCCAGGCCGTCGAAGCCGTCGCAGCCCTCCACCAGGCAGACGCGCACCCCCTTGTCTTCCAGCACGCTGGCCAGGTTCTCCAGGGGATCCAGCCCCAGCGCCCAGGCCGCCCGCAGCTCCTCGGCCACGCGCTCCACGTCCGCCAGGCTCGTGACCCGCCAGGCGATATCGGGCCGGTCGAAGGGCAGCGGGTCGCCCAGGATCGCTTCCACCTGCCGGTAGCGCTCCAGGTATTCCAGAGCCTCCCCCTCGGCCCGGCGCTGCTCCCCCAACCCGCAGCGGCTCGCCTTGCGAAAGCGCACCTGCTGCAAGGTCGCGGTGTGCTCGCGGAAAAAATAGTCGAGCTGGACGCCCAGGGCGTCGGCCAGCGCCAGCAGCACCCCCGAGCTGGGGATGTCCTCCCCCCGCTCGTACTTGGCGATGGCGTTGTGGCTGACGCCCGCCCGCTCCGCCAGCGCGCGCAGCGAATAGCCCGCCCGGTCGCGCGCCAGTTTGATCCGTTGGTCCAAGCTCATGTTGATCACCTCCTTCGTCGGTTTACATTATAGCATATCTTGCCTTGTTTGTCAACCGATTTTGGGACTAGGGAGGTTCACTTGTCGGAGGGAAACGTTGGCCCGTGGATGACAAAAAGCCAGCCATGCGAGATGGCTGGCCCTGAATCCCTAGAGCCTGTTATGGGCCTTGATGCGCGCGCTCCTGGTTGTAGAAGGTAAAGTAGCCTCGCAAGCCCTGCTCCAGCTCGGCCACCGTCTCGTACTCGTAGAGGTAGACGTGGCGGCATGGAATGCCGGCCGTATTTGACCGAGCGCCAAAGCCTCTCGATGAACACGTTGTCCAAGGCGCGCCCGCGGCCATGTCAATTTTCGCCCGATAGGGGGCCAGCTGTTTTGAGACTGCGTAATCGGCGTTTGTGGAGACGATGGCACTACACATAGGCTTGAGCCCGTCGTGTACGTCCTCTCGTCGAACGGGCCGCTTGCAGAAGGGGCGCGTTGTCTCCGACTGTCATGCGCCGA
>JAAYEA010000431.1 GCA_012689325.1 Chloroflexota bacterium
CCCATCTCCATGACCCAGACGGGCTTGTCCTGGTCGCCATTCCGGGCCATGACCTCGCGCAGCAGGATCAGCCGCGCGTAATTGAGCACTTGGGGATCGACGCGGCGGTCCTCCGGGCCCGACCAAAAGCCGTAGGCCTTGGCGCCCACCGCGTCCAGGTGCGCGCCTGCCCCCGCCTCGTACATCCCCTCCAGGTAGGCGACCTCCGAAAGGTTCTTCCCGCCGGGCTCGGTGGTGGGAGCCAGCGCCGCGGAGAGGACCACCGCCCCCGGCGCGGCGGCCTTGATGGCGGCATGGGCCGCGCTCAGCAGCTCGGCATAGGCGGCGGGATCGACGTCGCGGTCGCCCCAATGCGGGCGGATGTTGGGCTGGTCCCAGACCTGATAGGCGGCGATGCCATCGCCGTAGCGGGCGGCCACCTGGGCGGCCCAAGCGGCGAACCGGGCGGCGTCCTGGGGCGGGGCAAAGGCGTTGTCGCGATCCTCGGGCCGGCGCGCCCAGGCGGGCGAGCGCTCCAGCACGGCGATAACCGCCAGGCCGTGCCGCCGCGCCGCTTCCACCCAGCGGTCCAAGCTCTCCCAGGCATACTCCCCTGGCTGGGGCTCGCCCAGGTCCCAGGGGAAGCGCTGCCTGATCCAGGTCAAGCCCAGCGCGCGGATATCGGCCAGGGCGGCATCGAGCGCCGCCTCATCATACTGCTCCAGGGCGACGTTCACGCCCCAAGGCGCGCGCGCTGCTTCGGCAAGGGCGGTAGGGGGCGGCTCCACGCCGCGGTTGCGGGTGCGATAGGTGCGCAAAATGGCGTCGCCCAGAAGCGCCAGGAGAGAGGCGCAGAGAATGCAAAAGAGGGCGGCAAACAGGGAGGGCCAGGGGCTCTGGCGAGGGCGATTCGCGCTCGGTTCTGTCACGTTGGGGCACCTGTCCGGGTCTGGGGTTTCCGCCGCGCAGGCGGCGACGGAGGCAGGGTGGTCATGCCTTGTTCCCATCCTACCACCGTTCGCCCGTGGCGGCAACTCGACCGGGCGCCCAAGCCGCGACGATTTGACAGGATATCCTCAATGATGTATCATAGGGGGTATGGTTGAGCTTGGGGCTGTTCGCCTGAGTAAAGCCTGCGCCTGTGCGATTAGCCCGGCGCTTTGTTGTGAAGAGCGCGCCTTGATGGCGAGACAGATAGAAGAAGGAGTTGTTGGCGCAAATGGCACAGTTCCAGCTTTCTGCTACGACGCGAGAAGTGAAGGGCAAGCAGGTTTCGCAACTTCGCCGGGAGGGTCTGGTCCCCGCGGTCCTCTACGGACGGTTGACCCAAAACGCATCGCTTGCGCTTCCCAAGCGCGAGTTTGACTTGGTTCTGCGTCAGGCGGGCATGACGCAGCTTGTCGGCCTGATCATCGATGGCCAGGGCGAGGCGCGGAACATCTTGGTTCGTGACGTGCAGCGTAACATCCTGACCGGCGAGCCGATCCACGCCGATCTGTACGAAGTGGTCATGACCGATGTCATCACCACCGAGATCCCGATCGTCTTGATTGGCGTATCTCCGGCGGCCTCTCACGATGCGGGCGTCCTGATTCAGGGCCTCAACAGCGTGCAAGTCGAGTGCTTGCCTGGCGACCTGATCCCCGAGATCAAGGTGGACATCAGCGGCTTGGCAGAGGTCCATCAGTCGATCACGGTGGCCGACCTGGTGCTGCCTGCTGGGATCAAGGTGCTGGCCGAGGCGGACGAGATGGTCGTGACGATTTCTCCGATGCGGGCGGAGGAAGCGGAAGCGGTTGTGGAGGAAGCGCCGGCGGCTGTGGAGCCTGAGCGCATCACCAAGCCCAAGGTCGAGGAAGAGCCCGAGACCAAGGCCAAGTCCTAGCTTCTGCCTAAGGAGAGTACATTACGTGGTAGCTCGGCGTCGCCCGTTTTTCGGCCTGTTCTCGCGCGATATCGGCATCGATCTGGGCACGGCAACGACCCTGGTTCTGGTGCGGGGACAAGGCATCGTCATCCACGAGCCGTCGGTGGTGGCCATTGAGAAGCGCTCTAAAAAGGTGCTGGCCATTGGGGCCGAGGCGAAAGAGATGGTTGGCCGCACGCCGGCCAGCATCGTCGCCATTCGGCCCCTCCGCGATGGCGTAATCTCGGATTTCGATGTCACGGAAAAGATGCTGCACTATTTCATCAACAAGGCGCAGCAGCGTTCCCGGTTCCTCTTTTCCAACCCCAGGGTGGTGGTGGGCGTTCCCAGCGGCGTGACCGAGGTCGAAAAACGGGCGGTGCGCGATGCTGCCCTGAGCGCGGGCGCGCGCGAAGTCTTTCCCGTGGAGGAGCCGATGGCCGCCGCCATCGGCGCCGGCCTCCCGGTGACCGATTCGTTGGGCAGCATGATCGTCGATATCGGCGGCGGCACCACCGAAGTCGCGGTGATCTCGCTCTCGGATATCGTGGTCAGCCGGTCCATCCGCGTGGCGGGCGATGGCATGGACCAGGAGATCATCCGCTACGCCCGGCAAAAGTATAACCTGCTGATCGGCGAGCGGATGGCGGAGCGCACCAAGATCGCCATCGGCTCCGCCTATCCCCTGCCCGAGGAAAAGACCATCACCATCCGCGGGCGTAACCTCATCACCGGCCTGCCCGATTCGGTGGAAATCAGCAGCGTCGAGGTTCGCGAGGCGCTGTCTGGCCCGATCAACATCATCGTCGAGGCCATCCGCAGCGCCATCGACGAGACGCCGCCCGAGATCGTGGCCGACCTGATGGAGCAGGGCATCGCCCTGGCCGGCGGCAGCGCCCAACTGCAGGGGCTGCCGGAGCGGCTCTCCGAAGAAACCAAGATGCGCGTCTGGGTGGCCGAGGATCCCGTGACCTGCGTGGTGCGGGGCACGGGCAAGATTCTGGAGAACCCCGAAAAGCTTTTCAAGGTTCTGGCGACGACGCAGCGCGCGACCCGCCCCAAGCCCTAGAGTGTCTGGTTAGGCGACGGCATGCCGACCTGGAAAAAGGATAAATCCACGATCGTCCTCCTGCTCCTGTCGCTGGGATTGGCGATCATGCTCCTGTTGCAGCAGACGGGCCACCTGGGCCCGGTCTATGACCTGGTGGGGAGCGTGGTGATCCCCGCCCAATATGCCGTCAGCCGCGCGGTGAACGGCGTCGCCCAACGCTTCGAGGGCCTGACCCAGATGCAACAGCTCGAGGCGCAAAAGCGCGAGCTGGAAGAGACGGTCAGCCAACTGATGCTCAAGACCGTCGAGCTGGAAGAAGCCAAGATCGAGCTGGAACGCCTCCGCGAGCACCTCGGTTTCAAAGAAGCTAACCCCGAATTCGACATGCTGGCCGCCGAGGTGATCGGCTACGAGCCGACCAACTTGGTGCGCTATCTTATCATCGACCGCGGCGAGGATGATGGCGTCCAGGAAGGGATGCCGGTGATCTCGTCGCGCGGCCTGGTGGGGCGCATCTCGGAGGTCAACGCCCGCTGGTCCAAGGTGCTGCTCCTGGTGGACGCCTCCAGCTCGGTCAATGCCATGATCCAGCGCTCGCGGGCCACCGGCGTGGTGCAGGGACATCTGCCCTCCGACCTGACCATGCGTTTCATCCCCCAGGGCGACCCGGTGCAAGAGGGCGACATCGTCATTACCTCCGGCCTCGGCGGGAACTTGCCCAAGAACCTGGTGATCGGCCAGATCACCTCGGTTCGCCAGAACGATGTGGACATGTTCCAGGAGGCCGAGATCCGCTCGGCGGTGGATTTCTACCGGCTGGAAGTGGTCCTGGTCATCCGCAACTTTACCCCCATCGACTTTGCGGACCAGTGAGGCGAGAGGAGGCCCCAGATCAAGCTTTACGTTAGGGCGCTCTTGGTGGTCATCCTGGTCATCTTGCAGGTCGTCTTGCTGCCGCATTTCTCGCTCCATGGCATCAAACCCAACCTGGTCCTGTTGGTGGTGGTGGTTTGGAGCCTGATGTACGGCGCGCGGGAGGGCAGCATCTGGGCCCTGATGTGCGGCATCTTGCTGGACCTCCTCTCGGGGGCCCCGCTGGGCGCCGCTTCCCTGGCGCTGCTCGTCGCGGGCCTACTGGCTGGCCTGCGTCTGTGGCGAACGATCCACGCCCAGTGGTTTCTGCCCGCGCTGGTGGCGGCGGCCAGCGTTGCCCATGACCTTGTCCTGATGCTCCTCTTGCAGATCGGGGGGCATCCGCTGATTTGGTGGGATGATCTGCTGCGCGTGGTGCTGCCGGGGGCGCTTTTGAGCGGCGGGCTGGCGGTGCTGGCCTATCCGCTGGTGCGGCGGATGCCTTCCCGCCCCGAGGCCGAAGAGGAGGCCTCCTCAGCCGCGCCACGGCAGCCCGTGTTATGGTAGAGGGTGATGATGAACGAAGGTAGAGCCACGTTCCGCCTCATTGGCCTTCGGATCGCCCTGCTGGCCGCTTTCGTCGTGCTGGGCGCCAAGCTGTGGCAGCTTCAGATCGGCAAGGGCGAGACCTACGCGCGGATGGCCGACACGAACCGTTTTCGCCTCGTCTCTGTGGATCCTCCGCGCGGCGTGATGTATGATCGGAACGGCACCATCCTCGTCCGCAACATCCCCAGCTTTTCGTTGGCCGTGGTCCCCTCCAGCCTGCCCGAGGAAGAGGCCGAGCTCGGCGCGCTCTGCGATCGGCTGGCCTCCCTGGCGGCCCAGGCGCAGCAGCCCGCCGCGACCAGCCCCTGGAGCCCGAGCGCCGTTCAGGCCGCCGAGGGCCCGGTGGCCACCCTGAGGGCCGACGAGATTCGCGCCAAGATCGATGGCGTCCTGGAGCAGGTGTCCACGGGGCAGCTCAACGCCAATGCCTCGGTCACCATCTTGCCCAGCGTCTCCCGCGAGTTGGCCTTTGTCGCCGAGGAGGAGCATCTCAACCTGCCCGGCGTCCTGGTGGAGATCAAGCCCCTGCGGCAGTACCTTCATGGGCCGCTCACGTCGCATTGGCTGGGCTACGTGGGGGCGATCCCCGCGGGCCAGTTGGATAGCTACCTGGCGAAGGAAAGCGCCGACTATGAGCGTAACGACACCGTCGGCCTGACCGGCATCGAGCTCTCCTTTGAAGAGGAGCTGCGCGGCAGCAAGGGCAAGAAGCATGTCGAGGTGGACGCCTTCGAGCGCGAAGTGGGGCTCTTGGCCACCCGGGACGCCCAGGCGGGCGATAGTCTGATCCTGACCCTGGACGTGGGGCTTCAGGCGGTGGCGGCGCAGGCTTTGCAGGAGCGCCTGGAGCTGGTGGGCGCCTCCTCCGGCACCGTCATCGTGATGAACCCGCAGAACGGCGAGGTCCTGGCCATGGTCTCGCTGCCCAGCTATGATAACAACCTCTTTTCCGGCGGCATCTCCTATGCGGACTATGAGCGGCTCAGCACGGACCCGCTCAGCCCCATGCTGAACCACGCCGTCGGCGGCGAGTATCCCCCTGGCTCGGTCTTCAAGATCGTCCCGGCCAGCGCAGCGCTGGAAGAGGGCGTGATCACGCCGCGCACCACCTTCACCTGCGGCGGCATCATGTGGCTGCCCAACCAGTTCTTCCCCAACGACCCCACCCAGGCGCAGCCCTTCTATTGCTGGCGCCCGGCAGGCCATGGCGTGGTGAACCTGCGCCAGGGCCTCATGCAATCCTGCGACATCTATTTCTACAACGTGGGCGGCGGGTTCGGCGATTTCAAGGGGCTGGGGCTGACGCGGCTGGCCGACTATGCCCGGCAATTCGGCTTTGGCGCGCCGACGGGGATCAATCTGCCGGGCGAGGTGGCCGGGCTGGTGCCCTCGGAGCGCTGGAAGCGCGAAAACTATGACGCCAACTGGGTGACGGGCGACACCTACAACATGTCCATCGGCCAGGGCTATATCCTGTCCACGCCGCTGCAATTGCTCAACGCCGTGGCCGCGGTCGCCAATGGCGGCACCCTCTATCGCCCGCAGGTGGTTCGCCAGGTGGTGGACCTGGATGGCCAGGTGGTGCGAGATTACCAGCCGCAGGTGATCCGCCACTTGCCAATATCGGATGGAAACATACAATTGGTGCGAGAGGGCATGCGCGCCGCGGTGCAGGCGGGGACCGCCATCCTGCTCGAGCTAGACTTGCCGCAGATTCATGCGGCGGGCAAGACCGGCACCGCCGAGTTCCCTGGCGAGCGGGACGCCGAGGGCCATTTGCCGACCCATGCGTGGTTCGGCGCCTTCGCGCCCTACGAGAACCCCGAAATCGCCATTGTCGTGTTTCTGGCGGATGGCGGCCAGGGCGCGCTGGAGGCCGTGCCAGTGGCCTCCAAGATCCTGCGACATTACTTCCAGGTTCCCGAGCCGACGCCCACGCCGAAACCCTAGCGGGCGCAGCCGGGGCCCGCATCGTGGATGAGCGAGCCTGAGCGGAGTACGAGACGATGGCCAGAGATACCTCGGCGCTAAACCGGTCGACGGGAGTGATCATCAAGGGGACCCGCGAGGGGGTCTCCATTGTCTGCGCGCAGGGCGATTGGGACGAGCTCTTGGAGGACCTGGCCAAACGCCTGCATGCCACGGCGTCCTTCTTTGCCGGCAGCCGGGTGACCCTGGACGTGGGGGACCGACTCGTCTCCGAGGGTGAGCTGCGGGCGCTGGAAGAGATCATCAATCGGCATGACATGGGCCTCTACGCGGTGGTGGCCTCCGATCCGCGCACGCGCGAGGTGGCCCGCCAGGTGGGGACCCGCGCCGTATCGGGCGAGCAGCCCGAGAGCCGCCCGGCGCCTGCCGCGCCTCCCCCGGTGGAAGCGCCCGCGCCCGAACTGGGGCCCAGCCAGGGCGTTTTGGTGCGCCGGACGGTGCGCTCCGGCCAGGCGGTGCAGCATCCTGGACACGTGGTCATCATCGGGGACGTGAACCCCGGCGGCGAGGTCATCGCCGGTGGGGATGTGGTGATCTGGGGCAAGCTGCGCGGCGTGGTCCACGCCGGAGCGGTGGGCGACGACGGCGCGGTGGTCTGCGCCCTGCAGATGCGGCCCATGCAGTTGCGCATCGGCAACCATATCGCCCGCGCGCCGGAAGAGCGTGGCAAAAAGCCATCCCGGCCCGAGGTCGCGCTGGTCAAAGGGGACAGTATCGTCGCAGAGCCGTGGGACGAAAGCTCGTCGGCCTAGGGGGCCGGCGGGTCATCATGGGGGAATCACCGGTTGGGAGGGCGCATATGCCGGCTAGGACAATCACCATCACATCAGGCAAGGGCGGGGTGGGCAAGACCACCCTCACGGCCAACCTGGCCGTGGCCCTGGCCTCGCGCGGGCAGCGCGTGATCGCCATCGACGCGGACATTGGCCTGCGCAACCTGGACGTGGTGATGGGCCTGGAAAACCGCATCGTCTATGATCTGGTGGACGTGGTGGAGGGCACCTGCCGCTTGCGGCAGGCCATGATCCGCGACAAGCGCATGGAAAGCCTCTACCTGTTGCCCGCCGCTCAGAAACGCGACAAGACCGCGGTGACGCCGGACGATATGCGCGCCCTGATCGACCAGTTGCATCGCGATTTCGACTTTATCCTGGTGGATTCCCCCGCCGGCATCGAGCAGGGCTTCCAGAATGCCATCGCCGGGGTGAGCGAGGTGATCATCGTCACGACGCCGGAGGTGTCGGCGGTGCGGGATGCCGACCGGATCATCGGCCTGGTGGAGGCGGCGGAAAAAGACCCGCCGCGCCTGGTGATCAACCGCATCAAGCCCGCCATGGTCAAGCAGGGCGATATGCTCAGCACCGAGGATGTCATCGAGGTGCTGGCGATCAACCTCCTGGGGATCGTGCCCGATGACGAAGAGATCATCGTCTCGACCAACCGCGGCGCCCCCGCCGCCTACGACGGTACCAGCCCGGCGGGCCGGGCTTTCCACAACATCGCGCGCCGCGTCATGGGGGAAAACGTGCCGTTCCTCGATCTGGACTCCAAGCCAGGGATGTTCAACCGGATCCTGAGCTGGTTCCGATCTGGCTAGATATCGCGACGTTGAGGAGGCAAGATGAAACTGCTGAACAAGCTTTTCGGCAAGGACGAGCGTCGGGTAGCTAGCAAAGAGTTGGCCAAGGAGCGGCTGCGCGTCGTCCTGATCCACGACCGCACCGACGTCTCGCCCGAGCTGCTGGAGACGCTCCGCCAGGAGATCATCGCCGTGATCTCGGAGCACGTGATCATTGACGAGACTGAGGGCATCGAGGTCACCATCTCGCAGACCCGAGGCCGCAGCCGGCTGCAGGCCAATATCCCCCTCTTGGGCATGCGGCGGCGGGCGCGTCCGGCGACCAGGGCGCCCTCGCGCAGCGGGGCTGCGACCTCATGACCCGGCGCATCTGGCGGAACGTCGACTGGCCGCTCTTGGGCGCGGTGCTGGCCCTGATGGCCATCGGCCTGGCGGCCATCCACAGCGCGACCCTGGACCCCACCGGCGCCACCCCCTTTTGGGAGGACTTTGTGGTGCGCCAGGCGGTCTATGGCGCCGTGGGGCTGATCCTCATGGCCGTCGTCTCCGCCATCGATTACCGCTTCTATCGGGGCGCCTCGCGCTTTATCTATGTCTTTGGGCTCGGGCTCTTGGGGCTGATCTTTGTCTTTGGGCAGATTCGCGGCGGCGCGCAGAGTTGGTTTGACCTGTACCTATTCCCGTTGCAGCCCTCGGAGCTGATCAAGATCGTCCTGATCCTGATCCTGGCCAAGTACCTGTCGGACCATGCCGAGACCATCCATCAGCCGACGCACCTGCTCGTCTCGCTGGTCCTCACCGCCATCCCCGTGGGCATGGTGTACTTGCAGCCTGACCTGGGCACGGCGATGATCATGGTGGGCATCTGGGCGGGCATGGCCTGGGCGTCGGGCATTCCGATCTGGCAGTTCGGTCTGATCGGGGCCGCGGGGCTCGTGGCCGCGCCTGCGGTCTGGTTCAGGCTCGAAGAATACATGCAGGGCCGCATCCTGGCGTTCCTCAACCCGCAGAGCGACCCCTCGGGCGAGAGCTATAACGTCATTCAAGCGCTCATCAGCATCGGCTCGGGCGGGGTGTGGGGCAAGGGGCTGGGCCAAGGCACGCAGAGCCAATTGCACTTTTTGCGCGTCCGACACACGGACTTTATCTTTTCCGTTTTCGCCGAAGAGCTCGGTTTCGTCGGCTCGATCCTGCTTTTCGCGCTGTTCGTGTTCTTGCTCTGGCGCATACTGCGAGCGGCGTCCATCGCGCGCGATGGCTTTGGGCGCCTGATCGCCTGCGGTGTGGCGATGATGATCTTTGTGCAGTGCTTTGTCAACCTGGGCGTCAACCTCAGCGTGCTGCCTGCCACGGGCCTGCCGTTGCCGCTGGTGAGCTATGGCGGCTCGTCGCTGATCACGACTCTCATCGGTATCGGCCTGGTGCAGAGCGTGGTGATGCGCCACCGCAAGATGGAATTCGAGTAAGGAGTAGATGCCGCATGTCTGATCCCGTTCGCGTTCGCTTCGCGCCGAGCCCCACCGGCTATTTCCACGTGGGCGGCGCGCGCACGGCGCTATTCAACTGGCTCTTTGCCCGCCACCACGGCGGCAAGTTTATCATCCGCATCGAGGACACGGACCGCAAACGCTCGACGGACTATGCGGTGCGCGACCTGCTGGAGGGCCTGCGCTGGCTGGGCCTGGATTGGGACGAGGGGCCGGACGTGGGCGGCCCGCACGAGCCCTATTTCCAGTCGCAGCGCTCGGCGATCTATCAGGAGTACGCCCGCCAGTTGGTGGAGAGCGGCCACGCCTACTATTGCTATTGCAGCGCCGAGCGCCTGGCCGAGCTGCGCGAGACGCAAAAGCGGGACAAGCTGGCCCCCGGCTATGACCGGCGCTGCCGCAACCTGACCCCGGCGGAGCGCGCCGAGTTCGAAGCCCAAGGGATCAAGCCGGTGGTGCGCCTGGCCGTTCCGCTGGAGGGGCAGCTCACCTTCCACGACGTGCTGCACGGCACCATCACGGTGGATTTCGCCTCGCTGCGCGATGACAAGGTGCTGCTCAAGTCCGATGGCTTTCCGACCTACAACCTGGCCGCCATCGTGGACGATCACCTGATGGGGATCACCCACATCATGCGCGCCGACGAGTGGCTGCCCTCGGCGCCCTACCACATCCTGGTCTTTCAGGCCTTTGGCTGGACGCCGCCCATCTATGTGCACCTGCCCATCGTCCTCTCGCCCACCGGCAAGGGCAAGCTGAGCAAGCGGCATGGCGCGGTCTCGGTGCTCGAGTTCAAAAAGCAGGGCTATCTGCCTGAGGCGATGGTCAACTTTTTGGCGCGCACCGGCTGGTCCTACGACGACAAGACCGAGGTCTTTAGCGAGCAAGAGCTGAAGGAGCGCTTCGACCTGCCCGGCATCAGCAGCTCGCCCGCCCGCTTTTCCTATGAAAAGCTGGAATGGCTCAACGGCTACTATATCCGCCAGCTCGCAGCAGATGACCTGGCGGAGCGCGTGCTCCCCTTCCTGAAAAAGGCGGGGTTCCAGGCCGACCTGGCGATCACCAAGCGGATCGCGCCGCTGATCCAGGAGCGCATCAAGACGCTGGCCGAGGCCCCGGCCATGGTGGATTTCTTCTTTGCGGCCAATGTCGAGTACGATCCGGCGGAGCTGGTGGACAAGAAGGGCACCGCGGCGGACGCGCGTCGCTCCGCGGAGGCGGCCGTCGCGGCGCTGGAGGGGCTCGAGGATTTCTCGGCCGAGGCGGTGGAGGCGGCGCTGCGCCCGCTGGTGGACCAGTTGGGGCTCAAGGCGCGCTCGATCTTTGGCACCATCCGCGTGGCGTGCACCGGCAAGGCCGTCGCGCCGCCGCTGTTCGAGACCCTCAGCATCATCGGCCAAGAG
>JAAYEA010000432.1 GCA_012689325.1 Chloroflexota bacterium
AGGACCGGCCGAATCCCGCCCACCGTCTTGAGGTGACCGAGCTGGAGCATCTGATCGATCAGCCCTTCTATCTCGCCGGTGCGGAGGACGGCTAGCCTGCCATAGTAGACGTTTTGATCGTAGCCGACTTGTTGCATGCGCGAGGCTCTCGACCCTTTGAGGAGTTGAGCCAGCGTGCCTCTTCCCACTGACCACTCCAGGCGCTGCACCGTATCGAGGATGATGAGTGCCGCCCGTTCTGCGCGCGAGAGACGGGCAATAGTCCCGCTTTCCTGGCTCTCGTTCTGGGCGCTTTGGCAGTTGTCGCAGCAGACGGGGGCCGTCGCTGGCTCCCGGTCGCCGAAATGGTCCAGGAGGATGCGCCTCCGGCAGTCGCTGGACTCGGCATAGGCGATCATCTCGGCCAGCTGCTCTTGCCTATACCGTCGGTGCTCCTCCTGATTGGCGATCTGCGCCTCGGCGGCGCGCTGGTTCCATGTGCCCGGCCGGACTGTCATCCACACGCCCTCGTCGCCCTGCCTGGACAGGCCGCCCGCCTGCTCGAGGCGCTGCAGGGCGAGCTTGGCCTTGACCGAGGGGAAAGCGGTCGCCTGCGAGATGGCCTCGAGGGTGATCTGCTGGCTCGTGGCCCCTTGGCGCGCAAGGACATCAAAGAGCAGCCGGAGGTCCTTGCTGGTCAACGCCTCTTGCGCGATGAACCATTCTTGCAGCGCGCGATCCCTGGGATCATAGAGGAGCACGGCACGCGCCGGCTGGCCGTCGCGGCCCGCCCGCCCTGCTTCCTGATAGTAGGCCTCCAGGGTGCCGGGGATGTCGTAGTGCAGCACCATGCGCACATCGGGCCGGTCGATGCCCATGCCGAAAGCATTGGTGGCGGCAACGACACGCAGACGCCCCGAGATGAACCCGTCCTGGATTCGCGCGCGGTGTTCGGGCTCTGCGCCTGCATGGTAATAGCCCGCCGTCAGCCCCAGTTCCTCCGTGGCGAACTCGGCGAGTTGCTCAGCCTCGCGCCGCGATCCCACATAGATGATCACGGCTCCGTCTCGCACGCTCCCGAGCAACGCCTGGACGGCTCCCAGCTTGGCCGCTTCGCCCTGCGTGTACTTGACCTCCAGGGCGATGTTGGGCCTATTGAAGCCGGTCACCACGCGGCAGGGCTGGCTCAGCTCTAGCTCGGTGACCATGTCTTGCTGCACGCGGCTGGTGGCCGTGGCCGTCAGGGCGGCGCATAAGGGGCCACCCAGCGCCTGCCGGGCCTCACCGATGTGCAAATAGTCGGGACGGAAATCATGACCCCACTGCGAGATGCAGTGGGCCTCGTCCACGGCAAGCAGGCTGACTCTGACCCTGCTCAAGGCCTCCCGGAACGACGCGCTGCGCAGCCGCTCCGGGGCGACATAGATGAGCCGGTGTGCGCCGGCGCGCATCGCGGCCAGGCGCGCTTCCTGTTCGGGGCGCGACAGGGAGGAATTGATATAGGTGGCGGGAATGCCCTGCCGCGTGAGCTGGTCGACCTGATCCTTCATCAGGGCGATGAGCGGCGAGATGACGAGCGTCAGGCCGGGCAGGTGCAGCGAAGCAAGCTGGTACACGAGGGACTTGCCGGCCCCCGTGGGCATCACGACCAATGCGTCTTGCCCGCCAAGCAGGGCCTGGATCGCCTGCTTCTGCCCAGGTCGGAAAGAGGCCAGTCCGAAGCGACTGCGGAGGGTGTCTTCGATGTCAGCTTGCATGTCCGCCTCGCAGGTGAGATGGCTTTGTGCGATTGGTGCGCGAGCGCTGGCGTGCGGGCGCGCGATGGCGCTGGCCCTAGCGCCGCCCGCAGCAGTGTTTGTGCTTTTTCCCGCTGCCGCACGGGCAGGGGTCGTTGCGCCCCACCGGACGCGCCGATGGCGCGGGGGAGGGGGATGGCGCAGCATCATCCTGGCCAGGGACCGGCCCACGGTAGCGAGCCGCCAGCTTTTCGTAGGTGCCGCGGCTGTGCTCAAAAAAGCGACGGTAGCCCTGGCAGAACATGTCCGGCGCGTCGATGCTGCCTCCGCCCATCAGGCGATACTTGGGACAGCCGCCGTAGCAATAGGTCAGCCACGGGCACTGCTGGCAACTCGCGGAGACGCGAGCCTTGCGGGCCGCGAAGGCCTTCCGCTTCTCGCTTTGCGCCAGCTCGGCCAGCGGCGTCTCCGTCAGGTTGCCCAGGTACCAGCCCGGCTCCACGAAGAAATCGCAGGCGTACACATCACCGTTATGCTCGATGACGACATAGCTATCGCACGAGTCGCGCAGGGTGCAGGAAGGGAACTCGCCGCGCACGTAGCGGATCAGCAGCTCGTCAAAGAGGCGCACGTAAGCTGTGGGCTGGCCGTTCACCAGCCAACGATCGAACACGGCGCAGAGAAAGTCGCCGTACTGCTCGGCCGTGATGCTATAGGGGGCCAGGTGGCCCGGCTCGTCCTCCTCGGCCATGGGGATGAACTGCAGGTGATAGATGCCATTGGAGCGAAAATACTCGTAGACGCGCTCGGGATGGCGCACATTCAGCGGGTTGAGCACGACCAGCGCGTTGAACTCGACATTGTACAGGTTGAGTAGCCGGGCAGCATTGGCGACCAATGCGTGCGAGGGACGCCCATTCGCGGTCCTGCGGTACCCGTCGTGCAGGTCGGCGGGCCCGTCCAGGCTCAGACCCACCAGGAAGTGATACTCGCGCAGGAACTGGGCCCATTCCACGTTGAGCGCCACGCCGTTGGTCTGCAGGCCATTGGCGATGCGCTGGCCAGGGCGCCCGTGCTTTTTTTGCAGCTCGACCGCTCGCCGGTAAAAGTCCACGCCCATGAGCGTGGGCTCGCCGCCTTGCCAGCCGAAAGCAGCCTGGGGCCCGGCGATTTCCAGATACTGCCGAATCGTGCTCTCCAGCACGGCGTCGCTCATCCGCGGATGCGCGGCATCCGGGTACAGAGAGGCCTTGGGGCGGTAGAAGCAATAGTCGCAGGCCAGGTTACAGTCGGCGCCTGCTGGCTTGACCAGTATGCTCTGAAGCAAGGGTTGCGCGTATGTGTTCTCAGGCAAAGTTCGTCGCTCTCGCTAGTCTATAAGGATGGTGTGTCCCTCGCGGGCGGACCGCCAGGCGGCCTCGGTGAAGCGGATGACGCGCAGGCCGCACTCTGGGGGCGATTGTATCTCTTCTCGGCCCAGGATGGCGTTGACAAAGTTGCGATCCGGGTTGGAGCCCTCGGGGAGGTCCGTCACCTCGTTCATCTTGCCGCCCAAGACCTGGTGGTAGAGCTTGCCGTTGCGGTAAAGGACGGCGCCCTGGGAGCCCCAGATGGAGAAATCCTCCCACCAGAACGGGCTATCGCCGATGATAGAGATGGTCCCTCGTGCGCCGTTGCGAAAGCGAATGGCGATGGCCGAGTCGATATCCACCTTGGCATCATAGTACTCGATGGTGGCGTAGACCTCCGCAGGCTCCAGGCCCGTGGTCCAGAGCAAGATGTCGATGAGGTGGCTGCCCGAGTCGTTGAGCTGCCCTCCTCCGCTCAGGGCCGGGTCCTGCCGCCAGGTGCCGCGGGTGCCCTTGTACCATCCCTGGCTCTGCAGCGCCGCGATGTATTGCAGCGAGCCCAACGCGCCCGACTCGATCAATTGCTTAACATAACGATAGGTCGGCTGAAAGTGCCGCTGATAGGAGACGATCACGACCTTGCCTTCCGCGGCGGCTAGCAGCGCCCTGGCGTGCTCGGTGTTGGTGACCATGGGCTTTTCGATCAGGACGTTGAGCCCCTTGGCCAGGCAGTCCATCGCCTGGGCGAAGTGCAGGGTATGGGGGGTATGGATCTCCACCGCATCCAGTTGCTGGGAATCCAGCATTTCCCTATAGTCGCCAAAGAACCTGCAGTCGCTCAACTGGGGATAGGTCTCCACCATCTTGGCGATGCTGGCCTCGCTCGGCTCGGCCATGGCGACCACCTTGGCCTCCGGGATCTCGAGCAACTGCTTCATGTGGTGCCGGGCGATCCCGCCAGCCCCGATGAACCCGATCCTGACTGCGTCGCTCATGAGTGGCCTCCTAGTGGTCGGAATTGGGAGCCACTATAGCCGCAAACCCGCCTCGCGTCAAATGAGCTGGGTGGCCGTGGTTTGGGCTATCGGCAACCCTCGCGGGCAAGTCGGGTCGCGCGATTTGGTGCCAGGGCCGGACTATGGTAAACTGAGATCTCGTGCCAGGTTGAAGACCTTCGCCACGCGAGCCTTGTGTTGGGCTCCGTGGCGGCCGCTCTCGAGCTGTCGGGGACAGCTTAGCAACGTGTGGGAGGACCGCCGGTTGAAAACGCTCAAGTTTGTCTTTGGATACGCCAGGAACTATGTCCGGCCTCTCGGGATAGCCATCCTGAGCATGATCGCCCTGGTGGGCGTGCAGTTGCTCGCCCCATGGGTGGTCCGGACGCTCATCGCCATCGTCAAGGATCAGGGTTTTAGCGAGGCATCCATCGGGCAGGTTTCGCGCCTCTCGATCGCCCTGCTGGTCGTCTATCTGCTGCGGGCAGGCCTCCAGTTCCTCAGCAGCTATATGGCGCATGTGGCCGGCTGGGGCGTGGTGGCGGATGCGCGGCGCAAGATCTATCAGCACCTGCAGAGCCTGTCGTTGCGCTTCTACGAAGACTCCCAGACAGGCCAACTGATGTCCCGGATGGTCAACGACTCGGACATGTTCGAGCGCCTCATCTCCCATGCCGTTCCTGACATCATGGTGAACGTCCTCACCCTCATCGGCGTGGGCGCGGTGCTCATGAGCATGAACTGGCGGCTGATGCTGCTGGTCATGGCTCCCATGCCGCTGATCGTGATTGCCATGCAGGGGTTTGCCAAGTTCGTCCGCCCAGCGTTCCGCGAGCGCCAGAAGGAACTCGGCGAACTGAATGCCGCTCTCAACGACAACCTGTCCGGCATCCGCGAGATTCAGGCTTTCACGCGAGAGGATGTGGAGGCCAAGCGCATCGATGGAAGCATCAACCGCTACCGTGATTCGCTGCTCCATGCGTTGCGCCTGATGGCGACGTTTCAGCCGTTTGTCAACCTCTCCTCGTCCCTGGGCACGATCGTGGTCATCTACTTTGGCGGTCGGCTGGCCCTGCAGCAGGTGCTGCCCATCGAGGATTTGGTGGCGTACTTTCTCTATTTGGACATGTTCTACCAGCCGGTGCGCAGCCTGAGCGGCGCCTGGGAGCATATCCAGGAGGCCCTGGCGGGCGCGGACCGCGTCGCCGAGCTGTTGGATGAGGTTCCCGACGTGAAAGACCAACCGCGAGCCAAGCCGCTGCCGGCCCGGGCGCAAGGCGAGATCGAGTTTCACGATGTGAGCTTTCGCTATTCGCGCGGCGAGAACGTCCTGGAGCACATCGACCTGCACATCCCGGCCCGGAGCGTGGTGGCGCTGGTAGGGCCGACCGGCGTTGGCAAGACCACGCTGGCCAGCCTGATCCCGCGGTTCTATGACGCGGTGGAGGGCTCTATCACCCTGGATGGGCAGGACCTGCGCGACCTCAAGCTGCAGAGCCTGCGCCAGCAGATCAGCATCGTGCTGCAGGACGTGTTCTTGTTCCATGGCACGGTTCGGGAGAACATCCTCTTTGGCCGCCCCAATGCCACGGAGGCCGAGATGATCGAGGCTGCTCGCGTTGCGAACGCGCACGACTTTATCGTTGGTCTGCCGGACGGCTACGACACCAAGATCGGGGAGCGCGGCGTCAAGCTGTCGGGCGGCCAGAAACAGCGCATCTCGATCGCGCGGGCCGTGCTCAAGGATGCGCCGGTGCTGATTCTGGACGAGGCGACCTCCTCGGTGGATACCGAGACGGAGGTGCTGATCCAGCAGGCACTCGACCGATTGATGGCTAACCGGACCACCCTGATCATCGCGCACCGGCTCTCCACGATTCGCAATGCGGACCGCATCGTGGTGCTGGAGGGCAAGCGGATCGCCGAGATGGGGACGCACGAGGAGCTGATGGCTCAGGATGGCCTCTATCGCCGGCTCATCGAGGTGCAGAACGTGCTTTCTTCCGAGCTCGTGATAGCGGGGTTAGCCCAAGCGCGCAACAACTAGAGGCGACTCGCCGGACTATCAGCGGGCGCCCTGACTGGCCAGCAGCTCTCTCACCTGCTGGCGGGTCGGGGCGCCTTCCATGGGCCCTTTCCGTGTGACGGCCAGCGCTCCCACCGCGTTGGCGAAACGGCCAGCTTCCTCCAGGCCCATTCCCTCCAGCAAGGCCACCGTGATCGCAGCGCCAAAGCTATCTCCCGCGCCGGTGGGGTCCACCTCGTTCACGTGAAAGCCTGCCACGGCGACCTCGCGGCCCTCGGTGAATAGCCGGCATCCGCGGGGGCCCTGCTTGAGCACGACCAACTTGCCCTCCGCGGCCAGCCGGCGACAGCCCGCTTCGTCGGTGGCCTCGCCTGTGAACATGGCCGCCTCACCGGCGCTGGGCAGAAACACGTTGGCTCGCTGCAGCACCGGCTGGCAGAGGGAACGAATCTCGGCCACGCTGAGAACCTCTGGCCGGATGTTGGGGTCAAAGCTGACCCACGCGTCGGCGGGCATGTAGGCCAAGGCGCGAAGGCACGCCTCCCGCGCGGACTCGTTTACGGCGAGGTTGCAGCCGGTCAGATGAAGCCACTTGGCTGAGGCCAGGTAGGCCCCGTCCACATGCTCGGGCGCGAGCTGCCCGGCGGCGGCATGGCGCCAGTGGTAGAGGAACCGGCGGCTCCCGTCGCGAAAGTAGGCGACGAAAGCGACTCCCGTGGTATGCTCCTTGAGCACCTGCACCTGCGAGACGTCGACGCCGTCCCCGCGCAGCCGCTGCAACAGGCACTCGCCGAAATCATCCAGCCCGACGCAGCCGATAAAGCCAGCGGAGTGCCCCAGCCTGGCGACGGTGTCCACATAGATGGGCGTATCGCCGCTAGGGAAAGGGCCCACGAACGAGCCTGGCTGATCCAGCGGCTCGTCCAGCTCCGGCCGCATCACCTCCACCAGCATGTTGCCCAGGGAAATCACCTCAGGCGTGCTCATGATCCAGTTTCCACCTCGCGCGGAGAATCGTCTGCACCTGCACTATAGACGGTGTTGCTGATTCGCCAACTTGGACGCGCGCGACGATTGCTGGTAGAATGGTGCATCTTGAGGGAGGGTGAGACTTTGTTCCAGACCAGGGTGCGCCAGGTCATTCGTTTCGGACGCTACCTCTTGCCCTATCTGGACAAGGAGGTGGCCCTCCTTGCTGGACGGTTCTTCTCTGCTCTCCTGGGCCTGGCCACGCCGTTCCTCGCGCGGCTGACCGTCGACTATGCCTATAACACCCGGGACCTGTCCGTCTACAATGCGTTGGTGATCGCGGGCGGCGTTATCTGGCTCGTGACGGGCCTATTGGGCGTGATCAGGCAATACCTCGAAACCTACGTCCAGCAGATGGTGGACCTGGACATCAAGCGCCACTACTATCGGCATCTCCACAAGCTCTCGTTGCGTTTCTTCCAGACGCGGTCCACCGGTGAGCAGATGTATCGCAGCGATGCCGACATCCAGGGCGTCGCAGCGCTGGTTGTCTCGACGATTCCCTCGGTGTTGGTGACCGCCGTGCAGTTGGTGGGGCTGCTGGCGATCAGCCTGTGGCTGCACTGGCGCTTGACTCTCCTCATCCTGGCCGTGGCCCCCCTTTTCTACCTGCACGCGCACTATTTCGGCAACAAGCAGCGGGCGATCTTTCGGCGAGTGGTCGAGAAATCCCAGGTCATCTCGGCGGAGCTGCAGCAGGCCATCTCGCACACGCGGCTGATCAAAGCCTTTGGCCGGGAGAGGGCCGAGGTGCATCGGTACGTGCGACGGCTGGTGGAGCGGCTACGCCTGGGCCTGGAGCGAACCCGGATGACTATCTATGCCAACATCACGGGCAGCGTGCTCAACACCCTGGTGATTACGGGACTCTCTTACTACTTGGGCTACCAGCTTATCCGCGGCGATCTGTCCCTCGGCACTCTGATCGCCCTCAGCCTCTATCTCGTGCAGTTGCTGAATATCCTCAAGTCCTTGGGCGGCATATATGCGGGCATCGTTGTGCACCTGGTCTCTATCGACCGGCTCCTGGAGACCATGGACGCCCCTATAGAAATCGCCGACGCCCCCGACGCCGTGCCCCTGGAGAATCCGCGGGGCGAAGTCCGCTGGCAGAAGGTGACCTTTGGCTACGACTCGGGCAAGGCGGTGTTGGCGGACATCGACTTTTCCGCTCGGGCAGGCGAGACCGTGGCCATTGTGGGCCCCAGCGGCGCCGGCAAGACCAGCATCATCAGCCTCTTGCTGCGGTTCTACGATCCTTGGGCTGGGCAGATCCTGGTGGATGGCCACGACGTGCGCCAGGTGACCCAGCGCTCGCTGCGCGAGCAGATCGGCGTCGCGCTGCAGGACCCGATGTTGCTCAACGATTCGATTCGGGCAAATATCCTCTTTGGCAGGCCCGGGGGCACGGACGAGGAAGCGCAGGAAGCCGCCAGGCTGGCCGATGCCCACTCGTTCATCAACGAGCTGCCGCGCGGGTACGAGACGGTGATTGGCGAGGAAGGCTGCAACCTTTCGGCGGGGCAGAAGCAGCGCATCGCCATCGCCAGGGCCCTGGTCAAGCAGCCCAGGATTCTGGTCCTCGATGAGGCCATGTCGTCCATCAGCTCGACCTCGGAGCAGCGCATCCTGGAGGGCCTTGCCTCGTGGGGCCGGTCATGCACGGTCCTCATCGCCTCGCATCGGCTCTCCACTGTTCGGCACGCTGACCGGATCCTGGTGCTGCAGGACGGGCGCATGGTGGAGACCGGCACCCATGAGGCGCTGCTGGCCGCCCGCGGCGCCTACTACGAGCTGTTTGTGGACCAGTTGGAGAGCGGCGCGGGAAAGGCGGGAATCGC
>JAAYEA010000433.1 GCA_012689325.1 Chloroflexota bacterium
CGCACATGCGGCAGCGCGGCCAGCTCACCGATCACGTGCGCCACCCGCCTCTCCCAGACGGCCATCTCGGTAGCGTGGTTCTTGCGCGTATACAGCTCCACCGCCTTGACCACCGCGACGATCTCCTCTTTACCCGCCTTCATCGGGCGTCCGATCGCCATGTTCGGGCTGTCGTTGAGGCGGCAGGCCTCCACCAGATCGGCTCGCCCCAGCACAAAGCCGGTGGACTGCGGCCCGCGGATCGCCTTGCCCCCGCTGAACGCCACCAAATCGGCGCCCTCGCGCACAAAGCGCGCCAGGTTCTCCAGCGGTGGCACCTCCGCGGCGGCGTCCACGATCAGCGGCAATCCCGCCGCATGGGCCAGCTCCGCCACCCTCGGCAGCGGCAGCACCGGCAGCCGGCAGAACCAAGCGAAAGTGGAATAGACTCCCGCGGCGTCCGGCCGGCGCAGAGCGCTCGCCAGTTCATCCTCATCGGCTGCCACGTCCACAAAGCTGGCTCCCGTCAGCCGCAGCGCCTGGTCGAATGGGTTGTGGTGTGGCCGCTGGATGACAAACATGTTTCTCATTCCAGTCGTATCCGGCAGGCGGGCGATCCTTTCGCCATCCGCCCCGGTCATGCAAGCCGCCGCCATCAGGGCGATCCCCGCCGCGGCGCCTGAGGTGACGTGCGCCGCCTCCACGCCGACCAGCTCAGCGATCCGCTTCCCCGCCGCCAGGTGGAGCTCGCTCATGTCCACAAAGGCTCGGCTGGCCGCCGCCATAGCATCCGTCACCTCGGGCAGCATCAGCGACCCGCCCAGCGTGGTCAGCGTTCCCCCCGCGTTGATCAGCGGCTCGACGCCCAGTTCGCGATAGACATCCATAGGTGGTTCTCCTCCAGGTTAATAGGTCCAGGTGCGCGGCAGCGACCGCTCCATCTGCAACAGGCGCTGCAACAGCCGCAGCCGGGCGTCGTGGAGCGCCTCGGCGTATTCCGCTTCGCCGGCCAGGTTCTGGTAGCCACCCGGGTCATGCCTCAGATCGAACAGGCTCTCCTTGCCGCTGGCCTCCACCACGTAGCGCAATCCAGGCAGCCGCAAGCTCTTCCAGCCATCGCCCTCCGTCAGCGCCGAGTCGCGGCCCTCCTGCGCGCGTCCCTCCAGCAGGTCGAGGAACGAACGGCCCTGCAGGTGCGGCGGCGTGGGGATCGCTGCCGCCGCCAACAGGGTGGGCAACACATCGATCGCCTCCACCACCGCTTCCACCCGGCGGCCCTCCGCAACCACGCCCGGCCAGCGGACGATGAGCGGGGTTCGGCTGACGCAGTCGTGGCCTGGGTAGCCCTTCCCGTACCGAAGGTGCTCGCCCAGCCACTCCCCGTGGTCCGAGGTAAAGACCACGATGGTCTCGTCGGCTATGCCCAGCTCGTCCAGATAGGCCAGCATGCGCCCCACCTGCGCATCCACCTCGCTAACCATGGCATAGTACCCATGCTTGGCGCCGCGCAGCTCGGCGTCCGTATAGGTGGAGCCCGCGCGCCGGGCCTCGACCTCTGGCGGAAACTGGGGCAAGCTCAGCCGCCCAGGGTCATAGAGGTCGCGGTACTCTTGCGGCGCCAGGCAAGGGCTATGCGGCGCATAGATCCCGGCGATGCAGAGGAACGGCCCCTCGCGGCGCTGGCGCACGAATTCCATCGTCTGCTCCGCCACAAAGGCGGCCTGCGTCACGTCCTTGCGCACCGCGGTTTCGATGCCATAGCCGGGTGCGCCTTTGGCCGGGTGTGGGAAATCCTCCAGCGGCCCCACCTCGTCTCGGTAGACCTGCGCCGCCGGCGGAAGCACCCGGCTGATGTAAGGCAGTTGATCGGGCGCCTTGCGGCGCACCCAGGCGCGATATACGTCCTCATAGCAGCCCGGCTCGTCCGATATCTCCATATGGTCAAAGCCATAGTCGGGGTGTATCTGCCGGTGATCGCGGTTGGCGTGCGGCAAAAAGTGGATCTTGCCCACGTTCCCGCTCACGTAGCCATAGTTGCGCAGAATCCGCGGCAAGGTGATCGCATCCTCCGGGACCGGCGAGCCGTTCTTCAGGCTGCCGACGGTGGAGGGGTACTGCCCCAGGAGAAAGCTGGCACGGCTGGGCATGCAGACGGGGTTCTGCACATAGTGGTGCAAAAAGGTCGCGCCCTGCGCGGCCAGCCGATCCAGGTTCGGCGTGATGACTTCCTCGTTGCCGTTAGCCCCCACAGCATCCCATCGTTGCTGATCCGTCTGGATGATCAGGATGTTCGGTCGCTTCATGTGATGTCTCTCCAGCCTTTCGCGCGACTGGCCGCCTATACGAAGTAGCGACGCGCCGCCACGTCGAGAAAGCTGCGGCCCATGATCCGATACCCCTCGGCGTTCGGGTGCAGCTCGTCCGGCAACAGGCGGCCCAGGTCCTCTCCAAAGACGGCGAGGCCGTTCACATAGTGCACGTTCCTATCGCCATGCGCCTGCATCGCCGCCACTGCCTCCGCCACCTCCTCGCGCATGGCCTGCAGCGTGAAACCCACGGCATTGAGCGCCGTCTCCCGCGGCGGCGAGTAGATGGGCGACATGATCACGAAAGGCGTATCAGGGTGCTTCTCTCGCACGATCTCGGCAAACCCGATGATCCCCCAGCGAAAGGTCCGCGGCCCCAGCGACGCCCCGCCATAGATGTTGATCCCCACGCACATGGAAAGGTAATCCGCGGGCAGATCCCGCATCAGTCGCGCGATCAGCGGGTCCAGGTGGCACTGCCCGCCAAAGCCCAGCGACGTCAGGTGCAGCCCCATCTGGCGCGCCACGATGGCGGGCCAGGTCTGCGTCGGCGAGGCGGCAGTCCGGCAATGGGTGATCGAGCTGCCGTAGGTGATCCAACGAGGCCGCGTGTCCTCAGCCTGGACCAAGGTCGCCCCCTCGCTCAACTCCAGCCCTTGCAGCTTCAGCAGATCCGCCTGCGGCAGCCACAGCTCGATGAGCTTGTCTCGCGAAGCCAGCCCATCGAAGCGAAAGCTCTGCTGTCCTTCCAGCGGGCAGGATCCGACGAACTCGCCATCGCAACAGATGTCGATGGGCGCCATGTCGGGGGCGGGAACGAACGCGCCGGCCACATGGGTGGTGTCGCTGCGGAAGGCGAGCCGCACCCCGGAAGGCATGGCCGCCCGGATCAGCAGCTGGTCGTTATAGAGCATCCGGTCGGCATGCGGGATGCGCCAGGGCATGACCCACCCGTCTCCTTGCTCGACCGAGACGGCGCCCGGCCAGGTCAGACGGGGATCACCGGGATGAACGAACATGGACTCACTCCTCCAATGCAATGGCCGGCCCCCAGGGCGCCAGAGCCACCGTGATATAGCGGTTGAACAGGTGATCTCGTTGTTGGTCGGCAAAGCGCCACATGCGCTTCACCAGCTCGCGCTTGATCCCCTGGTAGCCCGGGTGCTCACTCAGGTTTCGCATCTCGTGGGGATCGTTGCGCAGGTCATAGAGCTCATCATAGTCAAAGCCGTTATAGACATACTTGAACTGGTGCGTCATGGTCACGCGCTGGGTGTAGTAAAGCTCGACGCCGTTGAACTGGGAGTGAAAGGCGTCGGGCCAGTCCACGGGGGTCTCGCCGCGCAGGATCGGCAGCACGCTACGCCCGGCCGTGCGCTCCGGCGCCGCCAGCCCCGCCAGATCCAGGAACGTCGGCGCCCAGTCGGCATGCGTGACGAACGCCTCCACTGCTCGCCCGGGCTGGGCCAGTCCCTTCGGCCAGCGGACGATGGCGGGGACATGATAGGCCTCGCGGAACGCCGGCACCCCCTTGGCAAAGAGGCCGTGCGCCCCGCCATAGTCGCCATGGTCGCTGATCCGCAGCACCAGCGTGTCGTCCGACTGGCCGGTGGCTGCCAGCGCCTCCAGCACCTCTCCAAACATCATGTCGAGCATGGTGCAATAGGCGTAGTAGTGCTTGATCGCCTCGCGGACCTCCTCGGGCCCAAGCTGGCTCCAGACCTGCTCGCGCACCCGCTGGTAGATCCGCGGCTTGTCCGCCAGGCTGTCATGGTAGCTGGGCGGCAATGGGATCTCGATCCCGTCGTACATGCGCACGAACCGCTCCGGGACGATATAAGGGTCGTGCGGGCCGCTCGGACCCACAAAGAGCACCCACGGCTGCCCAGCATCGGCCAGACGCGGCAACGCCTCGATGGCTGAGCGCACCACCGCATAGTCGCGGTGCTCCTCATGGCCCTTGGGGCCGGCGGTGGGATAGGAGCCATAGAGCCGATAGTTGCCCCAGCCAGGGCGGAGCACCTCTCCGGGCTGGCGCTCCCCCGGGGCCAGGTCGCCAGCCGCCTTGCCCTCGCGCCACAGGCTCAGGTCGGCGTCGTGGCTATTGCCCTTGACGGCCGTCACGTCCAGCTCCTCCCAGCCTCGGTCCGCCGGGTTCTCGTCGGCGCTGACGTGCCACTTGCCCGCATAGGCCAGGTGGTAGCCCACCTCGCGCAGCCGCTCGCTGAAGGTAACCACACCCTCCTTCAGCCCCGAGTGGATGCGCGTGGTGGTGAGCACATTGTTGTAGACCCCATGGCGGCTTGGGTAGAGGCCCGTCATAAAGGTCGCCCGCGACGGGCAGCAGTGCGCCGCGGGGGTGTAGGCCTGGCGGAACGAGATGCCCTCCTCCGCCAGCCGCGCCGCATGAGGCGCAATGCAGGGGCTCCCCTCGCTCAGCACGTCCCCGCGTTCGTGGTCGGTCATGTAGATCAGGATATTCGGTGGCATCGATACTCGCTCCCTTGCTAGCCGTTTCTGACCCGCTCGATCACCCCCATCGTCTCGCGCGCCAGGTCGGCGACGCGCACGCGATGGTACCCGGCAACTCCCGTCTCTAGCGTGTCGTGCACCGGCGCAGTCCACCGCTCGGGCAGCCGCTTAGCGCCGAGCATCGCGCCGACGATGGAGCCCACCGTCGCCCCGTTGCAGTCCGTGTCGAAGCAGGCCTGCACCGCCCGGCAGATGGACAGCCCGTAATCCCTCTCACCCCACAGCAGCCCGATCGCCACCACCATGGCGTTGCTGATGGTATGGCACCAATCGTGCGCGTGGTTCTCGTCCCAGCGCGCATGCAGCCGCTCGGCGGCAGCGTCATAGTCGATGCCCTCCACACGCCACGCCAGGACCTCCTGGATCGCTTCAGCCAGTCGGGAGCGCTCCGGGATCTGGGCCAGCCCCGCCGCGATGATCTGCGACACGTCATCGCTAACGAGGGCGGCGGCTAGCATCGCCGCCACCCACATCTCGCCATAGATGCCGTTCTTGACGTGCGAGATGCTGGCATCGCGCCAGGCCAACTCGGCGGCCAGTTCAGGGTTCCCCGGCGCGGCATAGCCGAACATGTCCGCGCGGATTTGAGCGCCGATCCACTCCCGGTAGGGGTTGCGAACCACCGCCGAGCGCGGAGGCGGGATCAGTTGGCAGAGGTTGCGGTAGGCGACGCGCTCTGCCGTGCAAGTCCGCAGGATCGGGATGTTGTTCAGCCAGAAGGTCGCCACATCGGTGGGCGCAAAACCTGGCCCGTACTTGCTCAGGATAGCGAGGCCGGTGGCCGTATAGTTGGTATCATCGTCTTCGGGCATGTGGTCAACGGTGTCAATGAATGCGCGTGCGGGAGAGAGCTCGTATCGCTCGCGCACCGCCTGGGGCACCGCCAACGTGAAATAGTCGCTCAGCGGCCAGCGCCCCGCGTCCTTCAGGTACCCCCACATCCGCGGGCGCCGCCAGCCTTCCACCGGCTTGCCCAACAAGCAGCCACAGACTCGGCCCAGCCAGGCGCCGTACACACGGTCCAGCAGCCCCTCGTCGCTGGCCGGCAGGACTCGCCAGGGCTCGCCCTTCGGCCGCCGCGCCCGGATTTCCTCCAGGTCCGACGGCTCCTCGTAGCCATAGTCGCCCCTCAGGGGCAGCGCCGCGGCCTTGTCTAGCAGCGTCTGGGCCGCTGGCTGATTGCGCCGGTCCTCCAGATCGAGCGCCCGCACGCGCGCGAACTCGGCCGCCAGAGGCGCAGGATCCTTGCCCTCCTCGATGCACTGTTTCCACTCGATATCCAGATCGGTGCGGCTGATGTAAAGCCATCTGTGATTCCAGAATGACGACACGCGTCACCTCCTGACCGAATCTCGCCCGGGCGGGGCAACGCTTGCCCGCTGGCGCGCTGCCGCGATCATGATACCATCTTGCACCGAATCGCCAAACCTGCAGGCTCGCGCGCTTGGCGATTCGCGACACCCGTGTTACACTGCCGCTTGAGGCGCCAGCGAGTGCGCAGCGGCGGCCACCCCTGCGGTCTGGGTCAGAACCGCGGGCGCACACTGGTTATCCGCCTCAGGAAGGAGGTCAAGATGAAGGTTCTGATCTACGGCGCGGGCGTCATCGGCAGCCTCTATGCGGCGCGGCTCAAGCAAGGCGGCCATGATGTGACGCTGCTGGCGCGAGGCCAGCGCCTCGCCGACCTCCGCAAGCGCGGCCTCGAGATGGAAGACCTGATCACCGGCGAACGACTGACCATGACCATCGACGCGGTGGACGCATTGGGCCCCGAGGATCGCTATGACCTGGTCATCACGCTGGTGCCCAAGCATTGCGTAGCCGAGATCCTGCCGGCGCTCTCTGCTAACCACCTGGTTCCCTGCATCCTGTTCCTCGGTAACAACGCCGCCGGGCCCGAGGCGCTGGCCGCCGCCGTGGGCCGCGAGCGCGTCCTTATGGGCTTCCCCGGCGCAGCGGGCACGCGGGAAGGCAACCTCGTGCGCTTCATGGACTCGCGGAAGGGGCGCCGCTTTCCGGTGATCGTCGGCGCGCCGTATCCCGAAGCAACTGCGCGCCTGCCCGAGGCCATGGCCCTGTTTCGGCAGGCGGGCACCCCGGCGCTGCTCGAGCGCCGCATCGACGACTGGCTCAAGTCGCATGCCGCCTTTATCCTGCCGTTGGCCGGCGCGACTTATATGACCGACATGGACGTCGCGCGCCTGGCCGATACTCGCGACGCCTTGGTGATGCTGGCTCGCAGCCTGCGGGAAAGCATGGGCGCGCTGCGCGCTGCCGGCGTCACGGCCACACCCTTCTTTTTCCGGCTCCTCCGTTGGCTGCCGGAGCCGCTCCTGGTGTATGTCGCGCGACGCCGCTTGCGCACCCCCGCCGCGCAGCACGGCCTCTCCCATGCGCACGGTGCTCGTCAAGAGCTCGCGCACCTCGCCCAGGAGTTCAGTGAGCTGTCCAGCGCCTCCGGATACTCGATGCCGATCACCGATTTCCTGTGCGCCCACATCGCCCCCGAGGCGGAGCCGCTGCCCGGAGGTTCCACGCAACTGCCCCTGGACTGGCGTGGCGTGTGGCGCGACGTGGCCCTGCTGATGGGGGCAGCGGCCGTCTGGACCATGGTCCGCATCTATCGCCGCGAGCGGCGCGCGCTCGCCCGTGAAACCCGCGAGTTGTGAGCCAAGAGGTGTCCATCGTGATACTGGATCTCAACGTCTATCTCGGCCAGTGGCCCTTCCGGCGATTGCGCCATGGGGGGACGGAGGGCGTTCACCGCCTCTTGGCCCGCACCGGCGCCAGCCAAGCCTTGGCCGCGCCCCTCCAGGGCATCTTTTACAAGAATCCCGCGGAGGGCGTCCGCGAGATGCTCGACGAGCTGGGGATCGACCACCCAGACCTGCTGCCCCTGGCGATGGTGAACCCCGCCTTCCCCGGCTGGGAACGCGATCTCCGCCAGATGGCCGAGGAATGGGGCTGCGTCGCCTGCGGGCTGGCGCCCATCTACCACGGCTACCGCGTCTATGACGATGGCGCCGCGGCGCTCTGCGGCGCGCTGCGAGAGCTGGGGCTCCCAGCGGTGCTCTTCGTCCGGCTGCAAGACGAGCGCTCGCATCCGCTGCTCATGCAAGTGCCCGCCCTGCCCACCGACGACATGGCCTATCTGCTGAAGGCCTTTCCCGACCTGCCCATCGCCATCTGCAACGCCAACCTGCCCGCGGAGGCGACGCCCCTTGCCCCCCTCCTCGGCGATCGCGCCGCGACGCTCTTCACCACCTCCTACAAGTCGCTCCAACTGGCGCGTATGGTGGAGGTCTTGGGCGCAGAGCATCTCGCCTATGGCTCGGGCCTGCCCCTCTATTACCCCGAGTCCGCCCTGCTGCAAGTGCAACGGGCCGATATCGGCGAGGCGGCACGCGCGTCCATCATCGGCGGCAACGCGCGCGCACTTCTGGGCCTGGGAGGCGCCCCATGCTGATCGACACCCACATCCACCACGAGTTCGGGACCACCAACACGGCCACCTTCGTCCAGCGCGCCGAGCGCGGCCTCACGGACCACTTCTGGGTTTCCACCCTCAAGGGCGGCTACTATCCCAGCCCTGCCGACATCCGCCTCAGCAACGACGCCGTCCACGTCTTGATGCAGCGGCTGCCCGCGCATGTGGTTGGCTTCTGTTATGTCAATCCCGTGCACGGCAGCCTGGCCGTGGACGAACTGCGCCAGCGCGTGGAACAGCAGGGCTTCCGCGGCGTCAAGCTGTGGGTAGCCACCTACGCCGACGACCCGCGTGTGGACTCCATCGTGGAGGCGGCCGCCGCCTACGGCATCCCGCTCCTGGTGCATTGCTGGGTCAAGGTGGGCGGGCAGAGCGTCTCGGGCGGCAACCTGCCCTTCGAGAGCACGCCCATGCACCTGGGCCGACTGGCCCGGCGCCATCCGAAGGCGCGTTTCATCATGGCCCACCTCGGCGGCGATTGGGAGTATGGCGTCCGAGTCGCCCGCGATTGCCCCAACATCTCTGTGGATACCAGCGGCTCCCTCGCCGAGAGGGACAGCATCGAGTCGCTGGTAGATGCCGTGGGCATCGAGCGGGTGCTCTTTGGCACGGATAACTCGGACCTGGACTTTTGCCTGGGCAAGATCGTCGGCGCCGACCTCACCGACGATCAGCGTGAGGCGATCCTCTGGCGCAATGCCGCGCGGCTGCTGGATCTGTCGTCGAGCACTCGCTAGCTTTTGGCGCAGCGGGGCAATCGGGCTACAATGGGACGACTACCGGGACGCGCCCTCGCCGCGAGAGCGGCGACCTCCCGCAATCCACTACCTGACAGGAGATAGACGCGATGCGCAAGGTCCAGATCGGCAACATCGAGATTTCCCGCCTGGTCATTGGCGGCAACCCCTTCAGCGGCTTTTCCCACCAGAGCCCCAAGCGGGACCAGGAGATGATCCACTATTACTCCGCCGGCAACATCAAGGACGCCCTGCGCAAGGCGGAGGCCGCCGGGGTCAATACCTTCTTTGGGCGCACCGATCGCCACGTCAGCCGCCTGATGCTCGAGTACTGGGACGAAGGCGGAGCGATCCAGTGGGTGGGCCAGACCGCCAGCGAGTACCAGGATCAGATTCAGGCCGCCAAGCAGGCCGTGCGGATGGGCGCCAAGGGCGTCTATATCCACGGCGGCATCGTGGATTTCTGGTATGCCCAGGGGCAACTGCAGATGATCAAGGACGCTGTCCTGGCCATCCGCGACGCCGGGGTACCCGCCGGGCTGGCCGGGCATACGGTGGAGGTGCACCGGTGGATTCGGGATAACGTGCCGCTCGACTTTCAGATGTGCTGCTATTATGACCCCTCACCCCGCGCCAACAACCCGCACCACGTCGCAGGCGCGGTGGAAAAGTGGGAGGAGAGCCATCGCACCGAGATGGGCGAGCTGATCCAGACCATCCCCTGGCCGGTGGCGCACTACAAGGTCTTTGCTGGGGGCAACAAGCCCATCGACGAGGGCTGGCGATTCCTGGCCAAGACCATGCGCGCCAACGATATCGCCTGCATCGGCCACTACCTGGGCGACAACCCCAACATGATCGCCGAGAACGCCGCCACCTTCGACCGGCTCATCAAGTAGGGAGAATAGAGGGAAAAAGCAGCTCCGGGCCCAGTTTGGGTCCGGAGCTGTGTTGTCTATCGGTAGAGCGCCGGGTGCTCTCGAGCGTGCCGATCCAGACCATCCATGATGGCGCGGCAGCTATCCTGCCAGCGGTGCTCTGGGATATCCTCGGTGATGCCCATGATCACGCCATCAGGGCTCCCCGCCTGGTTCACCAGGTCCGCGGCGATCTCTGCCACCTCCTCGTCCGACTTGAGGTGCGCGGACGAGGTGTAGTTCAGCCACAGCACCTTATCCGGCCAGGCTGCCCGCGCATCCGCCACAGACATGTCCGTGTCCGGCGCCGGAGTGAACGCCTCGATATAGTCCAGGTCGGTCTCCGCGATGGCCTTGGAGAGGAGCTTGCAGTCGGCGTCAAAGTGACAGCCGATGAGCTTTCCATGGCGGTGCATGACCTCGGCCGCCTCGTTGTAGTGAGGCACATAGTACTCCTGAAAGTTGCGCAGCCCGATCACGGTCGGCACCACGTTTCCGCCATAGTTGGCGTGCGACGCCGGCGATTGCGCCACGATCGGATAGATCTTGCGGCGCTGCTGCACTTGGGCCTCGTACAGCTTGAGCACCTCGTCGCGGTTTTCCATCCACTGCATGCACCAGTCCTGCATGGAGAGATAGCCGCCCGAGATGAACTGCTGCATCGGCTCCAGCCCAAAGCCGGCGCGCAAGACAAAGTCGTCGCCTAGCTGCCGCTCCTTCTGCGCAAAAGAGTCGTAGGTCGGCACATAGTTTTCGTCCTGGATCAGGAAGAGCAGCACCTTGTAGTCGTCCGGGGTCTTGAACATCCGCTCGTGGTGCCAGGAAGTAAAGCCCACCGGCTCATCCACCGTGCTCACCACGCCCACCGGCGTTTCATAGCGCGTGCGGACGAACTTGCGCTCGCCCTCGTAGTAGACGTCCTGCGTGACCTTGACGTTCGGGCGCACCGTCTTGAAGACATTCGTGCGAAAGACGATGCACATCCCGCGGTTGCGCATCTCGCGCTCGGCCACACACTGCGGCGCCTTGCTCTCGTACATGGTAAAGGGCACCACGTCGGCGTGCCCGCCTCTCAGCGCCTGCATTACCCGCTCTCGTGGGGTCATTCCACTGCTCCTCTCACCAAAGGATTTGAAAGTCACGCTCCTGATCGTTGCCCCAGTGATACGACTCGAGCGTCGGGTGCTCCGCGTCCTTGGAGCGCTCAGGGTTCATCACGTCGTCCAGCCAGCCTGGGACCTCTGGCAGTCGGTGGGTGGTCACGCTTATCTTGCCCGGCTCGATATCCAGCAGCCGATAGCAGCAGGTGGACAAGCCCAGGGCACCGGTCACCACCTGCTCGGTCTCCCGGCCAACACTCACCCGGCTGTTGATGTGCTGGTGGCCGCAGAACCAGGCCCGGACCTGGCCATCGCGCGCGCCGATCACCCGCCGCAGCTCAGGCAGCGCCGCTTCGATCCGGCCGTACTCCCAGGTATGGCAGAAGCCATCGCTGCGCGAAGGGACCAGCGGGTAGTGGCAGAAAACGAGTGCCGGCCGCCCGTCGCGCAGTGCATCCTCCAGCCAGGCCACTTGCCCCTCCGCGTCGTCATTCCGAATCGAAAAGAACAGGCCCTTGATGCCACCTAGGTCGCGAGCGGAGCGGATCCCCTCGCCGCCAAAGACCTGCCCGAAGCGCGTCTCCAGCAGGTGACAGGGCTCCATGTCCTCCACTCCGGGGTAGCGCGCAGCAAGGCGTGGCGATGGCGCGATGTCATGGTTCCCGGCGATCACCTGATACGGCGCGCCCGCCTGGTCGAGCTCGTCCCGGAAGGCGCGCAGCTCTTCGATGCGCGCGGAGCCGCGATTCACGCAATCGCCCCCCACCACCAGCAGATCGATCTCGCCGCGCAGTTCGCCAAGCAACTGACGGAACTTGGGCATGGTCGCCACGGTCTTGGGGTACCACGGCTCCGAGGGGCCGTAGTAGTGCACGTCGTTTACATACAGCAGTCTCAAACCTGCCTCCAGACGGCCAGTGCCCGTATCACTCTTCCGAGTCCTGGGGCGCATAGCCCAGCACCAGCCTCGTATGATCCAGGTCGAACCGGCAACGCGGGTTGGCCGAGACGCCGAACACGATCTCGAAGCTCAGGCCAGGACGGCTTAGCGCCAGGTCAAAGAGCTGCACGGCATCCCGCGGCGACAGGTACTTGCCGACCCGCGCCGCCTCGGGGGCAAGCTGCCCGCTCGCAGGGAACGTCCCCACGCGCACGCACACCACCTCGAGCCCATAGCGATCGGCATACATATAGCCCAGCGCCTCGCCGAACACCTTGCTGGCCGCATAGTCGCTCTGCGGGCGCGGCGGCATATCCCAGCGAATGGGCTCCTCTGGCGGATAGCCGTTGATCACCTGCGAGGTGCTGGCGAACACGACTCGCTTGACCCCTTCCAGCCGCGCGGCCTCGAACAGGTTGTGCGCCCCCAGGATGTTGGCCGAGTGCACCTCTTCCCAGGCCGCGCGCCCCGTGGCCGCGGCGGCCAGGTGAAGGATCGCGTCCATCCCCCTGGCCGCCGAGCGAAAAGCCTCCAGATCGCTGACATCGCCCGCCGCCAGCTCGGCTATCCCAGGCGCCGCCACCGGAGTCCTGCAAAAGGCCCGGACCTCGTAGCGCTCGGCCAACCCCGGGATCACCAGGCGGCCAATGCGCCCCGTCGCGCCAGTGACAAGGAGGAGCCTGCGCTCGCTCACGCTAGGCCGCCCGCCAGCGACTCGAACCGGTCGATGTCCTTGCGAATCACGTCGAGGCTAGCTTTCCAGAAGGCCGCGCTGCGGGTGTCGATGCCGAAGCGAGCCGCCAGCTCCGCCGCTTGGCCCATGCCTGTGGAGGCAAGGAGTTCATCGTATCCGGCCTTGAAGCCCTCCGGGTCCATACGATACTGGGCGTATAGCCCCAGGCCAAACAACAGCCCGAACATGTAGGGATAGTTGTAGAATGACGATCCATAGTAATGGGGCTTGACCGCCCACATGTACGGATGAAGATACCGGGGATCCAGCCCGTCGCCATAGGTCTGCCGCTGCGCATCGAGCATCAGTTCGTTGAGCTCTTGCGCCGATAGCTCGCTCTGCTTCCGGCGGGCAAAGACGCCGCGCTCAAAGAGGAATCGGCTCGTGATATCCACCACCACCTGGCACGAATCTTGCAGCGACGATTCCAGAATAAGGAGCTGCTCCTGAGCATCCGCCTCCTTGAGCACCGCCTCCTGCACGATGGTCTGGCAAAAGATGCTGGCGGTCTCGGCCAGGGTCATCGGGGTGTCGCGCTGGAGGATGGTGCGCTTGGACTCGGCCAGGTTATGGTAGGCGTGCCCGAGCTCGTGCGCTAGCGTGCTCACCTCGCCGAATACGGGAGCATAGTTGGCCAGGATGCGTGACTCGTCCTTGCGCAGCCACATGCAAAAAGCGCCGCCGCGCTTGCCCTCCCGCGGCTCTGCATCGATCCACCGCTCGTCAAACGCCCGCTTGGCAAGCCCGCTCAGCTTTGGCGAGTAGGTGGCGAACTGCTTCACGATGAACTTGCCCGCCTCCTCATAGGGCCATTCGCGGCTGCTTTCGCCCACCGGCGCGAAGAGGTCGAACCAGGCCAGCGCCTCCACGCCCAGGATGCGCGCCTTGGCTTTCAGGTAGCGCCGAAAGTCCGGGAAAGCCTCCCGCGCCGCCCCCATCATGGCATCGAGCGTCGCCTGGTCGATGTGGCTCTCGAAAAGCGCCTCCTCCAGCGGGTCCGCCCACCGCCGCCGCTCCGTGAGGGTGTTCGTCTCTCCCTTGACGCCGTTGAGCGCCGCCAGGATCGGCACCTCGGCCCGCTTCCAGGCCGCCAGCTCCGCCTCGTAGGCTCGCCGCCTGACCTCCCGCCTCGAACCGTAGGCTAGGTTGCGGATGGCGGTCATGGGCAGCTCCCGAGTCTCCCCGTCCAGCTCGATGGGCGCCATGATCTGCGAGGAATAGTTGCCGTGCAACTTGGTCCAAGCGGTTCCGCCAGTCAGGTCCAGTCTGGCGGCAAGCTCCTCTTCCGCCGGGCTCATCAGATGCGCCGCTTTGGCCTTCGCCTTGCGCAGCATAAAGGCATGGTCCCGGGCCATCCCTGACCGCTCGATGAGTTGCTCTACGTCCACTGAGCCAATCCACGCCGTAAAGCGGGTGCTCAGCACCGAGAGCCGGACCAGTTGCTGCTCCAAGGCGCTCATCAGCTTTTGCGCCAGCGCGTTGCGCGAGTCCGTGGTCACAAAGGCCGCCACGTACGCGCGTTGCGTGATGATACCTTCCAGGGTGCGGTTGAGCGCGCTGGCGGCCAGCTCGAACGCCGCCACGGTCTGCTCTATGTGCAGGACTGTCTCCAGCTTGGCGATGCCCTGGGCATCGAACAGGGCGGCCAGTTCATCCACCGCCTTGACATTGGCCGCGTAGGCAGCCGCGTACTCGGGCGAATCCAGCCCAGGAAACACCACGCTCATGTCCCAATGCGGTAAGGTACTTGCCATTGTCTTGTGCTCCTCATTGGTCGGTTTGGCGCGGCGGGAGAAGCCGCCGCGCCACTTCTCGCTTCGCGTCGCCTAAGCCATCGGCTCGCACATGGCGATGAGATCGGCCACGTCGGCGGTGGCCAGGCAGGTCGTGGTATCCGCGGCGCCGTAGTAGAACTTGACCTCGCCGTCATCCTCCAGCACCAGGCCGCAGGGGAACACGGCGTTGTTGCGAAAGCCGCCCGAGATCTCGTAAGGCGCCTCGGGAGCCAGCAGCGGCGACCTGGCCAGGCCGACCACCTTGCGCGGGTCGTCCAAGTCGAGCAGCATGACGCCAGCGGTATAGCGCTTCTGCCACTTGGCCTCCCAGCCATTCTTGCCCCGGCCGGAGTCAAAGTCCACCGCATGGAAGGTAGTCAACCAGCCCTTGGGCGTCTTGACGGGTGGAGCGGCAGGCCCGATCTTCAGGTTGGCATAGGGCACGTGCTCCACGCCCAGCACCAGGTCCGAGTTGCCCCAATAGACCAGGTCGGGCGAATCCGACAGCCAGATATCGAAGCGCTCTCCGCCGCCGCGCCCATAGACTGGGAACGGGCGCTCCAGCCGAACATACTTGCCGCCGATCCTTTCGGAGAAGAGCACCATGTTGCGGTTATCGGGCACGGACATGTGCACGATCTCATAGTGGTAAAAGTCGTCGGTGACGGCGATGCCGCCGCGCACGCCGTGCCGCGTGTCCACGGCGAAGCACATATAGATGCGCCCGTCCAGCAGCATCAGGCGTGGATCATAGACGCGGCTGACTTCATCCGTCTTCATCGCCCAGCACGGCGTTGGCTGAACCTGCCAGCGCAGGCCGTCGTCACTAAAGGCCAGACCCAGATTGGTGCCGTCCAGCCGCTGATCTTCCAGGGACCCATAGTCGTTGCGAAAGACCATGACGTACTTGCCCTGGTACTTCATGACGCCCGCATTGAAGACCAGCATCGCGGGATAGGGCACATCCTGGGCCGACAGCACCGGATTCCCAGGATAACGCGTGATGGCCGGGCTCGATTTCAGTTCGCCGATGAGCTGCATGTTAAGCCTCCCAGTGTATTATGCGCGCGGGTGCCGGCGAGGAGTCTATCCTTCCGCCGCATCCAGGCAGCGCTTGTAGCTGTATTCTGTGGTGTAGCCAGGGATAAAGGCCGTGGCCAGCTTGAGCGTCTCCGCCCCGGTGTTCTTGAGCTGATGCATCTCCCCTGCGCGCACCCAGAGCACCATATCGCCCTGCACCTCCATCTCTTGCCCCTCGCAGATCGAGATGCCCCGTCCCGAGACGATATGGATCAACTCGGGCCGGTCATGGGCGTGATAGTCGGTCTGACTGTGCGGGTCGAGCAAGGCCAGGTTGAACGAAAGCTCGGGGACGTTGCCCTTGTCCGGCGCCAGCAGGACTTTGATGGTGCGGCCATAGGGCTCTGGGATGTGCACGCCCTCTTCTTCCCATGCTCTGACGACTTCCATTCTGACCTCCTTTGTGGCGCAATGGGGACCAAAACCCGCGCTGGCCGGTCACGAGGGCGCGGGTTCGCCAGCCTGCCGCGCCCGTCGGACGTCCCCAGCGAATTGCCACACCCCATAGATCACGACAAAGAACTCCAGGCGCCCCAGGACCATCGCCACGATCTCGGTAATCCGAATCAGCGCTGGGGCAGTGGCGCTGGTGATCCCCACCGAAAGGCCGGCCGTGCCAATGGACGAGGCCATCTCGAAGAGGCTATCACGCATCGGATAGCCATAGGCCAGAAAGACGATCACCCCGGCCACGTAGACCAGCAGGTACAGGAGGAAGAACGAGCTCACGTTGATTAGCTCGTCTGAGGTCACCTTTTCCCACTGATCGCCGGTCCAGACCCTGTTCTCCACCAGCGCTCGGCGCGGCAGCATCCGGCGGCGCAGCTTCCACCGGATCGAGCTAAGCAGCAGGTAGACACGGTACAACTTGAGGCCGCCGGCCGTCGAGCCGGCGCCGCCTCCAATGAACATCAACAGCGTCAGCACGAACACCGCCAGATCCGGCCAGCGCCCATAGCTCGTGCTGGAAAACCCGGTGGACGACAGCGCTGACATGGCCTCAAAGCCCGCGGTGCGCAAGCTCTTGAACGACCAGCCATACTCGGGCAGAGCCGCCAGGCTGAGGAATAGCGCCGGGATGGCCACCAGCAGCAGCCCTCCCGCCACCCTCCACTCGCGGTTGCGCAGCCCGTCCCGCCAGTTCCCCCTCAACAACAGGAAGTGGGTCGTATAGTTCGTTGCCGCGAGGAACATCAGGAGAAATGCAATCAACTCGAGCACCCACGAGTCCCAGATCGCAAAGTTCTCCAGGTAGGTGCCGAATCCGCCGGTAGAGATGGTGGCCATGGCATGGTTGACGGCATCCAGGAAGCTCATCCCCCCCACCCAGTAAAGCGCCACCGAAGCTACGCCCATCCCCACGTAAATGGCGACGATCAGCTTGACCGTGTGGCGCACGTTGGGCAGCAAGAGGGAACTGCGCCCCTCGGCGAGGTACAGCGACTGAGCGCTCGTCCCGATGATAGCAATCAACGCGATCAACACCACGCCCAGCGCCCCAAGGAACTGGGTCAGCGAGCGCCACAGCAGAAACATGTCCGGTATGGCGCTCGGGTTCATCACGCTCAGGCCGGTCGTCGTCCAGCCGCTCACGGACTCGAAGAGGGCGTTCAGGGGGCCGAGTTGGCCGCCAATCCAGAAAGGCAGCGCGCCGAGGACAATGGCCACGCCCCAGACCACCACCACCAGGATCGCGCCATCCTGAACCGAAAGCGGATAGGGAGTCCCCCGAGGCCGCCAGCGCAAGTAGGGCCAGGCGCCCAGCGCGATGCCCAGCAGGGCTGGCGCCACAAAGGCGAGGACATCCTGCCACGGGTGCGGATGAAAGGGGAGCAGCAACAAGGGCAGCAGATGGAACGCGCCGATCAATAGGACGATGCCGCCGATGGCGCTCAGCAGCGTCTCGTATTTGCGGCGCATCGCGGCGCGTAACGGCGAGGGGGCGTCACGCATGCGAGCCATTGTCCTCAGGGCGTCTATCCGCAAAGGCGCGCCGCCCGCCGATCTCCAGGATACTGGCGTCCTCCAGGTCGCAGACGGCCTCCGCCGCCTGCATGAAGGCATCATAGCGGCAGACGATGATCACGCGATCATGCGAGTCCAGCACCGTGTCACCGCGAGGGATGATCGGCTCATCACCACGGATGATCGCCGCCAGGATGCTTTGGGCTGGCAGGCGCAAATCTCGGACCATCTTGCCGACTGCCGGATCATCCTGGTCCAGCGCCAACTCGAATACCTGCAGCTTGCCCTCCTCGATAGGGATCGCTTCGATCAGTTGCTGCGCCGCCACGCGGTGCTCAATGGCCGTGATAATCAGCGAGGTCGGGCAAAAGACCGTGCCGATGCCCAGCCGCCTGAATATCGTCTCATTGCGCGGGTCACCGACCACGGCCAGGGTGCGGGGAATATGGAACCGCCGCGCCGCTTGCTGGCAAGAGATCAGGTTATTGGCGTCGTCCGGCGTCGCCGCGATGAACACGTCCGTGCCCAGCGCGCCAGCATCCTCGAGCACATCGGGATGGGAGGCATTGCCCAGCACCACCACCGCTTGAGGAAGCTGTCGAGCCAACTCCTCGGCTTCGGGCCGCTCCCGCTCCAACACCGTGACCAGGTGGCCGGACTCGACCAGGGCCTTGGCGAGAAAGTATCCGAGCCGGCCGCCGCCCGAGATCATCACCCTCATGAGCCACCCCTGCCCTTCCCAGGTTGCGCGCTTTCCGTGAGCATCTCGCGCAGCCTTAGCGCCCCCATGATGGTTGGACAGATGGTCTTGATCTCTAGCTCTCGGTAGCTCTCCTCGCGGTTGGGGTCTTCCACCCTGGCCAGGACCACGGGCACGCCATAGATCTCGCGCGCGATCTGCGCCACCATCAGGTTGACGTTGTCGCGCTTGGTAGTGGCAACCAGCGCCGTCGCGGCATCGATGCCAGCTCTCTCCAGGACATCCACCTCGGTGACATCACCGATCACCTTGATGCCGCTGAACGAAGAGGATAGCTGGGAGAAAGCCTCCTCCTGCCAATCCACGACCACGACCTCCCACCCTTCGGTCGACAACAGGTTGGCGAGGTACGCACCCAAGTTGCCGCATCCCACGATCAGTACGGACATTCGACCCCTTCCGGCCCGCGCCCCATGGCCGTCACCAGTGCTCTCGGCCCATTATACGCCCAAGGGACGTCGCAAGCAATTCGCATTTGCCAGAATCGGCGAACTGGCTAGAGTCTCGCCAGCAAGCACCATCTTGTTCAGGGAGACGAACACCATGCCAATCGGAAAGCTCAGCAGCCAGGCGATCACCCAGGTGGGTCTGGTGGTCCGGGACATCGACACGACTTCCAGGGCTTTCGCCGACTTGTTCGGCGTCGAGGTTCCCGCCTGGCACATGACCGACACGGCGGACACCGCTCACACGCGCTACCGCGGGCAGCCCACCGAGGCCCGCGCCAAGCTGGCCTTCTTCCGGCTGCCAGGCGTCACCATCGAGCTCATCGAGCCAGTGGGCGGCCCCAGCACCTGGCAAGAGTTCCTGGAGACCAGGGGAGAGGGCGTGCACCACATCGCCTTTCAGGTGCCGGATATGCCCGCCGAGGTGGCCATGCTGGAGGCCAAGGGGCTTCCGGCCGTGCAATCGGGCGACTATACCGGCGGCTGCTATACCTACATCGACGGCGAAGCCAAGCTGGGCGTCATCCTGGAGTTGCTTGCTCGCACCGGCTAGGGCCGCCCGTCAGGGCAACACTATATACAAGGAGTTGACCGATGTCTCGACCGAATATCGTCTGGGTACACACGGATAGCCACGATGGGCGCGTCATGGGCTGCATGGGCCATCCCGCCATGAGCCGCGCCACGCCCAACATCGACGCGCTGGCCTCGCGCGGCGCCATGTTCCGCCGCTTTTACTCGAACAACCCAATCTGCCTCCCCTCGCGCGCGAGCATGATCACCAGCACGTACACGTACCAAAACGAGGCCTGGAACAACTATCGCGGCATCCCCGATGACCGCCCCAACCTCTACACCTACTTTGACCAGCAGGGCTACGACACCGCCATCATCGGCAAGACGGATTACCTCTCGGGCAACCACACCATCCGGGCGCGGGTATCAGCCTGGACCCGCAGCGCCGGGATCAATCGGCCAGCCTACAACGAGGGCGGCCCCGAGGTGCTGGAGGGCGATGTGGAGCGTGTCCACGAGCGGGACTGGGCGATCTTTGACCGTGGCATCGCCTACCTGCGCAAGCAGTCCGCCCGCCCCGAGCGGCCCTTTATGCTCTACCTCGGCCCTGGCATCCCTCACCCCAAGTTCGTCACTTCCGAGCGCTACCTCAAGCTCATCGACGAGGCCGGCGTCGATATCCCGAAGCAGGATGACCACCAGAATCATCCCGTGATGGCCTATAACCGCATGAGCAAGAACTGGACCCACGGCTTTGACCCCGAGATGGTCAAGTTGACCCGCCGCGTCTACTTTGCCATGGTGGCCGAGCTGGATGCCATGATGGGGATGCTCATGCGCGCCATGGACGAACTGGGGCTCTGGGAGAACACCTACCTGGTCTTTTCCAGCGACCACGGCGAGATGGCCCTGGAACACAACAACTGGTACAAGATGGCCATGTTCGAGGGCGCCGAGCGCGTCCCCTTCATCGCTGCCGGGCCGGGGATTGTTCCTGGCGCCGCCACCGACAACTTGGCCTCCCTGATCGACGTCTATCCGACGCTGCTGGACATGGCCGGCCTGCCCGAGCCGGAGGGCTTTATGGGCCAGTCGCTGCTGCCCGAGCTACGCGGCCAGCCCAGCTCCCGCCAGGATTGGGTCCTCTCCGAATACCACGACACCACCGCCATGACGGGCATGATCATGCTCTGCCAGGGCCACTGGAAGTACATCGCCTATCCCGGCTATCGCCCTCAGCTCTTCGACCTGGCCGCCGACCCCGACGAGCTCCACGACCTGGCCGCCAAGCGCCCTGAGGTGGTTGCGCGGATGGATGCCAAGCTGCGCGAGATCGTGGATTATGAGGCAGTGGACGCCAAGGTCAAGGCGTACGACAAGCGCGCTTTCCGCCGCTGGCGACAAGAGCAGAAGGGGCTCGGCACGTACGAAAAGAACATGGCCCTCGTCTATAGCGGCTGGGACGAGATCACGCCCGAGATGGCTCAGCCGTGGACCGAGGAGGATGAGCGGCGCGTCGTGGCCTGGATGAACGACCAGGACTGACCGCCCGCGCCCGAGTGCCAATAGCCGGACCAAGGCTGCAGCCGCCAACCAATGGAACGGCTGCAGCCTTGATGCGTGCCTACCAGGACCCGCGCCACGCCGAGCGCGTTGGAGATTGCCATGCTCAAGACCTACATTGCCAAGATGCGCCTCTTTAGCCGAAACCTCTGGCTCGTGCTGATCGCCATGGCCATGATCAGCTTTAGCTACATGGGCATCTTTGGCGCCATCTTTAACCTCTACCTGCTGCGCCTGGGCTACGGCCCCGAGTTCGTGGGGCAGGTCAACGGCTCCGGCTGGCTCATCTATGCCCTGGCCTGCCTTCCCGCAGGGCTCCTGTCGCGGCGCTTTGGCGTCCGGCGCATGATGATCCTGGGCGAGGTGCTGACGGTGGTCGGCATGGTGGCGGTGGCCCTTTCCGAGCTGATCCCGGGCGCCTGGCAGCGCGAATGGATTCTCGGCTCCAACCTGCTGGCCTACGTCGGCGGGCCGTTGATCTGGGTGAACGCCGCCCCGGTGCTGATGGCCTCCACCGGGCCCGGCGAGCAGGAACACGCCTTCTCCGTCCAGTTCGCACTGAACCCCCTGGCCGCCTTCATTGGGAACGTGGCTGGCGGCCTTTTGCCGGGGGTATTCGGGGCGATGCTTGGGCTCTCCCTTCACGAAGCCGCCCCGTACCGGTACGCCCTCCTGGTTGGTGCGCTGTCGCTGGTGATCGGCGTATGGGCGTTGCTGGCCATGGCCGAGGTCTCCATGGAACAGCCGAAGCAGGGCCCAACGCGCGGCGTCGCCCCGTACGCGATCATCATCGCCATCGCAGCCTTTTATCTCGTGCGCGCCGTGGGCGAGTTCATGGTCCGCACCTTTTACAACGTGTACATGGATGCCGAGTTGGGGGTGCCAACGGCGCAGATCGGGGCCATCCTGGGGGTGGTACAGCTCGCCTCGGCCGTCGCGGCGCTCGTCACGCCCACGCTGACGGCGCGCTGGGGCGATGTGAGAACGGTCATCACGTCCGTCGTTGCCTCCGGACTCTTTGTTCTACCGCTAGCTCTGGTTCCGCACTGGGGCGCTGCGGCAGGCAGCTACCTGCTCATGTTCGCCGCGCTGGCGATCCTGCGCCCCTCGGCCATGCTCTACTCGCAGCGGCGCGTCAGGCCGGAATGGCGTTCCCTGATGTCCGGCGCCGTCGAGCTCGTTTGGGGCACCGGCGGCGCGTCCGCCTCCTGGCTGGGCGGCCACCTGGCCGCCACCATGGGCTACGCCCCCATGTTCGGCATCGCGGCGGGCATCTTGGTGATGGCGGGGCTCTTTTTCTGGGCCTGCTTCGGGGCCAAGCGGACGGGGATCGCCATCGGGTAAGGCGAAGAGCCCTCCCTATGGGACCCTGGTATCCGCCAGGAACGTGTTGGGCCTTTTGGGCTCCCGCAGGCGCGTCACAGCCGCTTCGCGCCACGCTGTGATGCGGGGGTGTTCCAGTACCCGCGCTCCCGTGGGGCAGGCTCGGGTGCAGGCACAGCAGAGGATGCAAGCGCGCCCATCGGTGGTCACCGTCTCGCCCACAGCCACTGCCCCCACCGGGCAGACCTCGGCGCACTTGCCGCACTTGATGCACAGATCCTCCCGCGTCTCTGGCGCCGCCTCGTCCGCCTTGGGGTTGCGCGGCTTGTAGGGGCGGTTACCGGGCACCTGCAGCGGCTGCAGATCGCTCAGGGTCTTGATCGCCGCCAGCCTGGCCTGCACCGCCGCGCCGAACGCCTCCGCCTCGCCCAGGTCTCGCCTGTCAGGTCGTCCGGCGGCGATCGGCGTCCCCGGCGTCGAGTACGAATGCTCCCCGACAAACGCCGCCCCAGCCACCGGCACAAAGCCAAGCTCGATCGCCAGATCGCGCAGTTCCAGCAGGGCGTCATCGTATTCGCGATTCCCGTACACGGCCACCACCGCCGCCGGGGCTCCGCTGCCCTGCAACCTGCGCAGCCGCCGCTCGGCCACCGCCGGGACGCGTCCGGCATAGACCGGCGCGCCGATCAGCACAAGCGCGCCGCCCACCTCGGGGAGCGGGCGCGTCTCCTGCTCTGGCAGCGTCAGGTCGAGCACGAACACCTCGCTCGCCCCGACCCCACGCGCCACGGCCTGCAAGATGCGAAGGGTCGTCTGTGTAGGCGAAAAGCAGGCGATGATAGCCTTTGTTATGTTCACTGTCTACTCCCATCTTCTCGATTATGTCAATTTGGTCAGGTGCGCTGGACCGCTCGGCTGGGCGCGAACGCTGACCCGTCCGCGCCGTCGCCGGCGCAACATCGTCACGCGCCCTCGTACTTGACCACCTGCGCCAGCTTGCGCGCCGCCTCCACGGTGCTCCGCACCTCCTTCGGCAGCGGCGCGATCCCGTCAAAGCCGGTGCGCTCAACGAACTCGCTCAGCGCCAGAAGCAGAGCCTCCGGTTCCCAGGCGGCAATCGCCGCCGGAGTCTCTGCGCCCGCGTCGTAGTACAACCGGGCGCGCACCGCCTTCAGGCCCGGCAGCCGCGCCAGGTCGGACGGCTTGACCAGTTCGAGGATAGCCGCCGTCGCCACTTCGGCCTGTCCAGCCAGGCGCTCCCGATCCGCAGGCGTGCGCCCCGCCGCCAGCATCTGCGCGGCATTGTCGATGCCCAGGTCGTGCAGCCGGGCGATCAAGCTTGCGTCCACGCCACGAAGAGCGGCCAGAGGAAACGCCCGGCGCGTCGCCGCGACGGACGCCCCCCTCACCGAGCTCGCCTGCTGCGCCAGGTCCTGCCTTCCCAGATACCCGTAATACAGGGCCACCGCCCGCAGCTCGTTCTTCGCCCCGCCTTTGTCCAGCGGGCCAAGGGCGGCGATGTACTCGGCCAAGTCCGTGTCCGCTGCGTCGCCGAGCGTGACTCCCCGGTTCGCCAACTGCGCGGCGTACCGCCGGACTCCGCCGAGCAACTCGTCGATGACATGCTCCTTTTTGCCCTTGCGTCTCAGGTAGCGGCGGTACCCCTCCTCGTCCACGCTCCACCTCCGTCCGTTCAAGGGATGCTCGTCGCGTCGAGGATCGCGACGCGCACGTGCCTATCCTTGATGGGATCGTATCCGTCGCGGTAGCCCACCGGACATAGGCCCAACTGCAGCAATCTGTCCAGGATGTACCGCGTCGGATGGTTTTCGGGCAGCACCCCTCGTTCCGGTCGCGGGTCGCCCTCCATATAGTTGGCCACCAGCAGGCGACCTCCCGGCAACAGGAATTCGCGCAGCAGCCGCTCCACAAAGGCTCGCTCATGTTCGCCGGGCACATAGCAGAGCTCGGTTCGCACATAGTCAAAGCGCCGCGGCGGCATCCAGTCGTACGCGTTCCCGACATAGAGGTGCTCGGCATAGGCCGGCAGCCGCATCCGAGCCAGCGCCACCAGCTTGTCCGAGATGTCCAGCCCATAGGGCTCGATCCGCACGCCTCGCTCCGCCGTCCAGCGCAGGCAGCATTCTAGGAGATAGCCGTTGGCGCAGCCGATATCCAGCAAGGCCCCCGACCGGTCCATGCAATCCGCCACGGGCCTGCGCAGGCTCACCCACCGTTCCTCCGGCCCGGACATCCCCGATTGCCGCCACGGCTCCTCATGCGCGAGGTAGGCCGTCTCCAGGACCGAATGCACCTTGTCGAAGAACCGGTCGAGGTCGCTCATCGCCTAGAGGCCCAGCCCAAAGAACGCGTTCGCGTTGTCGAAGAGCCAATCCCGCGCCACCTCCTTCGCCTCGTCCAGCCCCAGGTACTCCAGCTCGACCATGTCTGAAAGGGCGATGGCGATGTTGTCGCGCGCGATCTGCGCGTGCGCCCAGGCGCACTCGACGCGTCCCACATAGTCCGTCCCATAGCCATGAATCTTGCCGTGCGGCACGCAGGTGAGCGCTTGCCGGAAGAGGTTCTGGCAGTACATCGGGTCGATGATGTTGGTCCAGCAAAAGTCGAGCGCCACGTTAGGATAGTTCTTGCCCAGGTACAGCAACTCGCCGCCATAGGGCCAGTTGGCGTGAAAGAGGTCAAAACGGACCTCCCGGTGCAGCTCGATGACCTTGGTCAAGCCGACGGCGTTGGTCTTGGCGATGTCGTTGCGGATGCCCGCCATGTGCCCGGTGTGGATCTGCACCGGCAGGCTCAGGTCTCGCGCCATGCGCAGAAACGAGTGGAAAAGGTAATCATCCAGCGGCCGCGTCTCCTCCGGATAGGCTGCCGAGCGGCGCGGATCCTCCATGAAGTGGTTGAACACCGCCTCGGCCTCCGCGCGAGTGGGGTTGCCATAGTCGAGGGGACGGCTGTAGGCCGACTGGTCCTTGAAAGCCACCGCCCCGTACTCCTTGTGGGCCACAAATAAATCCCAACACGCCTGCAGATACTCGTCCAGACTGGTCACAAGGCGCCCCAGGGGCGCCACGTTGGCCTGCACGCTGGCATAGTCCTGGATGCTGTGATACGTGGGCAGCGAGATGCACAGCCGGCCCCGTGGCGTCAGTGGCAACGTCCCATCCACCACTTTCTTCACATCCGGCCACACGTCCAGCAAGCGCACGGCGATATTGGCCTTCTCCAACACGGCGTCAAAGGCGCGCGGATCGGTGTAGTCCAGCAACCGCCCGGCCATGCGCTGCAGCGCCTCGAACGTCGGCTCCGCCTCCCCGTAGAACTCGCGCAGCACCCGGCGAGTCACCTGGGCGTACCCCGTGTGCTTGGTCCGCTGCCAGGCGCGCTCGAAAACCGGCCAGCGCTCCTCGAGCGGCCTAGTCAGGTCTTCCATGAAGGCCACTTCCGCATCACTCGAGGCGCTCAGAATATCGCTGCGAAAGTAGCCCGGCATGAGCGCCAGGATCGGATCGGTATACTTGGGGCCGCACTCGGTGGAGTGGTCGTGGCAATCCACCAGCGGGACCGATTCGCAATAGTCCCGCAGGGCGTCGTAGCACTTGGCTTTTCCTCGCATGTTGAGCTCCTCTTCTAGGGTTTCTGCGCCAGCTCTTGCGCGATCCGGGTCCAAACGCCGAGCGTCTTGGGGTTGCCGTTGAGCGAATGGATGTCGCTAAGGTTCAGGTCCATCGGGCGGCCCTCCGCTGCATCGACCAGATGGCGCAGCTCGGCGCGCATATCCTCCGGCGAGGAGGCGAACATCACTCTGCCGGGGTGCGCGTGCACCTCCATCACCACCTTGCCCTCCAGAATGGGCCCGATGACCTCCACCTTTGACCACGGCGAGACGTGAAAGCGCCGCAGGTTGGGCAGCCGCTTGATGATCTCCGCCTTGTAGTCGAGCACCTCACAGCCGTGGTAATAGACCGACCCCCGCGTAAAGGGCACGGCCAGCCGCACATGATAGCGGTTAATCAAGTCGGCATACATCCGCGGCCCCAGCCCCGCCGAGGACTGGTCGGTGACGTACGCCCATTCGTCGGCAAGCCGGGGCGGGCGCTGGCCGAAATCGGCCGGGAGATAGGCGCAGATGATGCGCCAGGGGGAGTACATGGCCATATACCTGCGGCTCGCATCGGGCACGCAATTGATCCAGCCCCGGGCCTCCCGCTGTCGATGATGCTCCTCCATGGCCGCGGTGATAAAGTCCATCAGCGCATGCACGGCCTCCGGCTGGTCCACCACATCCAGCAGGAGGTTCTGCATGCCACGCATGCGCACCGCTACCTCGAACGGCGCATACCCCATGGTGGGATACAGGAGACGCGCCCCCATGCGCCCGTCCACCAGCTCGAGCGCCTGCTCCACCCGCTCTCGCGTCGCCGCCTCATCCGCCACCGTCTCGGGCCGGGTGAGCCTGCCCACATCGATGCCCCCAGCGAAGGGCGTGATCATCTGCTTGGCGCCCAGCTCCTCCTTGGGGACCAGCCAGTCGAGCTTGACGCCCCAGTCCCGCCGCTCCTGCGTTACCGCCGAGACCCACAGGTGCGGCCAGACGATGTGATCGTCGCCCACGTTCTCCGCCACCCAGATGCGCTTCTTCAGGTCGAACTCGATGCCTCGCGCCAGGGAGCCAGAGCACCTGAGGTGATCGGCGCCAAAGACCAGCTCCCACTGTGGCGCAGGGATTCCTTCGTAGGTGACGCACACCGGGATCTTGTCGGTAGGCAGCAGCGCCTGGTGCCGCGCCCAGAGCTCCTTCTTGCGATCCTGTTCGGGAGCGGCGGAGAGCTCCAGAACGCGGTCGACCAGCGGGCGTAGGATGTCGCGATCCATGCGGTCCTCCCAGTCGAAATGGCCGAGCAGCCGATTGGCGCTAAGCGATTGGCCGCATTGTAGCACACCTTGCCCGGCAAGGATAACAGGAGCCGCAGGGCCGCTGACGCACATCAGCAGCCCCGCGGCTCCCATCAGGCTCGGCGGCCAGGCGCTATTTGTGGCTGGAGGGCAGGTACCGGGCGATCTTGGCGGCCAGATTGCTCAACGGCATGCTTTGCAGCCAGACCTTGCCCGGGCCCCGCAACGTGGCCAGGAACAGCCCTTCGCCGGAGAACAACATGTTGGTCACGCCCTTGACCGTGGTGATGTCATAGTCCACCGTGGGCTCGTACATCGCCAGGTGGCCGGGGTCTACCATGATCACTTGGTTGGCCGACAGGTCGTACTCGCGAATCTCGCCAGCCAACTCCACAAAGACCAGGCCAGGGCCAGTGACCTTTTGCAGGATGAAACCCTCCCCACCGAACAGCCCGGCCCCCAGGCGCTTGCGGAAGTGCATCTCCAGGCCCACGGTCTCTTGGGCGCACATAAAGCTGTCCTTCTGGCAGATCAGGCTCTGTCCGGCAGCCAGCTCGAAGGCAAGGACCTTGCCGGGCGCTTCAGGCGTAAAGGTGACCAACGCCCGGTCCCCGCGGCAGGTGTAGGTGGTCATGAACAGCGACTCTCCGGCCAGCATCCGGCCCAACCCCTTCAGCAGGCCGCCCCTGGTGTTGGTCTGCATCTCGACCTCACCGGAGAGCCAGGCCATGCCCCCGCTCTCGGTATAGACCGATTCTCCCTTCACCAGCTCGATCTCGACGGCCTGCATCAGCGTGCCATTGATCTCGTACTTCATCTGAACGCCCTCCTTGACTATCAGCTTGGTGCCATTATAGCAGGCGCTGTCCCACCAGACATGACCGCAAGCCGACCAATGCCTGACAACTCGCGCTCTGGTTGGTCAGCGCCGAATGCTGCGCCCCATTCTAGCCCGGCTTTCCCGCCTGGTCAAGCCGCAAGCGCCCCTTGTTTTGCGGTTTGACCCGTTATGTGGTATAAGAAGACCAGTTTGCACCATGGCAGGGGATCATCATGGCCGAGATCATCCAGAAAGCCCAAGTGTCAGCCCCACAGGCGGCGCTGTTCTCCGCGTTCGTCGAGCCCAAGGAGCTTCGCGGCTGGCTGTGCAATCATGCTTATACCAAGCCTCAGCCCAAAGGCCGCTACTGGATGCGTTGGGACGACGGCTATCGCGTCGAGGGGCACTATATCAATGTCACAGAGCCCGGCAGCCTCAGCTTTGCCTGGCGAACCGCCCAGGCTCCCGGCCAGACCACTGTCAGCGTCGCCCTCCGGCCCATCAGCGAGCACGACACCCAGGTCACCTTATCGCACTCTGGCTTTGGTGTGGGCGCGGACTGGGATGGCTACCGCGAGCAATGCGCGCGCCGCTGGGAGGAGGCCCTCCAGAACCTGAAATCGGTGGTCGAGACGGGCGTGGACCTGCGCGGGATTCGTCGTCCTTTTCTTGGCATTCAGTGGGCGCTGGATGAGGACGGGAACATCCAGGTCACCTCGGTTACGGGCGGCAACGGGGCGGACCCCCAGGCGCTGCGCCCCCAGGACCGCCTGCTGCAGTTGGACGCACAGCCAATCCGGGACTATACGAGCCTTGTCGATGCCCTGGAGGCCTGCCGCCCCGGCGACGCCGCGCGGGTCCGGGTCCTGCGCGAGGGGCAGGAATGCTCCCTGAGCGTCCGGCTGGGCAGCGTGGCCTGGCAAGAGGATCTGCTCGATCCACGAGGCATCATCGCGCGCGTGCGTGACCGGCAGCGTGCCGAGCAGGAACGGCTGGCGGACACCCTCCGCGGCGTCACCGAGCGAGAGGCTGATCTCCGTCCCGCGCCGCAGAGCTGGACGGTGCGGGAGATCTTGGCGCACCTCTCGATCACCGAACGCGATCTGCACCATCGCCTCTACCAGATCACCATGCGCTCTTGGGATGACCGGCCCAAGGGCGATCCCGCCATGCTGCCGGAGGCCCTGGCGGCCGCCATGGCTCAGGCCGACACCGCGCCCAAGCTGCTGGCGCGTTTTGTGGAGGATCAGGCCGAGACCCTGGCCTTCTTCGAGGCGCAAGGACAGGACATGCGGCAGAATCGCGCGCAATGCCGCCGGCTGGCTCAAGCGATGGACCTCTCCGATCACACGCGCGAGCACGTGGACGAGGTCGCTCGCCTGCTCGAGCTCGTACGACAGCAGGCCCGCGATCGGCGCGCCCAGGAAACGGCAGAGAATGACACAAGGAGGCAATCATGACCACTGGCGGCGACAACCTGAACGAGCTCTTGGACGAGGCCACGCCCCGGCCGGCGCGACGGCGCCGAGAGCGCTTGGTCCTGCCCAACTGGGCCTGGCCGCTCATCGGCGCAGGCTGCGTGTTGGCTGGGCTGCTCTTGGGTTGGCTGATCTGGCGGCCCGGTTCGGAACCGCAGGCTGCGGTTACGCCGACAGCTTCACCCACTGTGCTCGCGCAGGCCCCCACGGCGACGATGGTGCCGCCGACCAAGGCCGCTCTTCCCACTGGGACGAACACCGCTACGGCAGCGCCCACCAGCACCGCCGTGCCCTCCGCCACGCCGACCACCATGGACACCGCGACGCCCACCCCATCGCCCACCTTGGCCCTCTCCATCGCCGTCGGTGGGCGCGTGAAGGTTGGCGATACCAGCGGAGCGAACCTTCGCCTCCGCGCCAGCCCGGGCCTGGACTCGATAACCTTCAAGATCGTCACGGATGGCGCCGTTCTGGAGGTCCTCAGCGGCCCGGAGAAAGCCGACAACTATACCTGGTGGCGCCTGAAGGACGAGGTCGGGGCGGTCGGCTGGGGCGCCGAGAACTGGCTTATCCCGCTACCCTAGGCGTCTAGCCGGAGGTGCGCATGCCATCCGTTGAGGAGCGAATCCGCGAGCTCTCCGCGCAGATTCGGTACCACAACCACCGGTATCACGTGCTGAACGACCCTGAGATCAGCGACCACCAATACGACCTCTTGTTTCGGGAGCTGCTTGAACTGGAGGCGCTGCACCCCGAGTTGATCGCGTCCGACTCGCCGACCCAGCGGGTGGGCGCCCCGCCCCAAGAGGAGCTGGGCAAGGTCGAGCATCCCTACCCCATGACCAGTCTGGGCAACGCCTTTTCGGCCGACGAGCTGCGCGATTGGCTCACCCGCGCCCAGCGCCTGCTGCCCGAGGGCATGCCGTTGGCCTTTGTGGTGGAGCCCAAGATCGATGGGCTGGCGGTGGCCCTCACCTACGAGGACGGGCGCCTGCTGCGCGGCGCGACCCGCGGCGACGGCCACATCGGCGAGGATGTGACGCTCAACCTGCGCACCGTCTCTACCGTGCCGCTGCGCATCCCCGTCTCTGGTTCCGAGACGCCGCCCTCCCGCATCGAGGTGCGCGGCGAGGTCTATATCCCCCGCGACCAGTTCGAGGCGCTCAATCGCCGGCTGGAGGCCGAAGGTGCCAAGACCTTTGCCAATCCGCGCAACGCGGCAGCCGGCTCGCTGCGCCAACTCGATGCCAACATCACCGCGGCCCGCCCCTTGAGCCTCTTTGCCTACGCCATCGGCTATGTCGCGGGCGCCCAGATCGGCAGCCAGTGGGGGGCGCTGGACTATCTGAGACGTATGGGCTTTCCCGTCAACCGAGACATTGCCCGTTTCGAGGATTTCGAGCAAGTGATCGCCTACTGCCTGGAGTGGATGTCCAGGCGGGACTCGCTCAACTATGAGGCCGACGGCGTGGTGATCAAGATCGATGACTTTGCTGTGCAGAAGCGCCTGGGCATCGTCGGCAACGCGCCGCGCTGGGCGGTGGCCTTCAAGTTCCCCGCCCGGGAAGAGACGACGCGGCTGCTGGACGTGGGCGCCAATGTCGGGCGCACCGGCGTCATCACGCCGTATGCCATCCTGGAGCCTGTCGACATCGGCGGGGTCACCGTGCGGCAGGCCAGCCTGCACAACTATGAGGATATCGCTCGCAAGGGCATCAAGATCGGGGACATGGTGGTGGTCAAGCGCGCCGGCGATGTGATCCCGCAGGTGGTCAAGCCGGTCGAGTCCATGCGGACCGGGGCCGAGCGCGATGTGGTGCTGCCCACCCATTGCCCGATTTGCGGCGAGAGCGTGGTCAAGCCGGAGGGCGAGGTGGCCGCCCACTGCGTCAACGCGGCCTGTCCGGCGCGGCTGGTCCGCCAGGTCGAGTACTTTGCCTCCCGCGGCGCCATGGACATCGAGGGCTTTGGCTCACGGCTGGCCGAGATTTTCGTGGAGCGCGGCCTGCTGCACGACGTGGCCGACTTTTACTACCTCCAGCGCGACGCCATCCTCAACACTGAGGGGTTCGATGTCACGCGCACCGATAACCTGCTCGCCTCCATTGCCGCCTCCAAGAATCGGCCCCTCTGGCGGCTGATCGCCGCGCTGGGCATCGGCAACGTCGGCGGAACCGTGGCGCAGCTTGTGTCCAAAGAGTACCGCTCCCTGGATCGCCTGATGGCCGCCACCCAGGAGGAGCTGCAGCAACTGGAGGGGATCGGCCCCACCATCGCCGCGAGCATCGCGGACTTTTTCGGCCGCCCCCGCCACCGCGAGATCATCGCCAAGTTGAAGCACGCCGGCGTGCGCACCGAGGAAGAAGTGGTCCAGCCCACCGGCGCCGCACTGCCCCTGACCGGCAAGACCTTTGTCATCACAGGGACGCTCCCCTCGCTCAGCCGCGACCAGGCCAAGGCGCTCATCGAGCAATTCGGAGGCAAGGTCACCGGCTCCGTCTCGGCCAAGACCGACTATTTGCTCATGGGCGCCAGCCCGGGCTCCAAGCAGGAGAAGGCCCTCAAACTGGGCGTGCCCATCCTGAGCGAGGACGATCTGCACCACCTCATCGGCGAAGAGCCGGGCGCTGGCGCTCCGGCGCCGGCGCAGCCCACTCTGCTGTAGAAGGGCGAGCATGGGCCTGATCGAAGCGCTCCGCGCACTGCGCTCCACCCCCGACTATGCCCGCTGCATCGCGACCTGGCGGCAGATCCCGCCGCGTCCTGCGGCGTATGCTGACTTGCCTGCGGGCATCGCGCCGGAGGTCCGTTGCGGGCTAGCGCGACAGGGGATCGAGCGGCTCTACACCCACCAGGCCGCGGCCATCGGCCTCTCCCTGGCCGGCCAGCACGTCGTCGTCGTCACCCCCACCGCCTCCGGCAAGACCCTCTGCTACAACGTGCCAGTGCTGAACGGCATCCTGGACGATCCCTCGGCCCGCGCCCTTTATCTCTTTCCCACCAAGGCGCTGGCACAGGACCAGTTGCACGAGCTGGACGAGCTAATCCGGGCCATGGAAGCCAAGGTCAAGGTGCAGACCTACGACGGCGACACCCCCAGCGCCCAGCGCCAGGCCATCCGCCGCGATAGCCACATCATCATCTCGAACCCCGACATGCTGCACACCGGCATACTGCCGCACCACACCCGCTGGGCGAGCTTTTTCCAGAACCTGCGTCACGTCGTGGTGGACGAGGTCCATGCCTACCGCGGCATCTTTGGCAGCCACCTGGCCAACGTACTGCGCCGGCTCAGGCGAATTTGCCGCTTCTACGGTTCGGCGCCTCGCTTCGTCCTCTGCTCCGCCACCGTGGCCAACGCCGGCGCGCTGGCCGAGCGCCTCCTGGAGGCCCCCGTCGCCGTGGTGGACGAGAACGGCGCCCCTTCGGGCGCCAAGCAGATGATCTTTTACAGCCCGCCGCTGATTAGCCCCGAGCTAGGGATCCGCCGCAGCGCCATCACCGACGCTCGGCACCTGGCCAGCGAGTTCGTTCGCCAAGGGGTGCAGACCATCGTCTTTGCCCGCAGCCGCCTGGCCGCCGAGATTCTGGTCCGCTATCTCCAGGATGACTTGCGCGCCAGCCACCAGGACGAAGCGCTCGTCCGCGGATATCGTGGCGGGTACCTCGCCGGCCAGCGCCGCGAGATCGAGCGCGGCTTGCGGGAGGGCCAGGTCCGCGCCGTGGTGGCAACCAACGCCCTCGAGCTGGGCATCGACATCGGACGGCTCGACGCTTGCATCATGACCGGCTATCCGGGGACCATCGCCAGCACCTGGCAACAGGCAGGTCGCGCCGGACGGCGGCAGGACCTCTCCACGGCCATTCTCGTCGCCAGCGCATCGCCGCTCGACCAGTACCTCGTGACGCATCCCGACTATTTCTTCGGGCGCTCGCCCGAGCGCGTGCTGATCAACCCCAATAACCTCATCATCCTGGTCAACCACCTGCGCTGCGCCGCTTTCGAGCTCCCCTTCCAGGCCAACGAGGCCTATGGTAGTCTCTCGGCGGAACAGACGCAGCAGATTCTGGATTACCTCTCGGGGCAGGGAGAGCTGCACCAGGTGGGACAGACCTGGCACTGGATGAGCGCCGCCTACCCGGCCCAGGGCATCAGCCTGCGCACGGCGGAGGCCGACGGCTTTGTCATCATGGATGCCGACTCGGGCAATCGGGTCATCGGCATGATGGACCTGGCCACGGCGCCGATGCTCATCCATGAGGGCGCGATCTACCTGCACGAGGGCGCTTCTTACATCGTGGACAAGCTGGACTGGGAGGGCCGTACGGCCTGGGTCCGCCCCTCCGACGCCGAGTACTACACCCAGGCGAACTGCACCGTGGACGTCCAGGTGCTCGACGTCCTGGCCGAGCAGCCGCAGCCTCACGGTCGCATTGCCCACGGCGAGGTATCCGTTACCACCCTGGCGACAACGTATCGCAAAGTGCGCTTCTACACCAGCGAGGTGCTCGGCTACGGCGATATCCACCTGCCCGAGCAAGAGATGCACACCACCGCGTTCTGGTTCGAGCTCGACGAAGAGGTTGCGCGCGAGGTGGAGAGCCCCGACCGCGGGCCGAACTGGCCGGAACAGCGGCGCCGCGCTCGCCAACGGGACCACTATGCCTGCCAGGTCTGCGGCGCGACCGAGCTCTCCCTGGGCCGAGAGCATGACGTGCACCATATCCGCGCCTTTCGCGAGTTCGGCTACGTCCCCGGGGAAAACGACCACTATCTGGCCGCCAACCAGATCGATAACCTGGTCACGCTCTGCCGGACCTGCCACAGCAAGGTGGCTGGCGACCGGTTCTCGCGGGACGCGCTCGCCAACGGGCTGCGCGGCCTGGCCCACCTGCTCCACCACCTCGCGCCGCTCTACCTGATGTGCGAGCCGCACAACCTAGGCGTCTTTTCCGAGCTGCGCTCGCCGCTCAACGGTCGCCCCGCCATCTATCTCTACGATCAGGTTCCCGCTGGCGTGGGCTTTAGCGAGGCGCTCTACGAGTTGTATGGCGAGCTGCTGGCCCGCGCGGAGGAGCTCGTCTCCTCGTGCCCTTGCGCGGATGGCTGCCCCTCTTGCGTCGGACCGGCCACCGCCGAGGGCGCGGGCGGCAAGCAGGCTACCCTGGTTCTGTTGCGTCGGCTCATGGGCCGAGAGGAGAGGAATGAATGACCGAGAACGCACCGCAGATTCGGCTCGACCAGTTCCTGAAATTCGTGGGCGCCGCGGGCACGGGCGGCGAAGCCAAGTTCGTCATCCAAACAGGCGAAGTCAAGGTCAACGGCCAGACGGAAACCCGGCGCTCGCACAAGCTGGCCAACGGCGACGTGGTGCTGGTGGGCGGGCGGACCTATACCGTGAACCTATGAACGTCATTCCCGGCGTCAGCGCCCCGCCCCAGCTCGCTTGCGCGAGTTCGCGATGTAGAGTAACATATCAGCAGTAGACATAGGACGAAACGAGGGAGGGTGCTCATGGAGAGACAACGTCCCCCAAGCCCTTCGTGGGTGTGGGTTGTGCTGATTGCGGTCGCTCTGGTGAGCCTGGGTTGCGGGCTGCTCTTTGGCGGCCTCGGCGGATTCCTGTTGGGCCGGCTCGGCCAGGAGCGGCGCATCAGCTCCTGGCGACAGGCAATCCCCACTCCCGAGCTCGGCATCACGCCCGAGACCCCGCGGCGGCCACGCACGCCCCAAGCGCCCCAGCCATCGGTGCCGACGCCCTTCGTGCGGGACCTGGAGTATGGCGCGCTGGTGATGTCGGTGGTCGCCGATAGCCCAGCCGACGAGGCCGGTCTACAGCGCGGCGATATCATCACCGCCGTGGAGGGCGAGCCGCTTTCTGAGGAGCGCGACCTCGCGGCGGCGATCCAGAGCTTCCGGCCCGGCGTGGAGGTCCGACTCACGATCTGGCGGGGCGCTGGGCATGGCAATCGCGAGGAGTTGACGCTGCGCGCCACGTTGACCGAAAAGCGCACCGAGGAAGGCGCAACCATCGCCTATCTCGGCGTGACGGTCACCGACGCGCCCTGGCTCATGCCATACGACTGACGCCACCTGCCACATAGGAACGGAAGAGGCCGCCTCGGCCGCGGCGGCCATTCCGCTTTGACCGCTGCCAGCCTCCGTGCTATACTGCCCGACACGATCTCATCCTGGCCCAAGGAGCGCGCATGACTGCGGTCTATATCGCTCGCTGCGCTGACTACGACAGGGACTCGCTGCAGGCCGCCGTGCAAGAGACGGTGGACGGGCTCGGCGGCCTAGCCGGCCTGATCAGACCCGGCTGGCGCGTGCTGCTCAAGCCCAACCTTCTTCGCCCCGCCGCGCCCGAGCAAGGCGTCTCTACTCACCCCGAGCTGGTGCGCGCGGTCGCGCAGTTGGTTCTGGATGCGGGGGCCACGCCGGTCATCGCCGATAGCCCCGGGGGTCCGCACAATCGGGCCTATCTTGCTGTTCTCTATCGCCAGAGCGGCATGCACGAGGTTGCCCGCGAGCTGGGCATCGACTGCAACGATGATATGCGCACCACCAGCGTGTCCAACCTCGATGGGGATCTCCTCAAAGGGGTCGAGATGCTGGCCGTTGCCGCCGAAGCCGACGCTATCATCAACCTGCCCAAGCTCAAGACGCACAGCTTTACTCTGCTGAGCGGCGCGGTCAAGAACCTCTTTGGCGTCATCCCGGGGATGGGCAAGACCGCCTACCACGCCAAGCTGCAAACCGCGCACGAATTCTCGCGCATGCTCGTGGACCTCGCGCTCGTCTGCAAGCCAGTGATCACCATCATGGACGGCGTGCTCGGGATGGAGGGCAACGGGCCCTCCGCCGGCGACGTTCGCCGCGTGGGAGTCATCCTGGGGTCCACGGACGATCTCGCCCTGGATGTCGTGGCGGCGGCGCTGGTAGGCATGGACCCTCAACAGGTTCCGCCGCTGGCCGTGGCAACGGCGCGCGGCTTGACCACCGGGCGGCTGGAGGACGTCGAGTTGCGCGGGCTTCCCCTGGAGCAAGCTCGCCTGGACCCGCCCTTCCGGCTCCCCACCGCAGCGACGGCACGTCGCGGTCCCAGCATCCTGGGAGCCATCTCGCGCGTCTGGCCTGGGCAGGTCACCAAGCCCTACCCGGTGGCCAACGCAGACTGCACCGCTTGCCGCACCTGCGTGCGCGCCTGCCCGGTGAAAGCCATCACCATCGAGAACGGTCGGGCCCGCATGGCGACCAATCTTTGCATCCAGTGCTATTGCTGCCATGAGCTGTGCCCCTATCACGCCATCGATCTGCAGCTACATTGGCTGGGCAGGCTGCTGACGCGCAGCACGGGAGGGAACCATGGCCAAAGTCGCCATTGATGTCTACCGGCCCATTTATCCCACGCCTGCCGCGCTCATCACCTCCATCTCGCCCGGGGGCAAGCCCAACATCATCACACTGGGCGAGACGTTCAACATCAGCATTCGGCGCCCGGTCATCGTGGGAATCGCCGTCGGAAAGGCGCGATATTCCCACGAGCTGATCAGCCAGACTCGCGAATACGTGGTTAACCTGCCCACTGCGCGCATCCTGACGCAACTGGACCAGTGCGGCTCCGTCTCGGGCCGCCGCGTGGACAAGTTCGCCGCCACCGGCCTCACCGCGCTCCCTGCCCAGGTCGTCAAGCCGCCGCTGATCGCCGAGTGTCCGATCAACATCGAGTGCAAGGTGATCGGAGTCCACGAGGTGGGCGATCACGACCTCTTTTTGGGCGAGGTGGTGGCCGCCCACGTCGATACCGACCTCCTGGACGAAACCGGCAAGCTGTGCACGGATCGGCTGGATACCATCTGCTTCTTGCATTCCTTCAATTGCGGCGCCGAGTATTGGTCGCTTGGGCGCAAGCTGGCCGATACTTGGTTCACGCGCAGGTCGTGACGGCTCTACGCCCCGCGCGGCCATCCACCAAAGGAGAAAACCCATGAGAAGCGACTATCGGGTCACGCAGATATCGGCGGGGAACAAGCCTGCGATCCACAACCACTATGACATCTGTCCGGAGAGCCCCGATGGCCAGCAGGTGATCTATTTCTCGTTCCTGGGCGCGCCGCCGAGCCCTGGCGTGGTCACCATCGTGAACCGGGACGGGCAGCGCGAGCGGCGCGTGGGGCTCACCACCTACGGCAGCGTCGAGCGCGGCGCCAACCAGCAGTGGGTGGACCAGGGGCACGTTGCCTACCACACCCAGTCCGAGGCCGGCCCCGTGACCATCGTCGTGTCGCTGCAAGATGGCAAGCGCCTGCAGATGCCGGGCAACCTCCGCATGTTCGCCCCCGCCCACGCCAAGGGGCTGTATGCCTCCCCGGCGGCGAGGCATTTGGGCGGCTGCTGCCAGCTCGAGGCGGTCTATGTCACCGATTTCGACGCCCGAGACACTTGCCCGGTGCTGGTGCGCGAGGAGGTGGTGGCCAGCCATCCGCTCGCCTCCCAGTTCCCAACCGACGCGCCTCCTGCCTTCACGCAGGTCAAGTGGTCGCCCGATGGCTCGAGGTTGCTCGCCGTCTTGAGCAACGCCAACTATGCCGCCCAGCATCCCACGGCGCGGCGGATTCACTCGCTTTTCGTCGCCAAGGCGGACGGGACCGAGCTTCGCTACCTGGGCGAGTTCGGGCGGCAACCGATGTGGTCGCCGGACGGCTCTTTCGTTCACACGCTGGACGCCCACCCAAGCGGCCAGGAGGCCCTCGTCGCCCATCCGATCGATGGAGGCGAGGCGAGGATCCTGTTTGCCCAGGTCCCAGGGCTGCACCCCAGCCTGCACCCGGACGGCCAGCGAGTCCTCACTGATGTGACAGACTGGCCCACGGCGGGACAGGCGGCGGTCGTGCTGTACGAGCCGAACGGGATCGACTTTGCCGTGCTGGCAGCCTGGGCGACGGCCTCGGGCGGCGCGCAGCCGCGCTACCACGCCCATCCGGCTTGGTCCCGCGACGGTCGGCGCGTCTACCTGAACGCCGTCGAAGGAGACGTGGTGCGCCTGTTTGCCGTCGACGCCGGCGAACGCGGCTTCTGATCGAGGTTGCCATGAGTGAGAGGGTGACGCCGATCTCTGCCAGCCAGGCGCAATTGATCTGCTCAGCTTGCCGGGCCGCGTTCGCCCTCGAATCGCTCCGTTGGCGCTGCGACTGCGGCGGGCTGCTGGACATCGCGATCTCGCCGCGGCTGGACCTCGACACCCTGCGCCAGCGCCCGCCCACCCTCTGGCGCTACCGTGAGGCCATCCCGGTCCGCGATGAGCGCCATGTAGTGTCGCTGGGCGAAGGAGTGACCCCTCTTGCCAGCGTTGCTGTCGGCGGTCGGGAGCTGCTCGTCAAACAGGATCAGCTCTTTCCCAGCGGCTCGTACAAGGATCGCGGCGCCGCCGTCCTGGTGAGCGCGGTCCGGGCGGCCGGCGTCCGCCACGTCGTCGAGGACTCGTCCGGCAACGCGGGCGCGGCCATCGCCGCATATTGCGCCCGAGCGGGCATCGCCTGCGACATCTATGTGCCGGAGGGCACCTCCGCAGCCAAGCTGGCCCAGATCGAGCTCTCCGGCGCCAGGCTCGTCCGCGTGCCTGGGAATCGGGAGGACACGGCGCGCGCCGTTTGGCAGGCCGCGCAAGGCGCCTATTACGCCAGCCACTCCTGGAACCCCTTTTTCTTGCACGGGACTAAGACCTGGGCCTACGAGGTCTGCGAGCAGCTTGGCTGGCGCGCTCCCGACGCTGTGGCCCTGCCCGTGGGCAACGGTACGCTACTGCTCGGCGCGGATATCGGATTCCGCGAGCTGGAGGAGATGGGCCTCATCCCGCGCGTGCCGCGGCTGATCGCCATCCAGGCCGCCAACTGCGCCCCGCTCTACCGCGCTTTCCGCGAGGGCCGCGACTCCGCCTCCGCGATCGAACGGAGCGAGACCGTCGCGGAGGGCATCGCCATCGCCGCCCCCGTTCGCGGGTCCCAGATCCTCTCCGCGGTGCGCCGCAGCGGCGGCGAGATCCTCGCCGTGGGAGAGGCCGAGATCGTTGACGAGCTGCGGGGGTTGCTGCGCCAAGGGTATTGCGTCGAGCCAACCGCCGCGGCGACCATCGCCGGGGCCCGCGCCTACTTGCGCGCCGCGGCAGACCCCGGCCTCGTCGTCTCCACCCTGACCGGGCACGGGCTCAAAGCGATGGACAAGCTGTCGCACCTATTGTAAGGGCCGATCCATGAGCACGGTGAATGTCGTCAATGCGCCTTCGTGGAGGCGTCGGGCCTTGCGCATCGCCGCCGCCCTGGCGGTGGCTGCCCTGGCAGCCATCTTACGCCTGCGCGCCGTCGCCCTGCTGCCCATCGACTATGATGAGGATGACTATTTGCGGGGCGGGCTCGAGTATGCCGCCGCCATCCAGCGCGGCGATTGGGCCGCCTTGACCCAGCTCAACTATCGGCCTGAGCATCCCGCCCTGCACAAGCTGGCCTACGGGCTGGCCCTGGCTCCCTTCCCTCCGGCCACCGTGCCCGATCGCCCCACCACCGCCGCGCCCGCCCCTTCTCTCCCGCAGCCGCACCTTTACGTCGCCCGTCTGGTCTCGGCGTTTTTTGGCACGCTGCAGGTGCTGGTCCTGGCGCTCATCAGCCCGGTGGCAGGGCTCTTTCTCGCCATCAGCACCTGGGCCGTCAAGTATACCAGCCAGGCCATGCTCGAGGGGATCCCGTCCTTCACCAGCCTCTTGGTGGTCGCCTGCTACGCCAGGGGGCGCATCCGCGGCTGGCGCTGGCTTGCCCTCTCGGGAGCGGCGCTGGGCCTGACGGCGGCTTCCAAGTACCTCTACTGCGTGGCCGGCGCCGCGGTGGCGGTTCACTGGCTCGCCAGCACAGCGCCGCGCAGAGGCGCCAGGAGCAAGGTCGCCCTCTGGAGGTGGCTGCGGCCGGTGCTGCTCTGGGCGGTGCTGGCCGTGGCCGTCTTTGCCGCGGCAGACCCTTACCTTTGGCCGGATCCCGTGGGCAGGCTGAGGGACTCGGTCTTTTTCCACCCTTATTACACGCAGAGCCAGGCGGTGCAGTCCCTGAACATGCCCTTCTGGCAGACCCTCGCGCTGCTCTTTAGCTCGGTCCCCTGGCACCGCTCCGTGTTCCTGGTTGCCCTGGACCCGCTGGTCACCCTCCTGGCCGCCATCGGCCTGTTTGGCAGGAAAGAGCCTCGCCTGTGGGTCACCTGGCTGGTTGTCGCCGCCGCCTTTCTGCTCGTCTGGCCGACCAAGTGGCCGCAATACCTCCTCTGCCTGCTGGCTCCGGTCTGCTATCTCGGCGCGGCAGCCCTGGCGCGCTGGGTCGCGATGCTCGAGCGGGCTTGGGCGGCCAGGGGCGACTGGCATTGGCGCCCAGCGTGGCCAAGCTCGGCCTCCTGGATAGGCTTGCGTCGAGCGCTTCCCTGGCTTATCCCGGGGCTCGCCGCGGCGGGGCTGCTCCTGATCTACCCGATGATCTACCAGTTCGCCATCTCGCTCACCGATCTGCAGGCGACCTCCATCCGCGACGGCGTTACCGGTGGAGTGTGGCGCGAGGTCTGGCTCGGCCTCACCGGCCAGGTCTCACCCGTGACCCCGTCGGCTCTGGGCCATGGTCCCGCCACTCGCGTGCACTATGCCGGGCCCGGGCTCCTGGCCCAGGTGCTCCTCAGCATCGACGAGGTGCTCGCCTTCGAGATCGTGTGGACCGTCTTGGCTGTGGGTACACAGGCGGCGCTCGGATTGGGTGTGGCACTGCTCCTCAACCGCCGCGGCGTCAGGTTCACGGGCTGGTGGCGGACCCTCTACATCCTCCCTTGGGCCGTCCCCGAGTTCGTGGCGGCTCTCAGTTGGTCGCACATCCTGGAGCCCCGCTTCGGCTGGCTCAGGCTGGCCACCGCCCCCTGGGCGCAACAGGCCCCGGCGCTTGCCCGTGCCAGCGCCGGCTGGATGGCGCGAACGGATCAGGCGCTCCTCCTCTTGCTGATGGCGGCGCTTTGGTACGGCTTCCCCTTCATGTGCCTGGCGGCCAGCGCGGGGCTGCGCATGATCCCTCACGAGCTGCACGAGGCGGCCTGGATGGATGGCGCCGGGGCCTGGACGCGGTTTCGTTATGTCACCTGGCCCCTGCTCGCGCCGCTGCTGGTCCCTGCCCTCCTCATCCGCGCCATCGGCGCCTTCAACCAGTTCTACCTCTTTGTGGTGCTGCGCCCACCGCACCCCCTGGCCACGCTGGCCACGATCTCGTATACGCAGTTCGCCAGCAACAGGCAATATGCCGTCTCCGCGGCGATCAACACCGTCACCGTGGCGATCCTGCTGGGACTGGTGCTCTGGTTCGAACACAAGAGCAGGGCCAGCGAGGGACTGACCTATGCATAGGCTCAGCGCCTCCCGCCAGGCTCTTTGCCAGGCCGCGTTGTTGCTCGTCGGTATCTTTGTGCTCCTTCCGCTGTGGAGTTTGAGCCGCCTGGCGCTGGATGGGGCTATCAAGAGCGTCCCCACCGCCTTTATGCTCTGGCCGCAACAGCCCACCCTGGGAGTGTTCGGGCAGGTGTGGCAGCGCGCCTCGCAGTCCCTCTCGTTCCTCGGCTTGCTAGCCAACAGCCTCTGGGTATCTTGCCTGGCCGCCGGCCTATCGGTGGTGATGGGCGCCAGCACCGCCTATGCTTTCGCCCGCCTGCGTTTTGCGGGCCGGCGAGTCGGGCTGCTGAGCCTGTTGGTGGGGGCGTTTCTTCCGCCTGTGGCGCTGATGACGCCCCTTTACCTTATCTTGGAGAGCCTTCATCTGCGCGACTCGACCTTCGGGCTGGTGCTGGTCTACGCGGCCTTTTCGCTGCCCTTCTGCATCTGGAACATGCGCGCGGCCTTTCAGGCGGCGCCTCGCGAGCTGGAGGAGGCGGCGGCGCTGGATGGGGCGACTCCCTTGGGTTGTTTTTTGCGGGTGGCGCTGCCGTTGGCCCTGCCGGCCATCGGCACGGCGGCGCTGGTGGCGTTCCTGGGCGCCTATTCCGAGTTCGCCGTGGGCTGGCTCTTTGTGGAGAACGGCCGGGACGTGACCCTGGCCATGGCGATCTGGGGCATGCGCACCATGGGCGGTGTGCCCTGGAGCCAAATTGCCGCGATGGCGATCCTGATGACGCTGCCGGTGACGGCCGTCTTCCTCGTGCTACGCAAGGCGCTCTTCGACCGAATGGCTTTCGGGTCCCCCGAGTAGGAGCGCTTGCCCGGCCAGCTTTGACGGCTGCGGGCGCCGGGCGTACAATGCGGCGCATCGCGTTTGGTCGCCAGCCCAGGGACTGCAGAGGAGGCGCCATGAAAATCCAGCGTCTGCCCGCGAACCCCATCATCGGCCCCCACATGGACGAGCGCATGGGCGAGAACATCAATGGCCCCTCGCTGATCCGCGTGCCCGGCTGGGTCCCGAACCCACTGGGCCGCTACTACCTCTATTTCGCCCACCATCAGGGCGCCTATATCCGCTTGGCCTACGCTGACCGCCTGGAGGGCCCCTGGCGCATCCACACGCCCGGGGTGCTGGACCTCGGCGACTCGTTCTTTGACCGCCACATCGCCTCGCCTGATGTCCACCTGGTGCCGGAGCGCCGCGAGATCTGGATGTACTATCACGGTTGCTGTCGTCCGGTGGAGCCGCGGCAGGCCACCCGGCTGGCCATTTCCGGCGATGGGCTGACCTTTGCCGCCCGAGAGGAGGTCTTGGGCGGGCCCTACTGGCGTGTTTTTCACTGGGGAGGGTGGCATTACGCGCTGGCGGGGGCCGGCTTGACTTACCGCTCCCGCGATGGAATCTCGGGCTGGGAGCAAGGGCCCAATCTCTTCACGGAGGACCTGCGGCACCTAGCGGTGCGCCTGCGAGGAGACGACTTGGAGGTGTTCTTCACCTATGCCTGGGACTGCCCGGAGCGCATCCTGCACGCCACGATCCACCTGACGCAGGACTGGGCTTCCTGGCAGCCCAGCGAGCCCGTGACCGTGCTGGAGCCCGAGCAGGACTGGGAAGGGGGAAACCTGGAGCTTGTCGCCTCGCGCCGAGGCGCCATTCACGAGCCAGCGCGGCAGCTCCGCGATCCCGCCATCCATGAGGAGGATGGGCACGCCTACCTGCTCTACTCCGTGGCCGGGGAGCACGGCATCGCCATCGCCGAGATCAGCGAATAGCGTCTCTGGGACTCCTATAGCGACCGGCGATACACCCGGTGCACCTTGTACGGCTCGCCGCCTAGCGTATGCGCGTCGGATAGCATTCGCACCACAAAGTCGGCCATCTGCACCATCTCGCCCTCGACGAACTGCCCCGACGAGAGCGACTTGTGCAGCTCGTTGTAGAGGATGGCGTTCCCGCCCAGGCCGCGGTAGCGCTCCAGGATGCCCATGCCGTTGAGGTCCACCCAGGTCGTGCGCTTCATCTCGCGCAGCAAATAGTACCACCCCAGCGGGAAGAGCCTTCCGCGACACCGCTGCAGCGCCTTGCCGACGTTGAGAAAGGCGGTGAGAAAGCCGACGATCTGGCCCTCCTCGTTGACGATCACCTTGATCATGTCGGGCCGGGTAATCTGCAGCATCTGCCCGGCCACGGCCTTGGCCTCCTGCGGCGTCACCGGCATGTACTCCCAGTTCTCCGTGAAGGTGCTGTTATACGCCTCCACGATCTCAGGGATGCGCCGCTTCAGCTCGGCGGCCGAGGAGAAGTTCATAGCCCGCAGGCCGCGCCGCTGTTGGACTTTCTGCGCCAGCTCCGCCACCCGCTCCGGCATCTTGAAACCCGCCACGGAGAGGTAAAGCGAGTGAAAGTCCACCTCTTTCTCAAAGCCAGACAGCTCCGTCAGCCGGTTATAGTAGGCATAGTTGTAGGGGATGCCCATCGCCGGGAGATGATCGAATCCCTTCTGCAGCATCCCGATGCCGTCAAAGACCACAAAGCCCTTGGGCCCCACCAGCTTGGCCAGCCCGCGCGCCCTGCACCACTCCATCGCTGCGCCATACAGCGCATCCGAGACGGCGGGATCATCGATCGTATCGAACAGGTAAAAGAAGCCGTGCCGGGCGTGGTGATAGCTGTTATAGTTGCGGTTCTCCATCACCGCGATCCGGCCAACCGCCTCCCGCCCCTCCGTGGCCAGGAAGAAGGCGGCTTCAGAGTGGAGAAAGTACGGGTTGCGCCGGGGGTTGACCTGGTTGAGCGCGTCCGCGACGAGGGGAGGCACCCAGTACGGCGAGTCGCGATACAGGTCAAAGGGCACCTGCACGAATCGGTGGGCATCTTGCCGGCGGCCGGTGTCGAGCTGCAGTATCTGGACCATGTGGGCTTCTTCCTCGCAGGAGTGAGTTGACGGGTCGGTCGGGCGATCAGCTAGGCGAAGAAGCCCAGGCTAAAGGTACCCGGTCCGCCATGGGTCACGATGGCCGGTCCGAGCTCGCTCACCATGATCTGCACCTCGCCGAACTCGGCCTTGAGCCGCGCGGCGATCTCTTCCGCCACGTCCGGCGCGGCGGCGTGCCCGACCGAGAACATGGGCTCGCCATCGCGGGGGGCCTGCTCGATGGCCAGGCGCACCAGGTGCTCTAGCGCTCGCTTGCGGGTCCGCTCGCTCACGAAAGGCTCCACCTGCCCGTTGCGCCAAGTCAGCACGGGCTTGATCTGCAGCAGGTTAGCCACCAGCGCCTTGGCCCCGCCGATGCGGCCGCCTCGCTGCAGGAACTCGAGCGTGTCCACGGTGAAATAGAGGCGCATCCGTCCGGTCATGTCCAGCAGGCGCTGCCAGATCGTCTCGGCGTCCGTACCCTCCGCCGCCCACTCGGCCGCCTTGCGCACCATCCAACCGAGCGGCCCGTCGATGGCCTGCGTGTCCATGATGCGGATATCTGCCTCCGGAAACTCTTGCCGGGCGATCATCGCCGAGCGCACCGTCCCGCTCACCTTGGAAGAAGGATGGATGCACAGAATCGGCTGGCCATCGGACGCCAGCCGCGCAAAGTGCTCCACGAACATCTCGGGAGGCGGCGCCGCGGTCTTGGGCAAAGCCTTGGAGCTGGCGAGGCGTTGCGTGAACATGGCCGCGTCCATCTCGGAACCTTCGAGGAAAGACTCGTTTCCAAAGTTGATGATCTGGGGGACGAGGGGGATATGGTACTTGTCGAGCAGATCCTGCGATAGCCCTGCGGTTGTGTCAGCGATGATGTGCACCATGCGTGTTCGCACCTCCGATTCTGTGGCCGTGCGCTAGTATACCCAGATTTGCTCTAGACACAACCCCGCGCCTCGTTGGCCGTTGCGGCGGCTCAGTTGCGCGATTGCGGCAACTGCCCTATACTGGCCAGCAGTTGCCGGCGCACTCGGCAATAACGCTGCCGCGCACTCGCGCCCTCTCTCCGAGACGCGGCCAAAGGAGAGCCCTTGGCCAAGCTTGCCGCCTTTTTGAGACCCACCTGGACCAAAGCCGTGTTCCTCGTCCAGTGGGTGTTCTTCATCCTCCTCACCGCCATCCAGGGCGATCTGGGCACCCCTGGGCAATGGGTCGCCATCCTCTGGCCGCTGGCCTTTTTCTACCTCGCGGCCTGTGGGCTGGTCGCGTGGTCCCAACGCACCACCCAGGTCGCCAGGGGCTGGCGGCTGGTCGCCCTGGCCGCGGCCTTGGCCGCGCTCGACCAGGGCGTCAAGGCGGCGCTGGCCCGCTGGCTCCCCGTGGGACGTGAAATCCCGCTCCTGCCGGGCTTGTTGCACCTTTCCCCCACTCCCAACATGCACGGCACCTGGCTCGCCGGGTTGCTGGACCTTCCCTTCCAGACCAACCTCGTGCTGATGGTCTTGGTCATCCCGGTCCTGCTCGGCTCGCACCACTACCACCGCCGCTATGTCGAGACCGAGAAGCCCAGCCTCTGGGTGGATATCGCCTATATTGGCCTGGCGGCCGGGATCGCCAGTTGGCTCTTCGAGATCGCCACGCGCGGCTACATCTTGGACTATATCGGCCTTCCTGGGGTGGTGGCCGCCGATCTCAAGGACCTCTGTTTGGCTTTTGGCGCCGCCTCCGCGGTGGCTGAGACCTTGGGGCGGCCCGACACAGCGCAGCCGCCCGCTGATGGAGGTAAGGATGGATAGCATCCTGCGATGGGGCATCGACCTGATCACGGTCGTTCAACAGGTCCGCAGCCCGCTCCTCGACGGCCTCTTCAAGGCCATCACCTTCCTTGGCGACGAGGAAGCCTACCTGCTGATCCTGCCGCTGCTCTTCTGGTGCGTCGACTGGCGCATGGGGACTCGCGTCGGCGCCATCTTTTTGCTGTCCACCTTTGTCAACGTGGGGCTGAAGGACGTGCTGAAGCAGCCGCGCCCCTTCGATCTCGAGCCCAGCGTCGCGGTGTCCTACGCCGAGGGCTACGGGCTGCCCAGCGGCCATAGTCAGGGCGCCGTCGTGCTATGGGGCGCCGTCGCTGCCTGGGCGCGCAAGCGATGGGTCTGGGCTGTGGCGCTCCTGCTGATGCTCCTCATTGGCTTTTCCCGCATCTACCTGGGCGTGCATTTCCCCACCGACGTGTTCGTCGGCTGGGTCCTCGGCGCGCTGCTGCTGGGCGCCTACCTGCTCTGGGGGCCGGGCGTGGAGCGTTGGCTGGCCCGGCTGCCGCTCTGGACCCACCTGCTCCTTGGCGCGCTCCTACCGCCCCTTCTGCTGGCCACCCATCCCGTGAAGGACAGCACTGCGGCGATGGCCACGCTTTGCGGGCTGGGAGTCGGCGTGCCGTTGATGGCTCGCTTCGCCCCGCTGGCAGCGCCGCGGGGCTGGTGGGAGCGGCTGGCCCGGTACGTCCTTGGCCTCGCCGTGACGCTCCTGCTCTATATCGCCCTAAAGGCCCTTTTCCCGGGCGAGGAATCGGGGTTCTACCTGCCCTTCCGCTTCCTCCGCTTCGCTCTGCTGGGCCTCTGGGTCAGCCTGGGCGCTCCGTGGCTCTTCCGAGTCGCCCGACTGAGCCGGGGAGCGGAGGATACCCTTCCCGGCGCCTTGGAGGCGTGACGTGAAGCGAGTCTGCGTCTTTTGCGGCTCCAGCCCGGGGGCTCGGCCCGAATACGGCGAGATGGCCCTCGAGTTGGGGCATCTCCTGGCCGAGCGCGGCCTGGGGCTGGTCTATGGCGGCGCGCATGTCGGCCTGATGGGCCGTGTCGCCGAGGGGGCCCTGCAGGCCGGCGGCGAGGTCATTGGCGTGATCCCCTACTGGTTCGCCGACAAAGGGCTGGCCCACCCCCAGCTCGCCGAGCTCCACATCGTCGGGTCCATGCATGCGCGCAAGGCCCTGATGGCCGAGCTATCGGACGCCTTTATCGCGCTCCCCGGCGGAATGGGCACCCTGGAAGAGCTCTTTGAGGCCCTGACCTGGACCCAGCTAGGACTGCACGACAAGCCTTGCGGGTTGCTCAACGTCTGTAGTTATTATGACAAGCTCCTCGCCTTTCTCGACGAGGTCGTGGCGCAACGACTGATGCGCGTCGAGCACCGCCAGATGCTGCTTCTCTCCGATCAGCCTGCCCCGCTGCTGGACCAACTAGCCGCCTTTGTCCCGCGCCGCGTGGACAAATGGTTGGACCGCGACCCACAGTGAGGAACCACCCCGCCCAACCTCCGGCGGCTCGTGGATGGGCGGCTCGGGGAAATGGTTCTCACCAATACAGCTCAGAACGGAGGCCCTATGCAGGAGAAGCAAGACCGGCTTTTAGGCATCCTGCCCGACGTTCGTATCCGCGACCCGTTCATCCTGCCCGACCCCGCCACACGCACCTACTACCTGGTCACCTCGCGCACGTGGCTCGCCGCTGGCTCGCAGGGCGTGGATGTCTACACGAGCCCCGACCTGCGCGCCTGGTCTGGCCCCCGCCCTGTCTTTGAGGTCCCACAGAGCTTTTGGGGCGACCAAGCCGTCTGGGCGCCCGAGATGCACGCCTATCGCGGCAGATACTATCTCTTTATGACCTTTACGGGCCAAGAGCTCGCCCCACGCCCACCCAACTGGTCCAAGCTGGAGCAACGGGGCACCCAGGTCCTCGTGGCCGACTCGCCGCTGGGACCGTTCCTTCCCTTCCAGAACCGCGCCCATACCCCCGCCGACTGGATGGCGCTGGATGGGACGCTCTGGGTGGAGGATGGGCAGCCCTACATGGTCTTTTGCCACGAGTGGATCCAAGTCAAGGACGGCACCATGGAGTTGGTCC
>JAAYEA010000434.1 GCA_012689325.1 Chloroflexota bacterium
GCGGGCAGGTTGGCCGCCATATAGCTGGCGCCAACAGACCAAGGCCAGCCGTCGATGCCGCCCTGATCCTCTGCGTCGAAAAAGGCCAACCAGACCTCGTTGGCAAGCCGCTCCTGGTCCAGCGCCCGGGCCAGCTCCAGGAGCACCGCGACCCCGCTGTCGCCATCATTGGCGCCGGGAACGGGCCTCGTTGGGTAGCTAACATCCCTATCGGCCAAGCGCCGGGTATCATAGTGCGCGCCCAGGAGCGATATGGGCCCCTTCCCCTCGCCCAGCACCCCCACGACGTTGCGCAACCGCACGCCGCGATAGGAAAACTCTTGCGTCCAGACGCGGCATCCGGCACGCTCCAACTCGTGACGAATGTACTCCCCTGTGGCCCACGCGGCCTCCGTCCCTGGGTGGCGCGCTCCCAGGTTCACCTGCGCCTGCACGTGCGTGTAGGCAGCCTCTCGGTCAAAATCCAACCTGTGCCTTAGGCGGCCAGCTCCGACCAGGGCGGCAGCAACGGCCAGAACGACGACAGCCACCAGCGCCCACGCCCGACTTCGCATAGCATTTGGTCTACTTCTTGTCATACCACTTGCCCGTTGCGCCACCTGACCATCCTGACTATGCGAATCGTCGACAGAAAGATGCCGCACAAACTGCAGGTACGCAGCGCACCTGTCGAGAGCACAGCCTTCATCTCGCGCCCTCCGGCGCCAGCAGAAACAGCGACAGGTCCGCCAGCGCGCGCTCCGCATAGGCGATATCGCGGTCGCGTTTGCGACGCATCGACTGCTCCATGGGCGGCATCAGCCCAAAGTTGGGCTTCATGGGCTGAAAGTCGGCTTCCGCAGCATGCGAGACATAGTGGCATAGCGCGCCCATCATGGTAGTAAGGGGCCACGATAGCAGCGGCTCGCCCAACGCGCGGCGCGCCGCGTTTACCCCAGCCACCATCCCGCTGGCCGTCGACGCGATATACCCTTCAGTGCCAGTGATCTGCCCCGCGAAGAACAATCCAGGCCGCGCCCGAAGCTGCATCGTGGCATCCAGCAGCGCCGGTGAGTTCAGGAAGGTGTTGCGATGCATCTGCCCGAAGCGGACGAACTCGGCATGCTCCAGTCCGGGGATCATCCGCAGCACCCGCTCCTGCTCGCTCCAGCGCAGGTTGGTCTGAAAACCGACCAGATTGTACAGGGTCCCTGCCAGGTTATCCTGGCGCAACTGCACCACGGCATAGGGCCGCTCGTCCGAGCGAGGGTCGCGCAGCCCTACCGGCTTTAGCGGGCCAAAGGCCAGCGCCCTCTCGCCCCGCGCGGCCAGCACTTCGATCGGGAGACAGCCCTCGAAGAAACGGGCATCCTCTCGCTCAAAGTCGCGAAGCGGCATCCGCTCGGCACTGACCAGCGCTCTCCAGAAAGCCTCGTATTCGGCCCTGGTCATCGGGCAGTTGATATAGTCCTCTTCCCCATGGCCATAGCGAGCAGCGCGGAACACCTTGGAGGCGTCAACCGACTCGAGCGTGACGATCGGAGCCATCGCATCGTAAAAGTAGAGCTGGGATCCTCCGGCAAGCTCGGCGATACTCGAGGTCAGGGCCGGTGAAGTCAGCGGGCCAGTCGCCACCACGGCGATCCCGTCGCGGGGCAGTTCCGTGACCTCGTCGCGCCGCAGCGTGATGCGCGGGTGGGAAAGGATACGCTCGGTCACGAGTTGAGAGAAGCGCTCCCTGCCCACGGCCAGGGCCCTTCCGGCCGGGACCGCCGTCGCATCGGCGCAAGCGATGATCAGCGAACCCTGCCGCCTTAGCTCTTCCTTCAACAGACCAGGAGCGCGATCCACCAACTGGGAGCCCAGCGAGTTGCTACAGACCAGCTCCGCCAGCTCACCTGTGACGTGCGCCGGCGTCGACTTCCCAGGCCGCATCTCGTACAGCGTCACGTCCACGCCTCGCTCCGCGGCCTGCCAGGCCGCCTCGCTGCCCGCGAGCCCTCCGCCGATCACGCTGATCTCCATGCTGTCCGCCCTACCCCACAGCC
>JAAYEA010000435.1 GCA_012689325.1 Chloroflexota bacterium
CGCCCCGAGTTCTTGATATAGTCCCACACCCCATAGGCCACCTTCCAGAGCTCCCACTTGATGGCCTCGGTGTCATGCACCGTGTCCAGCCGCCCGCCGTACTCGATCCACCAATACCAGGGGCCGCTATCGCGGGCGTTGAACCGCCCGTACCGGGGAATGGTCGTGATGTCCCGCAGGGCATAGCTCGGGGCAACGTAACGCACCGGATGCCCCGCGTCCTTGCTGACGAAATAGATCGAGTGTCCCAGCAACTCGCCGTACTCGGCGGGGTCGGGAGCAAAGCGCTCGCCGAATTCCTGCATCCCTTCCGCGCCCATGCGATAGGCCGCCCCGGCCAGGTGGCCCACCACCCCATCGCCGGAGGCGTCGCAGAAGAGCGGCGCGCTCACCTCGTAGCGCGTTTCGTTCTGGCTGCAATAGCCTCGCACCGCAGCGATGCGGTCCGGCCCGGCCTTGACTACCTCGTTCACCGCCGTGTTCAGCAGCAGGGTGATGTTCGGCTCCTCGCAGACCTTTTCCAACAAGATGGTGTCAAAGATGATCGGGTTCCCGTCGGGGTTGCGGTACATGTTCTCCACGAATATCTCGTTGACCACCCCGCCCTCGCGCGCCCAACGGTTGTTGTTGGTCATATGCGCCGTGGCCCCCAGCACCCACAGCCGCACCTCGCTGGAGGCGTTGCCCCCCAACATGGGGCGGTCCTGGATCAGCGCCACCTGGGCGCCCGCCCGCGCCGCGGTGATGGCGCAGCACACCCCCGCCAGCCCGCCGCCCACCACGACCAGGTCGCCGCTCAGCGCCACGCGCGCCGTCTCTCGGTAGCTCGCCTCCGGCTCAGTCCGCACGTTGGCCTCCTGCCTCGCCCGCCGCGAGGACCTCGTCCTCGGTGAACACCTTGAGCACGATCTCGCCCGGCCCGTACCGGTCGCAGTCGTGCACTGCATAGATCGTTCCATTGGGAGCCTGGGCCGCATCGGGGTACGAGACCTTCTCCCGGCCATCTAGCTCCAGCCCGCCGCTCCAACTGGCCCCGTCATTCTCGCTCAAATAGGCGCACAGCCTTCGCCGCCGCTCTGGATCTGGCGTGTTGATCAGCAAGAGCCGCCCGGAATGCAGCCGCCTGATCAAGAAGCGTGAACCGGGGTTCACGATCCCCGTCGGCGAGCCGGCCGCCCAGCTCTCGCCCCGGTCCTCGGAGACGCTCTGCCACAGCGCCCCGCTTCCCGTGCGGATGAGCATCCACAGGCTGCCGTCGCGCCGCTCCACCACCATGTTCTCCAGCGCCCATGGCGGCGCCTCCACCTCCCCGCGCAGCCGCCAGGTCGCCCCCTGGTCCGTCGAGATAACCACCCCTTGCAGCTCGTGCCCGCGGGGAAAGGGCGTCTCCGGCGCGTAGCGGCCCCAGGTCAGCGGCAACAGCCACTCGCCCGTCGTCAGCGCCGTGGGCTTGTTCAGGTGCACGGCGAACGGGGCCCCGACCTCCAGCCGTCGCGGCGCGCTCCAACGCGGACGGGCCGCGCCCGAGTCTTCGGCGACCATCGCCCACACGGTAAACTCGCGCGTCTCCAGATTGGCCTGGTTGTAGATCAGCCAGAGGCGACCAGCCGGGTCGTGCCACAACGCCGGGTCATAGGCCCGCGTCGCGCCGGGCGGGGAGGCCACGACCTCCGGCTCGGACCAGGTGGCACCGTCGTCGCCGCTGGTGGTGACCAGGACCTCGTTATCGGGATGCGGCTCCTTCGGCCCGCCCGAGTAGAACGTGACCCACAACCGCCCGTTGGCCGCGCGCTCGATGCCAGGGATGCCCTGCCATTGGCGGGCGCCCTTTGTGGAAACAACCGTTGTTCTCATGTACTCTGCCATTCCTCTGACGTTCGACCTTCGACGCTGGACTTTCGACTGTCCTCCATCCCCTACCGCAGCGCGAACTCGACCGCCACCACCGCCGTCACCTTGATCTGGCCCGGAGCCAGCGTGTCATCGCCGGTATAGCCGCTTCCCGCCGCGTTCTGGATGACGTTCTGCGTCATGCCCGAGGCATAGGCCGAACCCCACCAGCTGCCATAGCCCGACCACCAGCTCGCCTGCCCCTCGGTGATCTTGAGCGGCTCCCCGATCTCTTGCCCCAG
>JAAYEA010000436.1 GCA_012689325.1 Chloroflexota bacterium
CCGCGCTGGAGCGCGCCGGGTTCCAGCGGCGCAGCACGTTCTATACGCAGGCTTTCGACCTGACCCAGCCGCTGCCCGCGCGTTACCCGCTGGAGGAGGGCTTTTCCATCGTAGATATGGCGGCCCACCCCGGCTATCGGGCGCAGCGGGTGATGCGCACCGATGGCTTTGAGGACCGGGTCATGTCCGAACCCGAGATGGCGCAGGTGCTGGCGTGGCAGCAGATCTACCACAGCGGGCCGACCTACCACGCGCCCACCGACCTCTGCGTCGTGGCCCCGGACGGCACGTTCGCCTCCGGCTGCGAGGCGCTGATCGACGCGCGAAACGCGGAAGCCGACGTCGAGCGGGTCTGCACGCACAGCGCCTATCGGCGTCGCGGCCTGGCCCGGGCGGTGATCCAGGAGTGCCTCTACCGCTTGCAGGGAATGGGGATACGCCGGGCGCACATCACGGAGTACAGCCCCTCGGCCATCGCCCTCTACCGGTCGCTGGGCGCGGGGAGCGAGACGGCCTCGTATAGCTATGAGCGGGCGGGGGGATAGGGAAGTGGGCCGAAGTTGTGGGACAGCGCCGCGGGACGACTGCTTGGCGCAGGAAGCCCCGCGGGCATGTGTCGGATCGAAGGCGCGACCTAAGCCGCCAGCGGCACCGTCTCAAAGAGTAACCGCTGGATATCGGTTACTGACACACGTTTGGAGAGATGCAGCATCTCGATGCCCACGGCACGCCCCTGTTCGTCATAGTCCACGATGACTCCCGGCGCTACTTCGTCGGATTCGCTGACCGCGGCCTCGCTCAAGCTCAGATACAAGGCGTCTGCCTGGTGATCGATTCTCAAGATCATCGGTCCCTTCTCCTTCTGTCATAGTAGGCCGTCACGACGCGCGGCGGCTCGACCTTGACATTCACGATCACGCGCAGTACCCGCCCGCCGAAAGCCACGCGTGCTCCGTTAGGTGGTAGTCCATCATTCCATCCTGTAGCATTCTGGCTAGAGGATACTTGGATTGTCACATCTTGTCAACTGGGGGCAACCTGGCGTCACCGTCTCCCGGACATCACTTCCCCGCCCCCGAGGGAGCGGGCTAAGCCTCCGCCGCGGCCACCGGCACCGGCGGCGCGACGCTGTCCTCGATGTCATAGACGTCGTGGATCCAGTAGCGCAGCGCGGTGGCTAGCAAGCAGCCCAGAGCCCCGAAAACCATGACCGGCCGCACGCCGACGGCCTCGGCGATAGGCGCGGCGATGAACAGCGCGAGGGGACCCGACGCCTGGCGCAGACTGGAGTCACACGAAAAGACGCGCCCCTGCACTTCCGGCGGGATGATGCTCTGCATGATGGCCTGGGTTGGGGCCAGCCGAATCGCTTGCGCGATCGCGGCTACAAAGTAGAGGGCGACGGCGATCCGATAGGCCTGGGCGGGGAGGAGCGGCACGATCAGCCAGCCCAGGACAGAGACCGTCGAGCCGACCACGACGGTGGTCATCTTGCGGCGGAAGCCGCCCCATACGCTCGCGATCAGGCCCCCCAGGATCGCGCCGATCCCGAGGGCCGACTGCACGAGCGCGAGCTCGGTCGCGCCGCCCTGAAAGTGCCGCGTGATCAGCAGCGGCACAAAGGCCACCATGGGCATCCCCGTGAGGTAAACCACGACGCCCGTGCCGACGAAGTGGCGCAAGCCACGATAGTCCCAGATGTAGCGAAAGCCAAAGCCCGTGTCGGCTAGGAAGGAGCGGGGCGTCATCCTCTTGGCGCGAGGCGCGGGCTGCGGTACAGCGACAAAGAACAGTGGCGCGATGGCGATGATGGCCGTGACCACATCCAGGGCGAGAATGCCCTGCATGGGCGCCAGCGCCAGCAGCAGCGCCCCCAGCCCCGGCGCGACGAATCCGAGGATGCCCTGCAGCGCCTGGTTCATGGCGGCCACGCGGCTGAGCTGCTCCTTGGGGACCATCATCGCGGTGGTGGTCATCATGGTGGGGTTCTGGAAGGCGTCGCCCACGGCGCGAAGCAAGATGGTCAGGAAGACGTGCCAGGGCTGGGCGATGCCCAGCCAGAAGAGGAGACCCAGCAAGACCGTGAAGAGGGCGGTGCTGGCATCGGAGAGGATGAGCACCCACTTGCGCTTCAGGCGGTCGATCAGCGTGCCGGCGAAGGGGCCGAGCAAGATGGTTGGGAGCATGCCCATGGTGGTGGCGGTGGCGAGCACCGCCGCCGAGCCAGTGCTCTCGGTCAGCCACCAGATGAGGGCGAACTTGACCAGATGGCTGCCAAGCAGCGAGAAGGCCTGTCCGGTCCAGATGGTAAAGAACGGGAGTTGCCAGGTCTTGCGCATGGGTGTCCCCTCCCCAATGGCGCGGGGCCAGCGAAGCGGGCACGGGTAGCCCTGAGGTGCTGGCCAGGAGCAAGAGCGCTGGCAGCGATGCAACTGTGAGGTACAAAACCCATTATATACCGAGTCTGTTCCCAAGGCAAATCGGTCGCAGTTGGTGCGGGCTTTTGGCCCGCTCCGCGGGACAAGGACAGCAGGCGAACACGAGCGGGCGCGGGCGGTGGGGCCAGCGCCGCTGCGGGCCGCGAGGCGTGGTCTCTTCTAGCCGCTCACAACCAGGTGCAGGGCACCAGGCAATCCTCGTCCATCTCGCTGCCGTGGGTGCCTTTGGTTGCTCCCGTGGCCGGGTCCACGATGTCGTGCTGCCCATGGTCGGACAGGA
>JAAYEA010000437.1 GCA_012689325.1 Chloroflexota bacterium
CCCCGGTATGCGTTGGAGTCGCAAACACGTCGAGAAACTCATCCCCATCCGCTCGGCGATCCTAAGCGGGCGCTTCACCGATGTCTGGCGACAAGTCTACAATTCGCCCCCATCGTGAGATGCGCCCGCGCGGCTTGGGCGCATCTCAGTTTGGGGGCAGAGCCGAGGTGAAGGTGCCGGTCTGACAGCGCGTAGTTGGGCGCAACCGACTGGATCGGATGCGGGCACACGGGACAAGGGCCAGGTGCGTGCTATGTTGTGGGCAACCTGAAGGCGTGAGGTTGATCCCATGAAACGCAGCCGAGCACAGAAGAAAGCGGAACTATTGGCCGAGGCCGAGGCCTTGATTGAGTCCTTATTGGACTGGGACGAGCAGACGAATCAGCCGAACCTGCGGCAGATCGAGGCTGAAGTGCTGGACCTGCGGCGGCAGTTTGGGCAACGGTTGGCCCAAGCCGTGATTGCAGACCAAGAAGCGCAGCAACCTGCTGCGGCGCCGCACTGTCCGCAGTGCGGCCAAACGCTGCGCTACAAGGGTCAAAAAGGGGCGAACATCGAGACGCGACTCGGTCCACTCGCGATTGAGCGCGGCTATTACTACTGTGCTCGCTGCCAAAGCGGGCTTTTCCCCCCTGAGTGATCAGCTGGAGCTGGTCGATGGTCGCTGGAGCGAGGATGTTGCGCGGCAGGCCGTCTGGTTGAGCGGGTTAGTGCCTTTCGAGCAGGCCGAGGCGATTCTGCAAGAGATCGGCCAGGTGAACATCTCGCGCAGTAGCATTTGGCGGCGCACGGCGCGGTGGGGTGCCCAGTTCCAGGCCCTGACGGAACGCGAACGGGCCCAGGCCAACGCCGTGCCCGAAAAGTGGCAACCGCCGAGCCGCGCGGTTGAAGCGGATCGCCGCATGGGTGTAGCCATGGATGGCATGATGGTGCACGTCCGTCAGGAGGGCTGGAAGGAACTCAAGATCGGGGCGGTGTTCGATCTTGAGGTGCGGCTGGGCAAGGACGAGCACACCCGGGAGCCGGTGCACATGGCGCATGCCGTGCATAACAGTTATGTCGCCCATCTGGGCGGACCGGAAGTCTTCGGTGAAATGGTCTTTGCTGAGGCCCGGCGGCGCGGTTGGGAACAAGCTCAGGACACGCAGGTCGTCGCTGACGGCGCCGCCTGGATCTGGCATCAGGCGGATCTGCATTTTGGGCGGAGCCGCCAGTTAGTGGACTGGTATCACGCCGATGAGCACCTGGCCAACGCCGCCAAGTTATTCAAGGGCGATGGCACACCCGCCTTTCAGTTGTGGCTCAACAGCCACGAGACCGCGCTGTATCAGGGCCATGCCGCGCGCATCGCCTGTGAACTGGAGCAGGCGGCTAATGACTTGCCCCAAGTGGCTGCTGATTTACGGCGCGAAGCGGGCTACTTCCACGAGCACCAGCAGCGCATGAACTATCTGGAGATGCGCGAAGAAGAGTACGTCATTGGCTCGGGCATGGTCGAAGGCGGTGCGAAGCAATACCAGGCCCGGCTCTGCGGCCCCGGTATGCGTTGGAGTCGCAAACACGTCGAGAAACTCATCCCCATCCGCTCGGCGATCCTAAGCGGGCGCTTCACCGATGTCTGGCGACAAGTCTACAATTCGCCCCCATCGTGAGATGCGCCC
>JAAYEA010000438.1 GCA_012689325.1 Chloroflexota bacterium
GCTCAAGCAGATCACGGGTTACGCCGGGGAGGCTCGCTATGGCTCGGCCAAGGCGGGCGACATCCTGCGCATCTATCTCGATGCCAGCAAGGCCAAGCGCGAGCTGGGCTGGGAGCCCACGGTCAGCTTGAACCGCGGCCTGATGGAGACGGTCGAGTTCGTCCGCCAGGCCAGGGCCAAATAGGGGGACGGCCATGAGAGTATCGGCGACGGTGCCCACCCGCATCGACCTGGCCGGTGGGACGCTGGATATCTATCCGCTGTACCTCTTTGAGGATGGCGGCCTGACCCTGAACGCCGCCATCGATGTGTGCGGGCACGTGACGGTCCAGACCCGCCCGGATCGGCGCATCGTCATTCGCTCCGATGACCGGCACGCCGCGGAAGAGATCGCCGATCTGGAGTCCATGGCGCTGGGCGGCGACCTGGACCTGGTGAAGCGGGCCTTGCGCCATTACCGGCCCGCGCAGGGGCTGGACATCTCGCTGCGCAGCGAGGTGCCGCAGGGCTCCGGGCTGGGCGCCTCGTCGGCGCTGCTGATGGCGCTCTCCAGCGCGCTGAACGAGGTGCAGGGGCTGGGGCTCTCGCGGGAGCGGATCATCGACCTGGGGGCCAATATCGAGGCCCAGGTGATCAGCATCCCCACGGGCAAGCAGGACTATTTCCCGCCGCTGTACGGCGGCGTCTGTTGCATCTGGTTCGATGTGGGCGGCTTTCGCCTGGAGTCGCTCTCCGCGGGCAACCATCTCGCGGAGCTGTTGAACCAGCGCCTCATCCTCTCGCACACCAACATCTCGCGCTTTTCGGGCATCACCAACTGGGCCATGTTGCGCCGCTACATCGAGCGCGAGGGCGACACGGTGGCGCGCATCCACCACATCAAAGAGGTGGCGCTGGCCATGCGCGAGTGCCTCCGGCGCCTCGATGTGGACGGCCTGGCCGAGCTGCTGGCGCGCGAGTGGGACAACCGCAAGGGCCTGGCGGCCGGCGTGACCACGCCGGAGGTGGAAGCCATGGTCGCCGCGGCCCAGCGCGAGGGCGCCCTGGCCAGCAAGCTCTGCGGCGCGGGCGGCGGCGGGGGCATGATCACCTACGCGCCGCCGGAACGGGTCCCGGCGGTCAAGCAGGCGCTGGGGCGGGCGGGGGCCACGGTGATGGATTTCCGGATCGTGGACCAGGGGCTGCGGATGGCCGTGGAGCCCTGAACCAGGGGCGAGGAGAACGAAAAAGAGCGACCAGATCACTGGTCGCTCTTTTTTTGCGCAGTAGCGGGGCTAGGATTCGAACCTAGGACCTTTGGGTTATGAGCCCAACGAGCTGCCGCTGCTCCACCCCGCATCGACGGAAGGGATTATACCACCGTTTGGGTAGGCGGTCAAATCCCCGTTCCGGCGCCGCCGTTCTGGCGCCTCCGCCGCGCCCGTGGCATAGAAAAAGCAGGCAAGATGGCCTGCTGTCCCATCTTGCCTGCCCAATGATCTGAAAAGCCGAAAGCTCTACCGATAGGTGACGTCGGCGGCCTGTTCGGCCACGCCGGCCAGGGCCAGCTCCTCGGCGCGGTGGCACGCCACAAAGTGATCGGGCTTGAGCTCGCGCAACAGCGGCAGCTCTTGCTTGCAC
>JAAYEA010000439.1 GCA_012689325.1 Chloroflexota bacterium
GACAACGTCTGCCAGGTGGACCTCTGGCTCGAGGAGCGCGAGGTCAGGACCGTCGGCGTCGAGTGGGTGAACAGCTATCTGCGCTCGGGGCTATCCTACCTCCAGCACAACGAGAGCAACGTCACGCGGCTGGTCGACGAGCTGGCGCGGATCGGCTGGAGCACGGCCTTCAACTGGGGCGAAGAGAGCGCCTGGGAGCGTGATTTCAAGGACGTGGCGCGGGGCGGCGCGGATAACCAGGTCGTGGACTCGGTGGCGCTGGCCTATTTCTCCGGGCACGGCAACCGCGACGGCCTGCTCTTTGACACGCAGCGCGACGACTATCACCTGCGCCATGACGAGGCGGCCTGGGGCGATGGCGGGCTGAACTGGCTGGTGGCCGATGCCTGCCTGGTGCTCAACAACGACGATGGCCAGTGCATCCAGCGCTGGGCGCCGGCCTTCCGGGGGCTGCACATGCTGTTGGGGTTCGATACGGTTTGCTACGACACGCCCAGCCGCGGCGAGAACCTGGCGCGCTACGCCGATGGCTCCTATTGGTGGCAGGGCGCGCTGCCGATCAAGGAGGCCTGGTTCCAGGCCGCCGCCGTCACCGAGAGCTCGGCGTCCTATAGCGCCGCGCTGATCGCCACGCAGCCGAATATCGATCCCAGCGGCGACTATTTGCCGGGGATCGGCAGCTACAGCCCGGACCCCGTCGCGCCGACCCAGTTCTTCCTCTGGCGGGTGCAGAATTGAGAGAGGGCGCGCACCACCGAGTCGCAAAGGGCACGGAGAGAAACCTGGTTATGAACGGACGAGAAAGAGAGAGGGCCCCGCGCGGAGGCGCTCCGTATGCAGGGACGCGTCGCGGGACCTGGCTCAAGTTCCCGGCTTGGCTCGCCGCGGCGCTGTTGGCCGTCTTGCTGGCGGGGAGCGCCCGCTGGAGCCCGTCCGCGCCGCCGCTGGGCCTGCAGATCAAGGCGCCTCGGGCCCAGTTGGACCTCACGCTCTCAGGCCAGCTCCCGCCGTCGCCCGAGTCGGCGATGGTGTACCAGGTCGTCTATCCGCAGGTCGACGAGGGCTACCTGGCCCGGCTGGCCGCCGCCTTTGGCCTGGACCCGGCGAGCAGCCGCCAGGGCGAGACGGTGGTGCTGGCCCGCGGCGCGCAGAGCCTGGAGGTGTACCCTCAGACCGGGGCCTTTTGGTACAAGGACGCCGAGCGGCTCTGGCAGCCGGATGGCCGCGCCCCTGCCGAGGAGGCCGGGATCGCGCTGGCCGAGGCCTTTTTGGCGGCGCGGGGCTTGCTCCCCGGCGATGCGCTCTTTGAGGGCACCGGCCACAGCCAGCTCACGGTCTATGATGCCGCCACCGGCAGCTCGACGGTGCGCGACACGGACCTGCACGTCAACTATCGTCTCTGCATCAACGGCGCGCCGGTGGAGGGCCCGGGCGGCAAGATCAAGGTCTATCTCGGGGAGGGGAACCGCGTGGTGGGCCTGTATTGGGCGGCTTTCGAGATCGCCCCGGCGCGGGCGCAGCCCATCATCTCGCCGCAGCAGGCCCTGGAGCACTTGAGACAGGATGGCATCGCCACCACGGTGAAGGATCCCCGGTCGGCCACCGTCAGCCAGGTCTCCCTCGCCTATCTGGCCGGCCCCGGGAACGAGGCGCAGGAGTTCCTGGAGCCGGTTTACCGCGTCAGTGGCGTGGTGGCGGGCGAGGCCGAAGAGGAGCGCTTTGTGCAATATGTCCCGGCGCTGGTGGGGCAGTACCGCTCGCCCATCCGGGAGCCGGCAGCCCCGGAACGCTAAGCAGGAGGCCAGCAGACGATGGAACCCTTGGATATCCGGCAGGTTGAGGCGCTGCTGACCACGGCCTATGTGGGGCGCTCCCTAGCCTATCATCCCCTCACCGATTCCACCAACCGCGTGGCCAAGGAGTTGGCCGGGCACGGCGCGCCCGATGGCACGCTGGTCATCGCCGACGCGCAGAGCGCGGGGCGGGGCCGCCTGGGGCGCCAATGGCTCTCCCCGCCCAACACCAACTTGCTCATGTCGCTGCTCTTTTACCCGCCGCTGCGTCCGGACCAGGCGCAGCGGATGACCATGGTCTGCGCGCTGGCGGCGGCGGACAGCGTCGCCCAGGTCACCGGGCTGGCGCCCCAACTCAAGTGGCCCAACGACCTGCTCTTGGGCGGGATCAAGGTCGGGGGCATCCTGACCGAGCTGGGGCTGCGCGGCAGCGAACTGGCCTATACGGTGGTGGGGATCGGTCTGAACGTCAACCTGGCGCGGGAGCAGCTCCCAGAAGAGTTGCGCCCCCTGGCCACGAGCGTGGCCCAGGAGTTGGGCCGCCCCGTCTCGCGGGAGGCCCTATTGGCCGCCTTCCTCCAGGGCGTGGAGGTCCGCTACGATCGGCTGAAGGCGGGCGAGTCGCCGATGCAGGAGTGGGCCGCACGGCTGGCCACGCTGGGCCAGTGGGTGCAGGTCAACGAGGCGCAGGGCGCCTGGCAGGCCGAGGGGCTGGCCGAGTCCGTGGACGAGGACGGCGCCCTGTGGCTGCGCCTGGCCGATGGCGAGCGGCGCCGCATCCTAGCGGGCGACGTCACCTTGCGCAAAAGCCAGCCTAACGCCACGAAGTGAACAAGGTCTGCGTGGCGCCGCGGGCCGCGCCCTTTCTCGCGGCGACGTCGAGGATCACCACCGCGCCTGGGGCGGGGTTGCCGATCTCGAAGGTCAGCGCGGCCCGGCCGGTGGGGCCGGTCTGCCCCTCCAAGCGGCGGGTTTGGTCGGCGGAAAAGCGCACCACCACCTCCACCCGCGCCTGGCTCACCCGCTCTCCCCGCCCATCCCGCACCTGCACATAGACGGTCTGGCTGCCGCCCTGGCCGGTCACCGGGTACCTGACCGCGGCGGACACGGCCAGCGCGTCGCTGCTCTGGGAAAGCAAGGGCAGTTTGGGCGTGGGCTGCTGCGCCTTTTCGGCCTCCGGCGCGGGCAGCAGATCGATGGCCAGCGGGGAGGTCAGCGCGGCGGTGAAGGGCCGCATCTCCACCAGGGCGGGCAGCGTCGTTTCCGGGGGCGCGGCGACGAGGGCCGCGGGGGTAGGCGACGGCTCCGCTGGGGCCCACGGATTCACGGGCTTGAGCAGGCTGGCGGGCAGGTTGAGGTGGCGGAGATAGGCTTCGCCCAGCCGGCCGAGGCGGATGGGCTCGGGGTCGCCCTGGGCCCATTCCAGGCTGCCGTACTCGTAGTACTGGACGATGCGCCCCTCTTCCACGGCGATCTCGGTGATGGGCTGGCCGAGCAGCGCCTCCCCGCCCAGTTCCTCGTAGAGTGCCAGGAAGGGCTCCATCACCAGGTGGCCGGTCTCGGGGAAGTGGCGCTGGTTGGGTCCGGCGAGCGCGGCGATGGCGCTGGCGGGCAGGGGCGGGGTCTGGCGGCCCAGCTTGAGCCCCAAGGGGATCAGCCCGAGCGCGCCGTCCCCGGCCAGGGGCCGCTCGAACCCCAGCCGCTCAAAGATCTGGACGAGCACCTGGCCGTGGATGAACTCGTCGGTGAGGGGGCGGCCGACCACCGCCTCGCCGCCGAGCGCCTGGTAATAGTCAGCGAACTCGCCCCTGATGTTATGCCCCGTCTCGGCGCAATAAAGCGCCGCTGGCGCGACGTCTTCCTCGGCTTGCGCGGCTGACGCCCATCCGCAGGCGAGCAGCGCCGCGCATAAGCAGATCCGGAGCCACCTCATCCCCATCCCCCCTTGTCCGCGTGGACGACTGCCCCTATTATACCGCACATTTCAACTAATTGCAATACGCTTCCATGCAATCAACCTCATTATCTTTGCAATGGTTCTGGCTGCACCGGGCGCGTGCGGGTTACTCGCTCTACAACGAGAAATCACGAGAATGTTAAAAATATTGATATTCAGTGTAAAAATCTTACAAGAGGTATTGACAAAACAGGCAAGTTGTGTTATAATTCTTGCCAACGAGATAAAGAATATTAACATCGACCATAAAGGAGCGCCATGTACCCCGTGATGGGAAAATGCCCGGTCTGCGGAGAGAGCTTGAACGTGACCCGGCTGCACTGCCGGCACTGCGACACGACCCTGGAAGGCCAGTTTGCGTTGGGCCGGTTCTACCAACTGTCGCCCGAGCAGCTCGCCTTCGTGGAGACCTTCGTCCGCTGCGAGGGCAAGATCACCCGGGTGCAGGAAGAGCTCGGCCTCTCCTACCCCGCCGTGCGGGCCCGGCTCAACGACGCGATCCGCGGGCTGGGCTACGAGGTCAAGGAAGAGGAGCCGACGCTGCCCCTCGCCGAGCGCCAGGCCGTGCTGGACGATCTCGCCAAGGGCAAGATCAGCCCGGACGAAGCGCTCAAGCTATTGCGCACTGGTGAATAGGCCCGCCTGATTCAGGACGGGCGCAAGGAGGACATGATGTACGAGCAAGGCAATGCCTATCTGCAGGACTGGACGGCTGGCCGCCTCTTCGAGCTGCGTAAGGCCGCCGCCGCCGCGCACTCGCTGCGCGCGACCCAGGGCAACCTGGCGTCTTGGTGGACCCGAGCGCTGAGCCAAGCCGGACGCGCGCTGGTCAACACTGGCCTGTGGCTGGAACTGCTGGCGAACAAGGAACTCGCTGCCAGGTAATGGCGTAGAATGATAGGAAGCGGGGAAAGAGGAGAACACATGGAGACCCAAGATATTCGTAGCGAGATCGAGAAAGAGATGGCTGAGGCCGCGGAGGAGATCGCCGAGGCCCAGGAAGAGATCCGGGAGGCCACCGAGGAGGTGCGCCAGCAGGTGCACTATACCGACAAGATCGGCCCCGAGATCGAAGAGCTGATGGCCCACTTGGGCGAGCAGCTCAACCATCTGGAAGAGCGCATCTCCTCGCGGGTGGAACGCGAAGTCGAGCGGCTCTCCCGGCACATGGCTGACAAGATCGACCCCGAGACGGTTGGGCAAGAGACGACCAAGATGATCCGCAAGGCGCTGAACAAGATCCAGGAGTCGCTCGATCCGGAGGCCATCGGCCAAAAGGCCGAGGAGGCCACGCGCCAGGCGATGGAGCAGTTGGAGCGCCGGGAACGGATGCGGGCCGAGGCGCAGGCCATGCGCGATCGCATGCGCGAGCAAGCGCGCCAGCAGCGTTCGGCCTATGTCTCCATGCGGGCGCCGCAGCCGCCGCGCGCCCCGGCCAAAAGCGCGGGCCGCGAAGAGATCGGCCTGATCCTCAAGATGGTGGAGGAAGGCAAGATCTCGGCCGAGGAGGCGAACAAGCTGCTGGAGGCCATGAACTAGATGCTTGCCCAAGCTCTGCCTCAGCCCATCGTCCGGAGCGCCCTGCGGCCCATGAACCCCCTGCGGGACCTGGGCCAGATCGCCGACCTGGTCGAAGGGGCCTTTGGCGCCGAGCTGCGCCTGCTGGGCGACGAATACCTCGTGGCCATGCGGCGCTGGGCGGCGCGGGCCCCGCTGCTTCTGCTGCTGGACCCGGAGGAGTCGTTTCTCTCGGGCTATGTGTGGGAGGAGGCCGGGCGCCTGGTGGGCAACGTGACCGTGGGACCGCTGTATCGCGGCAGCGCGGAGTGGCTCATCAGCAATGTGGTGGTGCACCCCGACTATCGCCGCCGCGGCATCGCCCGGCAGCTCATGGAAGCGGCGCTGGCGTCGATCGCCGCGCGCGGCGGGGAGAGGGCCGTCTTGCAGATGCGCGAGGACAACGAGGGCGCGGGGCGGCTCTATGCGTCGCTGGGCTTTCGCTATCTTTATGGCAGCGTCGACCTGTTGCGCGAGGCCCAACCCGCGCCGCCTGCTCTGGGGCCGCTGGCCGTCCCCTGGCGACGTTTTCGCTCCGGCGATCTCCACGCGGCCAGGCGGCTGCTGCAGCGCGCCACGCCGCCGGAGCAGCAGCCCTATGCGCCTGTCCTGGCGGCCAGTTCCCAGTTCCTGGAGCATGGCGCCTGGGGCGCCTGGCTGGAGGATCGCCTGGATGGCGCGCGCACGGGGCGCTGGGTGGCCGAGGAGGCCGGGCGAATCTGCGCCTTCTTGGGGGCCCGGGCATCGCGGCGACGCGGACGGCACCATCGCCTGTACTGGATCGTCCGCCCTGACCAGCAGGGCCGCCTGGAAGAGGCCCTGGTTGGGCGCGGGCTCGGCTTTTTGGCGGCCTTTCCGGACCATCCCACCCTGGCCCTGGCGCCGCTCTCCGATGAGACGGGGCTGGCGGCGCTGCGGCAGTGGGGCTTTCGCGAGGTCCGCCGCCTATCCCACCTAAAGCTGGAGGTTAAAACGGCATGAGCGAGCAGGTTGTGCCCGGCCGCCAGCCCGCCGCGCGGGAGAACTGGAAGGCCCGCTTCTTTACCATCTGGACCGGCCAGCAGCTCTCCTCGATCGGCAGCCGGCTGGGGCGCTTTGCCCTGGTCTGGTGGATCACCGCCACGACCGGCTCGGCCACGGTCCTGGCCATGGCCACGCTGGTGGCGCTGCTGCCCGAGGTGCTGCTGGCGCCCTTTGTGGGCGCCTATGTGGACCGCCACAACCGCCGCCGGATCATGATCCTGGCCGATGGCTTTGTGGCGCTGGCCTCGGCGGTGCTGGCCTACCTGTTCTGGAGCGGCCAGATGCAGGTTTGGCACGTCTATGTGATCATGCTGGCCCGCTCGCTGGGCGAGACGCTCCATTGGCCCGCCATGCAGGCCTCCACGTCGCTGATGGTCCCGGAGCGGCACCTTGCGCGGGTGGCGGGGATGAACTCGACCATGATGGGCGTGCTGAGCGTCGTCGCGCCGCCGTTGGGGGCGCTGCTGCTGGAGCTGTTGCCCTTGCATGGCATCATGGCCATCGACGTGATCACGGCGCTTTTGGCCATCGTCCCGCTTCTGTTCGTGGGCATCCCGCAGCCGGCGCCGCGCCCGGCAGCCTCGGGCGGCGCAACGTCGCTCTGGGCTGGGGTGCGCGAGGGGCTGACCTACGTGCGGGCCTGGCCGGGGCTGTTTCGCATCATGCTCATGGCGGCGCTGCTCAACTTTATGCTGGCCCCCGCCGGGACGTTGCAGCCGATCCTGGTCACCAAGCACTTTGGCGGCGGGGCGCTGCAACTGGGCTGGTCCAACTCGGCCTGGGGTGCGGGCGTCATCTTGGGCGGGTTGGTGCTCAGCCTGTGGGGCGGCTTTCGCCGTCGCGTCATCACCAGCCTGGCGGGCCTGGTGGGCCTGGGCCTGGGCGCGGGGATGGTGGGCTTGGCCTCGGCGCACCTGTTCGCGGTGGGGCTGGCGGGTCTGTTCGTCATGGGCTTCATGAACCCCATCGTCAATGGGCCGCTGATGGCCACGGTGCAGGCCAAGGTCGCGCCCGAGATGCAGGGGCGCGTGTTCACCATCATGCAGGCCCTGGCTGGCGCCATGATGCCGCTGAGCATGGCCATCGCTGGCCCGGTGGCGGACGCGCTGGGCGTGCAGGTCTGGTTCCTGATCGGCGGCCTGACCTGCATCGCCATGGGCATCGGGGCCCTGTTTGTTCCCTCGATCATGAATCTGGAGGCACACGCCGGTCCCGCGGCGGCGGAGGCCGCGGCGGATTAGGTTGGATGCGCTGGCGCCGCTCAAAGCGCCCTAGAAATGCGGAGAAGGACTATGGCAACGACGGAAGAACGGCTGCAAATCCTGAGAATGATCCAGGCAGGCAAGATCAGCGCCGAGGAGGGGGAAAAGCTCATCGAGGCGTTGCGGGCCAAGGGCCAGCGGATGGAGGAGGATAGCGCTGCCCCCTCTCGCTGGCTGCGCATCCGCGTCTCGGATGCCCGCAGCGGCAAGAACAAGGTCAACGTCAACCTGCCGATGCGCCTGGTGGATATGGCGCTCAAGACCGCCATCCGCTTCATCCCGGACTTGGAGGCGGAGGACCTGGAAGCGTTGCGCGTCACGCTGCGAAGCGGCGCGCAGGGCAAGGTCCTGGATGTGGACCAGGACGAGAACGACGAACATATCGAGATCTTTGTGGAGTGAGGGGACATGGAAACCAAATACGAGCGAAACGAGACCTTTCAGGTGGGGCCCAACTGCGAGCTGGATGCGCGGAATCTGCGCGGCTCCACCGACATTCAGGGCTGGGATGAGCAGCAGGTACAGGTGATGGCTCGGGTGCAGGGGCAAGAGAGCGCCGATCCGACCGAGCTCGAGATCGGCCAGGAGGGGGATCGCGTCTGGGCGCGCACCAAAACCATGGACGGCGAGTGGGACTGGCGCCGCTGGTTGGGCACCAAGCGCCCGCCGCGGGTGGATTTCGTGATCAAGGTCCCGCGCCGTTGCCAGGTCTCGACCTCCATGGTCAGCGGCACGACCCACGTGCAGGGGCTCGACGGTTCGCTCAAGCTGAGCACCGTGAGCGGCGATGGGACCATTCGGGACGTCTCCGGCCAGGTGTCGCTGAATAGCGTCAGCGGCGACATCAGCGCCGAGGGCCTGGCGGGGGAGGTCAGGCTCAATACCGTCTCGGGGGATCTGGTGATCGCGGCGAGCGAGCTCCCTTCTCTCCGGGGGAACACGGTGAGCGGCGATGTGCGGGTGGAGAGCCCGCTGAATCAGGAGGGCTACTATGGCCTGTCCAGCGTGAGCGGCGATCTGCGGCTGGTGGTGCCCGCGGATGCTCGCTGCACGGCCAGCCTGAGCACGGTGAGCGGCGGCCTGCGCACCTCGCTGGCGCACGAGGCGCTGGAGGAGAAGCGGACCCGCAAGCGGTATGCGATCCACGGCGGCGGGGTCACGGTGGAGCTGAGCAGCGTCAGCGGCGATCTGCGCATCGTCACCATGGAAGAAGCGGCGACGGTAGCCCCCGCGGCGCAAGCGGCGCAGCCGGCCCCAGCCGCGCCGGCGGCTCCGGCCGCGCCAGCCGCTCCGGCTGTGCCGGCGGACCCGGCCCCGCGGATGAGCCGCATGGACATCCTGCGCGCCATCGAATCGGGCGAGATGACGGTGCAAGCTGGCCTTGCCAAGCTAAACGAGCTGCCCTTCGAAGAGTGATCTGGCGCATCCGGCCTGGATCGCCAGGGTGCCGCAACCCGGCGGCGCGGACTGCGTATAGGTAGTAGACATGCGGGCCAGGGCGCTGCGCCCCGGCCCGCCATCTCGTTTTCTGTGGCCCTTACCGTCTGCTGGTTGGGGCGCCAACAGAGGAGTGGAGCGCGATCATGAAGAGAGTCTGGGTCCGTTGGTTGATCAACGCCGTCGCCGTGTGGGCCGCGATCCAGATCGTGCCCGGCATCCGCGCCGAGGGCGATTGGGTGGTCATTGCCCTGGTGGGACTATTGCTGGGGCTGGTGAACACGTTCATCCGGCCCATCATCACTTTCCTGTCCTGTCCTCTGATGATGCTGACCCTGGGGCTATTCACCCTGGTGGTCAACGCCGCCGTGCTGGGCATCACCAGTTGGCTGGCGCGCGCCTTGGGGCTGTCGTTTGTGGTGGATGGTTTTTGGGCGGCGCTGCTGGGCGGTTTGGTCATCAGTGTGGTCAGCGTGATCCTGAGCGCCTTCTTTTCCGATGACGACAAGGACCGCCGGGACCGGCGCCGGTAACCGTTGGCGCGAGACGCCCGCTAAGCGAGGTGGCATAGGATGCCGCCTCGCTTTTTGCTTCTCCGGGCGCCAGAGCAAAGATGCTTTGTCGCGCGGCTTGATGTGGCTATAATCCCCTCAACGCCGCGCTTCGCGGCAGAAGGATGGCCCGGCATCTGTGCATCGAGAGGAGGCCCTTGCGATGGGGTTGCCAATAGACCGGGGCAGGGCTCTGGAGTTCCTGGGAGGCGATGAGGCGGTCTATCAGGACTTGGTCTCTCTGCTGGCCGACCAGGCGCAACAGGATTTGGCCGCGCTGGAGGCGGCGGTGGCGGCGGGCGATGGCCGGGCCGTCGAGCGCGTGGCGCACGGACTCAAGGGCGCCGCGGCCAACCTGGCCGCCGATGCGGTGCAGGAGGCGGCGGCCGAGCTGGAGCAGGTGGGCTGGTCGCGCGATCTGGCCGCCGCGCCCGCCGGGCTGGCCGCGTTGCGGGATCGGGTGGGCGAGTTGGTGGCTTTTGCCAGGCAGTCATCGGCCGCTGCGGGGGACGCGCGGCCGGAGGAGCACGAAATGACGCTCAGGTGGGGGATTATCGGCTGCGGGAACGTGGCCGAGCACAAGGGGGGCCCGGCGCTGTATGGCGTGGCAGGGTCCGAGCTGGTGGCGGTGATGCGTCGCGATGTGGCCAAGGCCGCCGACTTTGCGCGGCGGCATGGCGCGCGGCGCTGGTATGACCAGGCCAGCGACCTGCTGGCGGATGCCGAGATCAATGCGGTGTACGTGGCGACGCCGGTCAGCACCCACCGGGGCTATACCCTGGCCGCGGCGGAAGCGGGCAAGCACGTGCTGTGCGAAAAGCCGATGGCCATGGACGTGGCCGAGTGCCGGGAGATGATCGCCGCCTGCCGAGCCAATGGGGTCATGCTGACCATCGCCTATTACCGGCGCTCCTACCCCGTGGTGCAGCGGATGAAGGCGGCGCTGGCCGAGGGTCTGATCGGACGGCCCATGCTCGCGCGTATCAACCTGACCTCCTATTCCCAGCCCACCGACGTTCGCGCGCCGGGGGCCTGGCGCACCGACCCGGACACCGCGGGCGGCGGCGTGTTGTTCGACGTCGGCAGCCATCGCCTGGACGTGCTCAACTATCTGTTGGGCCCGGCGGCGGAGGTGGCGGCGATGTGCGAGAACACGCTGGGCCATTACCAGGTGGAGGACGCGGCGGTGCTCTGCCTCAAGCTGGCCAGCGGCGTTCACGGCGTCGCCAATTTCGGCTGGAACGTGGGCAGCGACAGCGACGAGTTCGAGATCTATGGCGCCGAGGGCAAGATGCTGGCGCGCACGTTGGAGGGCGGCCATCTGGAGATCTATCGCGGCCGTGAGCTCGTCGAGACGTTTGACCAGCCGCGGCACAAGGTGACGCACTGGGGGCTGGTGGAGAACATGGTGGCGGCGGCGTCCACCGGCGCGCCGCTGCTTTGCTCCGGCGAGGATGGGTTGGTCACCAGCCAGTTGATGGAAGCGGCCTACCTTTCCGCGCGGGAGCGGCGGACCATCGGCGTGGCCTCCGGCTGAGCGCGCGAGGTGTGGCGCGGCCCTCAGCTCTCCCGCTGCAGGACCAACACCCAGTCCTGATAGATGGGCATCCGGGGCAGCGGGAGGAGCCAGTTGCCGTCGTCGTCGGGCTCGACCCGGCCTATCTCTACCTCGCTGCCGTCCACCGGGTTGAAGAGGTAGGCGTGGTAGTGGGCGCCAGGCTCGATGGACTGGACGGTGAAGGGCCATTTGCCGAGGGGGATATAGGCGACGCGCACCTCGCCGGGGATCCCGGCAGCGTAGGGCAGCAAATAGTCCTCCGTCGTCCAGTGAGGCTCGATCCACTCGGGATGGGGCTCAAAGCGCCACCATTCAAACCGCTCCAGCAGCCGCTTGGCCAGCCCGAGCTGGCCTGAGCCCGGCAACTGGCAGGCTTCCTCCCAGGGGGTGTGGCCCCAGGACATGCCATGCGGCGACGGGCCATAGGGCTGCTCGCGCGAGTTGACTTGCCAGATGCCGTTGGCGCCGTAGGTGTGGCCGGCCGCGCCGGATAGCACGCACGCCCAGAACATGAGCCGCTGGACCTCCTGCCGGCAGGCTTCCCCGATCCCCTCGTAGCAGACCTCGCTGTTCAGCATAGGCATCCGCGGCTCGGCCGCATAGTCCTCGGTGACCCACTTGAGGGTCCTGGGCAGGCTGCGGCGATCGCCGTGGCCGGTTTGCAGCATGTCCAAGTCCAGGATGCCTTGATCCTCCACCACCTGCCGGGCCGAATTGCTGGGGTGGATGGTCACCAGGCGGTCATAGGGATCGATGGCGTGGAGGTAGCGCCCCAGCTCGGTCCAGCCGCGCCTCTGGAACGCGCTATCGCCCTCCTTGTCTTCCGAGAGGTAGTAAGGCATGTGGCCCTCGCCGGCGAGACACCAGACGACGGGATAGGCGCCATAGCGGGCCACCAGGTAGCGCCAGTGCTGCTTCATTTTGGCTATGCCCATCCACGGCAAAAAGTAGCCCCAGCAGCCGACGATGCACGGCGCCAGGCCCCGATCCGCCAGCCAGCCGATGCGCGCGTCGGCCATGTCAAAGTAAGCGGGGTTGATCCGCGCGAAATCCCTCTCCCAAGGGAAGCCCGCCTCATTGGCCCCGCGCTCGTCGCGCCAGGGCATATCGGGGTACAGCCCGGCCACGATCTGCACGACCGTAAAGCCCTTGGCTACCCGGTCGGCGGTGAGGGCTTGGAAGCCTGTCGGCCAGCTCAGCCGTTGGCACAGGCCCATCCACCAGGTGTCCCCCAGCCAGAAGAAGGGCGTGCCGTCCCGGTGCTGCAAGTGCCGGCGGCTGGCCGACACGACGATGGGGCCGTGGCGGAGCAACGGATTGGATCCCTGGTAAGCGGTGACCAGCAGCTCGCCCTCCAGGCCGTGCAGGTCTGGGTTAGCGGCGTCGGAGCAGCAGGTGCGGTAGCGGTGGAGCCCCAATTCCGACGAGGAATAGCGCACCCGCCAGGTTTGCTCACCCGCCCAGAAGGCCGGAACGCGCCGTTCCTGGCCCTTTGGGTCGGTCACGATGAGATCCAGCTCGATCTCGTTGAATGGATCGCGATAGGCCTTGCCCGAGGCGTAGGCCCACTCGGTGACGCCGTATTGTTGGACGGTCTTCATGTCGACTCCCTCCCCCGCAGTCGGTTCAGAACGAGCGAGATCCGTGCGAACGGCAGTCGGTGGGCCCAATCTCCCCCGCCGCAGCCTAGTTATCTGCCTTCGGCTAGTCACGGGCCGCCGTCGTGTCATGCAGCGCGCGCCCGGCCGGGAGGGCTTGCGCCCACGCCTGGTCCCATTGGGATACTCTACCACAGTCGGGCCAGAGACGCAATGCGGGGCGGCACGCCAAGGCGACTGACGATTTGGCACAAACCCTTGCGCGGCACTTGACATCTCTGCGCAACCTGCCTATACTAGATGCTATATAATATAGAGTTCTGTGATACTTCCGAGGCGCCGCCCATGGCCTTGAGCCACATCGAGCCCGTCAGCCTGCTGCCCCAACGCGTTGCCGATCATCTGCGCGAGGCCATCATCCGCGGGCAGTTCAAGCCCGGGGACCGATTGAAGGAAGTCGAGATCGCGACGCAGCTCGGCGTCAGCACGATCCCCGTGCGCGAGGCCTTCGCCCAGTTGGAGCGCGAGGGCCTGATCACCGCGCATCCGCGCCGAGGCAAGGCGGTGCGCCAGCTAAACGCGCAGGACCTGCGCGACCTGTGCCGGTTGCGCGCCGTGCTGGAGGCCGAAGCCTATGCCATGATTCACAAAGGGGGCGGCTTGGGCCAGACGGCTCGGGCCGAGTTGGCAGGCAACCTCGCGGAGGAGGGACGCGCGATACGCGCCGGGGATTTGCCCCGAGCTGTGGAGCTGGACCTCGCCTTTCACGACGCCATCTACCGCGAGGCGGGTTCCGAGTTGTTGCTCGAGATGTGGCGGATCCTCCGGGCTCGCGTCAACATGGTCTTGGTCTGGAGATGGCACATCGAGGCCAGCCCGAAGGTCACCAATGCGCTCACGGACCATGCGCGGATCCTCGAGGCGTTGTGCGGAGACGACCTCGCGGCGCTGCAAGAGCTCGCTGAACAGGTCAATCAACGCGTATCCGACCAGCTTGTCTCTGGCCTGAGCGAATCGACCATGATAGCCAGGTAAGAGCGGAATGGGCAAGCAGGTTGCCAAAGGAGGATGAGAGGGGGACGAGAGCATACCGAGGTTGTTGTGCTCTGCTTTGCGGCTCAGCGATAGGACCGATCTGTGGGAAAGGAAAGGCAACGAGAAATGAGCAAACTGAATCGACGCGCCTTCTTGAGGGGCTCCGCCATGCTGGCTGGGGTCCTGGCGGCAAGCTGCGCGCAGCCGACGCCGCTGGTGGTCGAAAAAGAAGTGCCCGTGGAAAAGGTCGTCAAAGAGACGGTGGTGGTGCAGAAAGAGGTGGCCGTGGAGAAAGTGGTCACCGCCACGCCGGTCACGATGAAGTACAAAGAGGCCCCGATGCTCGCCGGCCTGGTCCAGGCCGGCAAGCTCCCGCCAGTCGATCAGCGGCTGCCCCCCTCGCCCATGGTGATCAAGCCTTGGGAAGAGATCGGGCAGTACGGCGGCACCTGGCACCGGCTCTCCACGTCTCCGGATGACATCCGCATCCCCGATCGTCTCGTCTACGAGTTCCTGATCCGCTGGAACAAGGACGCGACCGAGACGTATCCCAATGTGCTGGAAAAGTGGGAAGCGAACGCCGACTTTACCGAGTGGACGTTCACCATGCGCAAGGGGATCCGGTGGTCAGACGGCGAGCCCTACACCACGGCGGATATCGGCTACTATTTCGAGGATATCCTCACCAATAAGGACCTGACGCCGACGTACCCTTACTATTTCACGGCCGGTGACGCGCCCGCCAAGTTCACGCGCGTGGACGACCAGACCTACAAGCTGGGCTTTGTCGCGCCCTATCCGTCCCTGGGGCTCGCCCTGGCCGGCTCCGATCCGCGCGAGCACAGCATGCACCCGAAGCATTATGCCAGCCAGTTCCACCCCAAGTACGCGGATGCCGCCAAGCTGGCGGCCATGACCAAGGAAGCCGGGTTCGAGTTCTGGTACCAGCTCTACGGCAACAAGGCCCGCGGAGGCGCCGCCTTCAAGGGCAACCTGGACTTTCCTGTGATCAACGCCTGGCGCGTCACGGTTCCCCCGCCCAAGATGCCAACCGTGCTGGAGCGCAACCCCTACTATTGGAAAGTGGATCCAGAGGGGAATCAGCTTCCGTACATCGACCGGATGGAGCATATGGTGGTGCAGGGCGCGGACCAGGTTAACTTGCGGGCCATCGCCGGTGAAGTGGACATGCAGATGCGCCACTTGACCTTCAACAACTATCCGCTCTTTATGGAGAGCAAGGAGAAGGGCGACTATCGCATCCTGCTGTGGACCAAGGGTTACGCCTCCGACGCCGTGCTGTACATCAACTTTTGGGCCAAGGATGACGTGCTCAGGCAGCTCTTCAACGACAAGCGCTTCCGCTACGCGCTCTCGCTGGGCATCAACCGCCAGGAGATCATCGACGGCGTGTACCTGGGCGTGACCGAGCCCAAGCAGATCAGCCCGAACGAGGACTCGCCTTTCTACTGGGACGAGTGGGCCAAGTGGATGACCGAGTACGACCCGGACCGGGCCAACGCCTACATCGACGAGATCGGGCTGGTCAACAAGCGGGATAGCGAGGGCTATCGCCTGCGGCCAGACGGGAAGCGGCTGGCGATCGAGTTCTTGTGGTCACCGGTCTTTGGCGCGTGGGGCGACATCGGCACCCTGTACCAGGCGCACTGGAAAAAGCTGGGCATCGAGCTGACCGTCAATCAGGTCTCGCGCGAGCTGCGCGACGAGCGCAAGGACGCCCTGGACTATGAGCTCAACGTCTGGACGGCGGATGGCACGACCAACCCCTTCACCCAGACCGGGCTCGACTTTTACACCTGCCGGGAAGCCATGTTCGAGAACACCGTGGCGCTCTGGGTCGACACCAAGGGCAAGGAGGGCAAAGAGCCCACCCCCGAGATGTTGGCGGCGACCAAGCTGCGTGACGAGTTCCTGGCGGCGACCACCATGGACCAATGGAAGGCGATCTTCCGCAAGGCCCTGGAGATCCAGAAGGAGAACCTCTGGGTCATCGCGCCCTGCACGGCCTCGCCGGAAGTGGTCGTGGTCAAGAACAATTTCCGCAACGTACCCGAGGAGGCCGTCAGCGACTGGCAGTACATGACCCCGGGCAACACCATGACGGAGCAGTACTTTATCAGGCAGAGCTAGCCTCTGTCCAGCACAGTGAGCACACCGGCCCGCCTCTTGCCGAGGCGGGCCGGTGCTGTCTTGCGTGGAGCCGCCGATTTGACAGGGGGGCGTTTTAGCGTAAAATAAAGCACGTCCCTGGGGTGGTCGTGGCCATGGTGACATGGCTCCCGTTCCATGCCTCGGGCATCTTGGGCCGCTAGCTCAATTGGCAGAGCAGCTGACTCTTAATCAGCCGGTTAAAGGTTCGATTCCTTTGCGGCTCACAAATCACAATCTATTGTGCCCAAGGCGCAGGCTCCTGCTACCAGTAGTGGTAGTGGGAGCTTTTGCATATGTGCCACCTGCACC
>JAAYEA010000440.1 GCA_012689325.1 Chloroflexota bacterium
CACTGGGAGAAGGCGTCGCAGGGGTGGGGGAGCTTCTCGGACCTCAAGGTGAACATGGCCAGCCCCGCCTACCCGTGGCTGCGGGCCCTGGACAAGCTGCTGATCCGCCGCGGGCGCCACGACCTGATGGCCGCGCTGATCGAAAAGCCCCAGAGCGACCTGCCGCAGGAGGGCGAGGCCGGGGCCTCCTACACGGTGCTGGGGCGCTCGCTCAACGCCCTCCTGGAGCGCCGGCGCTGCGTCCCCCTGAAGGGCGCCGGCTACCTGCGGTACACCGGCCACCCCGACGACGCGGCCAAGTACCTGGTCCAGTACAGCTTCTGCGACACCTACGCCGAGCGGCCCGACGACACGGGGCGCGCCGAGCCCGGCTTTTCCGTGCAACCCGCCCGGGGCGAGTGCCCCGAGGACGAGACCGAAGCCAATCGCACTTACAGGTACACCCACGAGCAGACCGTGGGCGACGCCTGCGCGGACCTGGCCTCGCGCTACGGCCTGGATTACGAGGTCAAGGCCGACGGCGAGGGGCGGCTGGATTTCGAGACCTACTACCCCTGGCGGGGCGTGAACCGCGCCGAGGGGAACCCCGAGGGCAACCGGCAGGTGGTCTTTACGGTGGACCGGGAGAACCTGGTGGGCATCAGCGCCTACAAGGACCGGCTCAAGATCTACAACGTGGTCTACGTCCTGGGGGTGAACCAGGGCGCGGGCCGCCTGGTGGTCATGTGCAAGGACGAGGCCTCCATCGCCATGTACGGGCGGCGCGAGGGCGTGCTGTCCATGGGCTCCACGGTGGAAGAGGACCTGCTGACGCAAAAGGGCCAGACCATGCTGGCCATCAACGGCCACCCCGTGGAGGGCGTCACCTTCACCTTCCGGCAGACCGAGTCGCTCAAGTACGGGCGCGACTTTGACGTGGGCGACTATGTGACCGTCTACTTCGAGCCGTTCCAGCTGAACCTGGCGGACAACTGGCGGGTGAAGCGGGTGGCGGGGACGCTGGTGGAGAGCGCGGAGCAGCCGGGCCAGATCGTCGAGGAGCTGGAGATCACCCTGGGCAAGGACGAGCCGGACCTGCTGAGCGACCAGGCCGGGGGCGGGGGCGGCTCCAACGTGGGCCCGATCATCTCGCTGCGGGACCCGACCACCATCCAGCCGGACGACATGCCCTTCTCCGGCGATCCCGCCGACGAGCACTTCACCGAGCTGGCCAGCATCCTGCACGTGCACGGCATCTCCACCAACGCCCCCTATGACACCGGCGGCAAGCTGACCAACCAGGAGGACATGTATGGGGACGACAACCCCGGATCGGCGGACATGGAGTTCGTGCGGCGGAGCCACCAGCACGCCATATTCGACACGACGACGCCCGAGGACATCGCGGCGACGGGGAACGACCGGGCCAACGAGAGCGACTACCACGCGGCCTTCAGGAGCCACGTGCACAAGTGCGTCCGGTACAGCCACACGCACAGCTTGACCGGCGCGCTGGCGACCACCAACCTGACGCATGGCTCGATCACGGGGGCGACCGAGAGCAAGGGGGCCCACAGCGCCGAGGTCACTGGCTACACAGACACGGTGGCATGGGGATGCTATGAGACAGACAAGGCGGCGGGGGCCACCTACGTGAATACCCATTACCACGTCTATCATGCTCCGCCCAACAACCATTCACACAACTTTGAGACAGGCGTCTGCTTTGCCGCCGTGACCAATCACACGCATGGGCCGGGGACGCTGGCCGTGCCCAACCACGCCGTAGCCTGCGTGACGGGCCTGGGCACGCTGGCGGTAGGAGCGATCGCATGAACCTGATCCGAGCGACCATCACGAGCCTGACGGTCACGGGGCTGGAGGGCATCTGGCGCAGGCGGTGGAGCGACACGACCCCCTGGCCAACGGTCGAGGTCAACCCTCGCAGGGGCCTGGCGGCCCATGGCCACTTCTACCTGGAGGTAGAAGGGGCGAGCATCGACCTTTCCTATGCCACGTTCCTGCCCTTTGCGGAGGTCCCTGTTGCGGAAGCCCTGCGCGACACGTTGCAGCCCGTGGTCAACAAGCTCGTGCTGTCCAAGGAGACGCCCCTGATGGACCTGTTCGGCGGGGTGATCGTGACGCGGCTGGACGTGAAAAACTGGGCGGAGCGGGCGGACGCGGTGGACGCGGACGCCACCCACCCCATCGGCCTGAACGTGGCCTATCTGCGATTCAGCAAGGCGGGCGCGCTCCTGGACGGATACAGCGACAACGCCATGTGGGAGCGTAACCCCTCTGCCCGCTCCCAACTGATTGAGACCCATCGTGGCGTCGTGTCTGCCGCCGAGGCGGAAGCCTTCGACGCGGACATGGCCGCGATCTGGGAGCAACTGCGCTCCCTGGTGGTCCAGCACGAACGGGAGGTGCTTGGGGTATGAGCAAGATCGTGGAGCCGTGGGGGTACATCCAATTCGACATGGTGGAGACCGTCGCGGCGCGCCTCCCAGAAGAGGAGCGCCAGGCCATCCGGCAGCGCATCCAGAACCTGATGAAGGTGCACCTGCGGCTACCGGCCTGGCTGGAGGCGCTGGAGCTGATCGAGCGATGGGTCGCCGAGGACGAGGAGGAGACGGTATGAAGAAACGGGCAGAGCGAGTAGCCCCCGAAGCGCTGCTTCACGCCGAGCACCACTGCATCTGCGGCAGAGATCCCCTGCCGGACGGCAAATGGGGCTGGCTGACCCTCTTCTACCACCTGGAGGAGGGCGCGCTCTCCCAGCACGAGGCCGAGGTGGCGATCCAGGTCGTGCGCGACCTGGAGGGGCACCGGCTCTGCTGGCCTCACCTGGTGGCGCTGCTCAAGCTGGTGGACGTGTTCTACGCCCTGCTCGAACAGCGCGTGCCCGCCGAGGAACTGATCGCGCTGCTGGGCGCCTTTTTGGACGCTCGACTGGAACAAGGAGCATCATGCCCACCAAATACATCCCCTGGACCCGCCAAATCGTCATAGAGGGCGAGCAGGTTACGGAGCTCGACCATTTTCTGTCCCACGCCGGCGAGCACACGGACGCCGAGTGGGCCGCGATCCTGGGCCGCTCCGTGGACTCGATCCGGCGCAAGGCGGCGCGGGAGTGCGTCACGCTCAAGGCGCAGTTCGTTGCGCCAACCGGCGCCGAGCCCTCCCCACCCCGGACCTTCCAGGGTATCGACGCGCAAGCGCTGATCCGGCTGCTGCGGGAACGGCCGTGCGCGCTGGAGGAGCTCTCCCAGGCGTTCGACCGCTCGGAGCACACCATCCTGGCCGCGATTGACGAGATGTGCGCCGCTGGCTTTGGCGTCTGCCGCCGCGACCGGCAGGTAGAGATGCGCCACTACGACGCGCCCCAGGCGCCGCCCCGGACCCTGGCCGACGAGAGGTGCAGCCGCCTATCGCTGGCCCTCTACAGCGACACGCATTGCGGGGACAAGACGGCGCAGCCCACGGCCATGAGGGCGTTTCTCCAGGAGGCGCGGGAGAAATACGGATGCACCGTGGCGCTCCATTGCGGCGACGTGACCGCGGGCCTGGGCGTCTATGCCGGGCAGGTGCAGGACCTCCAGACCGTCTCGGCGGACGAGCAGATCGAGATCGCCGGCGAGCGCATCCCCGTCATCCCGGGCCTGACGCACTATGTGCTCGGCGGCAACCATGACTTTTCGTTCTACAAGGCCATCGGCCTGGACGTGGTGCAGCTCCTCTGCAGCCGGCGCGAGGACATGACCTACGTGGGCAGCGACTTTGCCCAGATCCCCTTGACGCCGGACCTGGACGTGGCCATGTGGCATCCGGCTGGAGGGGTGCCCTACGCCCTCTCATACCGTGGCCAGCGGTTCCTGAATCAGCTCACCAGCGACGAGTTGGAGAAGGTGGTGCTGAAAACGTCCCCCTCGCCGCGGCTCTGCCTGGTGGCCGCGGGGCACCTGCACCAGTCCATGTACTTTCGCCAGGGGCACATCGCCTACTTTCAACTCGGGTGCTTCGAGGGCCGCAACTCGTTCTTCAAGCGCAAGGGCTGGAAGCCCGCCATCGGCGGCTACGTGGTGGAGCTGGACATCACGGAGGGCGGCATGATCCATGCCGTCAACAAGCGCGACATCTGGTACTACGAGGTGGAGGAGGATTATAAGAACTATCCGAGGTACGCCAAGAGGCAGAACGTAGAGATCAAACCGTTGTTCTGGATCGACAAGGCGGCATGGAAAGCCGCGATAGGAGAAGAGACCAATGGACCTGCCGACCATTCCTGAAGCCTTCACCAACCCGCTGGCCGTGGCGGTGGCCGTGGGCCTGCTGACCGCGTTCCTGAAGGGGTTCATCAAGGGCAAGATCGAGACCGAGCCGGGCAACCCGCAGCTTGAGGGCAAGGCGGACGTGCTGATCCTGGGCCTGGTGCTGCTGCTGGGGATCCTGATCCCGGTGGCAGCGCAATGCGTGACGGCCTGGCCGCCCACGCCTGCTGGCCTGTTCACGGCGGTGATGGTAGGGCTGTTTGGCGCCGGATTATCGAGCTTTGGGGCCAAGTTCGTGATGGCGCTCTTTGCCTGGGTGACGCCGAATACGCAGTAGGAACAGAAAAGCCCGCCAGGGGCGATCCCCCTGACGGGCTAGAGTTCTTTGCCATGTGGCAAAACTATGTCGTGGCGCTGCTGGACCACAGATCGCCAGGAATCTCGGCCATGGCCTGACGGTCCATGTCGGGGAGTGCCATCAGCCGGGCCCAGATCGGCTAGACGCTCTGCGGGGCCTGCTACACCACCAGATAGTTGCGCTTGTTCACTGATCCCTCCTGTTGTTCATGGGGCGGGTGATCCCCACCCCATGAGCTCGCAGAAAAGCCACACGGCGACCATGATGCTGGCGATCCAGCTAAAGGCGCCCACCGCGGCCTCCTCTTTTCTTTCTTTCCGCCTCGTTGGCGATCTCCTCGATGCGGTCCGATAGACGGCCCATCTCATCCAGGGCATATCCGGCCAGCAGGCAGACGAGGCCGGTCCTGGAGAGGTAGTCGTAGAAGCGGGGCATGGGCTCCTCCCTCTGTAGCGCAACCGTGCGAGGCTGGGCGCTTTGCAGCTCGGCCTTGGTGACGGCGGCGATGGTGCTGCCGACGTAGGCGCACTTGGGGTTGAGGCAGGTGCCCATCCAGGCGCCACACTCCCCGGCCCCATCCTCTTGCCAGAACACGCGCACGAGCGGCAGCCCGCAACGGGGGCAATACGCCGCCATGGTTGCGTTGCCATTTCCAATTGACCTGCCAGAAACCCTCTTCTCTGCCCTATCCAGATGAATTGGTCACGCTTGGCGACCATCTGCGCCAGGTGGAAAACGCCAAGGCGATCATGGGTGGTGAAGCTCGGGCGGCTATTGACACCCTCGGTCCACGAGGAAGCGTAGAGGGAGCCAGGAACAGGGTATAGAACACACCCTCCTGATCCTTGGTGAAGAAACGCAAGGCGGTCAGGAGGCGGGAGTGGTCGTCAATGGCTACCAATTGGGATTCGGTCATAATCTGACGCTCTTCACAGAGAAGCGGTTCTCTGCGTCAAACAGGCAGTTCTTGGAGCTCTACCGCCTGTCATTGGCCTCCTATTGTGGGCCAATCGGACCACATCGGGGGCCCAATTATCATTTTCGGCCGAGTCCCAGGCCTGAAATATGTTACAGAAGTGTTTTATGAGGGTATGGATTGCCCCGTCCAACTCAGAAGACCCATTCCCATTGGGACTTACCGAGTTATGACCGAATTCCAAGAATGGGGCTTGACAACTCCGCCGTTCTGTAGTACAATGAGTTCAGATATCATAATTCTGAACTCTGATCTTCTTCCTTTCCAGACCGCGCGGCTCTATGGGTGCTTGGCAGGCCATTGGCGCGGCGATCCGCTTCGCGGCTTCGCCTATCGAACACGCAACGACTGTCGCAAATCTGATAGGAGGATTCCGTTACCATCCTCACGCATGTGGCTCGTCGTGCGAGAGAGCGATCTCGCCAACACTCTCGCAGACGTGAGGGCAGGCTGCTTGGATTGGCGTGCTCCTGGTTCGACGAGTGACCATTGATGTTTCGAGGGCGGCAGTTCTCCGGGAACCGTGGCCCTGTCCAACAGCAGGCAGGTAGACCGGCTGGATGCGCTAGTGCGCATTCGCAGTCTGGCGTCGTACAATACACCGAGCTCAGAGAGAGGGAACAGCATGAGAAGAAGTAAGGTACTCGAAGTACTGCACGCGGGGAAGCCAACTCTCTTGACCAGCCTCAGTCTTGGGCCCTCAACGCTTGCCGTTGAGCTTACGGGAAGAGCCGGGCTCGATGGCGTCTGGATCGACATGGAACACCGTCCGATCAGCCAACGCGAGGTCGCAGAGATGATCCTTGCTTCTAGGATCGTGGACCTGGATGCAATGGTGCGAATCCGAAAGGGCGAGGGCTATACAAGCTTCTTCCGCCCTCTACAGGATGGCGCTGCTGGCATCATGGTTCCACACGTGAAATCGCGAGAGGAGGCAGATTGGACGATCCGTAATGCCAAGTACCCGCCTCTAGGGCGACGAGGCACGGAAACAGCAATGTCGGACGCCGATACTTCCTTCAGTGACCCTATGACATACATGCATCATGCCAACCGCGAAACATTCGTGGTGGTGCAGATCGAGGACGCTGAAGCTCTAAAAGAGCTTGACGACATCGCATCAGTTGATGGAATCGATGTGTTGTTCATCGGTCCAGCCGACCTGTCGGTCTCGCTCGGCGTGCCGTTTCAGTTTGAGGACCCGAAATACAAGGAGGCAGTCGGGATGATCGCGGGCAGCGCCAAGCGACACGGCAAGTGGTGGGGGTTACCAGTCGGTAACTGCGAGAGGGCCGCTCGTTACGCGGAGCAAGGGGCACGCTTCTTCTGTATCGGTGGTGATTTCTCATTCCTCAAGGCCTCTTGTCTGGCACTGCGCGAGCAGTTCGATCGAGTAATGGGACTGTGATGCCGCCACGCGCCAATGCGCTTCACGAATACGGCGGGAGCCTCCCAGCTGGTGCTGGTTGTTTGGATGAAGTCTAGGCTGCAGTGGGTCAGAGTTGCCCGGCGAGGACAAGCCCTAATACTGGGCGGCCAGACAATGCTGACCGAGCCACCGAAAGCGTGACAGGGCGGCTTCTGGTCGAAAGTGCGCAACGGTGGAATCCCTTCATGACGGGCAGTTAGGTGGAGTGGTGTGATGAAGGAAGCAAGAACGGACTTTCTCTTGTTGGACGGGCGCATCGTGTCCGAGACCGAAAACGCTGCTTTGGTGATCGGCGAGGTTCGTAAGAGCGTACACAACCCTCTGTTTGCCGAAGACAGGCCGTGGGAGGTTCGTTTCGACAACCTCTACCCCAATGTTGTCCGTAATAGCAGCGACGGCTCTTACCAGTGTTGGTACACACTCTTCATCGTGGATGAGAGAACGACAAATGCACCACCGTCAGCGCGAGCATCGTTGAACTACATGGCTGTTCAGCCGAACGCGCGTGAGACAGGGGTCTGCTATGCCTTCTCGAGAGATGGCATCGTGTGGGAGAAGCCAGAACTTGGCCTGTCAGGGTTCGAGGGCAGCACAAAGAACAATATCGTTCTTCGTGGACCACATGGAGCTGGCATTTTCGAGGACAAGCATGAGAGGAATCCGTCCCAACGCTTCAAAATGCTGACCAGGGACGACGCAAGAACTACGATGGCGGTTGGCTTCTCAGCGAACGGTCTGCACTGGGGTCCCCTGGCAGCATGCTCTGAGATCCAGGCAGCAGGAGACACGCATAACAACGCACTGTGGGTGCCTGAACTCGGTAGATATGTCGGCATTACTCGGCTGTGGGACGCGGCAAGTCGCATTCGCCAAGTAGGGTGGACCAGCAGCGCAGACTTTCTGTCGTGGAGCAAAGCGACGGTGATTCTCGAAGGGTTGGAGCCGCACTTGCAGGTCTACTCCATGCCAGTCTTTCGGCATGCAGGCCTCTACCTCGGTCTGCCAGCCATCTATAATCGAGACACCGACCGCGTGCACACCGAATTGGCGTGGAGCACCGATACCCTGCAGTGGCAGCGCATCTGCCCCGGGACGCCCCTGATCCCCAATGGGGTGAAGGGTGGGTACGATTGGGGTTGTGTCTACGCCGGGTCAAGCCCGATCTTCCTGCAGGAAGGGATTCGTATCTACTACGGTGGCAGTGACGGCCTACACACCAGCTGGAGGAACGGTTTCTTCTGCCTTGCCTCGCTTCGGCCAGACGGATTCGCTGGTTATGAGCCGACACATCCTGATGCTCTAGGCAGGGTGCTCACGGTACCGATGCGGGGTAGTCACGATGGCCTCCGCGTTACGGCCGATGTACGCGAAGGTGGCCAGGTGCGGGTGGTGGCTATCGACGCCGGTGGGAACGAGCTGTGCAGCAGTGGCCCAATCACACAAACTGTCACAAAGGAGCCGGTGAGCTGGAAACAGGGCGACGTGCCATTGCCAGGAAGGGCGGCTCGCTTGCTGTTCGAGCTGAATCGGGCCCGTCTGTACTCCTTTGCATTGGGCGAGGACACACCTGTTTGAAGCGGTCTCCGCTGTAGGGCTGTAGCGAGGGTCCTGAGATAGGAAGAGGCCGTATGAAAGGTATTGTCGAACCATCACGATACACACCGGTAATCGGCGACTACAGTGTTGTCGTGGCCGGAGGCGGTCTTGCCGGAGTTGCTGCCGCCGTTTCCGGAATGTGCCAATGATATTGAGACAACTGGCGGCGAAGTTTAGTGTACGGTCATGGTGTCACGATGGCCGCCAACTCGGCGGACTGGGAATATGATCGCACTTCCTCCGCAAGTGCAGATACCTGGGGCCCGGCAGGTTCGTTGCCGCTCTCCTTGGGCGGGTTGATCCAGACAGCTGTCGGTGGTTGCTGGGGCGCTGGTGCTCCCTTCACGAAACGCTCCGGGTGGGCGGCATACGCCTGCTGCAAGACCGCTTGGCGGACCGCGAGCACCGCCTCGGTGTGGCCATGGTGCACGGTCGCGGGCGTAAGCAAGCCCAAGCCGGAGTGATGGTGCTCGTGGTTGTACCAGTGAAAGAAGGCCTGGCCCCACCGACGCGCGTCCGCCAGGCAGCCGAAACGATCCGGGTAGTCAGGACGGTATTTGAGCGTCTTGAACTGCGACTCG
>JAAYEA010000441.1 GCA_012689325.1 Chloroflexota bacterium
GGCGCCCCGTCATCGCCTATGCGGGCGGCGGCGCGCTGGACACCGTGCTGGACGGCGAGACGGGGATCCTGTTCCGGGACAAGACGCCGGAGGCGCTGGCCGAGGCCGTGATGCGCTGCGAGGCGGCGCGTTTCGACCCGGAGGCCATCCGGCGCAACGCCCTTCGCTTCGATACGGCCCACTTTCGGCGGCAGATGTCCGACTATGTGGCGAGCAGAATAGCGCAGGGCTAGACGGGAGCGAGCATCGTGGAACTGAAGCAATATGCGCGCATCGTGTGGGTTCGTTGGTGGCTGCCGGTGGGCTTGGCGCTGATCGTGCTAGTGGCCAGCTTGCCGGGGATGCTCAAGCCCAAGCCAACGGTGTATCAGGCGGCCATGCGCTTTGCCGTGGGCGTGGCGCCCGAGCCGGGCGCGGGCGAATATTACACCTATGACCGCTACTATACCTGGCTGGCCTCCGAGTACCTGGTGGATGACCTGGCCGAGGTGGTCAAAAGCAGCCTATTCGCCCAAGCCGTCAGCGCCGAGCTGGCCGCCCAGGGCCTCCAGGTGCCCACGGGGGCCATCAGCGGCAGCACGCAAGCGGGCAAGCTGCATCGCATCCTTTCCGTGAATATCACCTGGAGCCAGGAGGGCGAGTTGCGGGAGATCGCCAACGCGGCGGTGCGCGCGCTGCAAACCCGCAGCGCCGAGTTCCTGGCCCAGCTTGGCAGCGAGAACGCCGAGGTGCGGCTGATCGACCCGCCGGTGGTGTTTGCCGTGGGCGCGAGCCTGCAAGACCGGCTGGACCTGCCCATTCGCCTGCTGCTGGCGGCGCTGGCCGGGGTGGCGCTGGCCTTTGTGTTGGACTATGTGGACGATAGCGTGCGTTCCGCCGCCGAGGTCGAGGCGATGGGGCTCAAGGTGCTGGGGGCCATCCCGGCGGCGGGGAGGGCGTGGCCTCGTCCGCGCCGACAGCCCTGACGCTCTTTGTGGAAACGGGCCACGTATGCTACAATATGTCGGTTAATCAGGGCTTTGTGGGAGGTTGGGGTGGAACTCCAAGTCTATTTCCGCATGATCATGAAGCGCGCCTGGATCATCATCGTCCTGGCGGTGATCACCGCAGCCAGCGCGTTCGTTTTTAGCAAGGTGCAGCGCCCCATCTACCGGGCAACGCTTTACCTGAACGTCATCCCGGCGCGCATGGACTGGGGCTTGCAGCAGGCCATCAAGAACATCCTGCGCAACTATTCGCGGCAGATCGTGTCCGATACCACGCTCGCGCGCGTGGATCAACTGCTGCAACTGGACATGTCCCCGGACATGATGCGCGCCGACATCACGGTGGACCCCATCGAGTCCGATCTGTTGATCCAGATCGCCGTGGACAACTATGACCCGATGATCGCCAAGAACATCGCCGATACCACGGCGGACGTTTTCGTGGACGATATCGGCGTGCGCATGCTGGACCAGGACCAGGCGGATCGCGTGGACGTCTATGTCAGCGATTATGCGCGCCCCGGCAGCCTCTTCAAACCCAAGTGGAAGGTCAACACGCTGGCCGGCGGGGTGTTTGGCGGGATGCTGGGCCTGCTGATTATCTTTGTCCTGCAATGGCTGGAGGCTGATATCATCCGCTCCCAAGAAGATGTGGAGCGCTACCTCGCTCTGCCGGTCCTTGGCGAGATACCCGTCGTCGCGGAGCCATCCGCCGGCAACAGCCAGGGCCTCCAGCGGCGTCAAGCACGTAACAAGAGGGGATGAACCATGACTGAGTCGCAGAGCGATCTGATTACCATCGCGAACCCGCGGTCGCCGGTCAGCGAGGCCTACCGTACCCTGCGCACCAATATCCAGTTCGCCAGCGTGGATAAGGAACTGCGCACCCTGCTGGTGACCTCGGCCAGCCCGGAAGAGGGCAAGTCTACTACCCTGGCTAACCTGGCGGTGACACTGGCCCAATCGGAAAAGCGAGTGATCCTGGTGGATTGCGATTTGCGCCGGCCCAGCCTGCACAAGCTGTTCCGCCTCGATAACGCTGCTGGGCTGGTGAGCATGATGGTGGACGACGAGGCGCTGCAAGCCCCGCCGCTGCAAGAGACAGGCGTGCCCGGCCTCTGGCTGCTGGCCAGCGGCACCTTGCCCCCGCGCCCTTCGGACCTGCTCGGCTCGCAGCGCATGGCGCGCATCATCGAGGGGTTGTTGACCCGGGCCGACATGCTGCTTTTCGACGCGCCGCCAGTGCTCACCGTGACCGACGCCGCCATCCTGGCGACCAAGATGGATGGCGTGCTGTTGGTGGTCAACGCCAACCACACCAAGCGCGAGCAGATACTGAACGCCAAAGCCCAGTTGGAAAAGGTGAACGCGAACATCGTAGGGACCGTCCTGAACAACGTCGATCTGAACAAGCGGCTGGGGTATTATTACGGAGAGCCCGAAGCGAGGTAAGAACGATGAAGGGTCTGATCTTGAGCGGCGGCAAGGGGACGCGGCTGCGCCCCATCACCTACACCAGCGCCAAGCAGTTGGTGCCCGTGGCCAACAAGCCCGTGCTTTTCCGGGTCATCGAGGAGATCTGCAACGCGGGGATCGATGATATCGGCATCATCGTCGGAGGCGATACCGCCCCCGAGATCCAGGCGATGGTGGGCGATGGCTCTCGCTGGGGCGTCAAGATCACGTTCATTCATCAGGCGCAGCCGCTGGGGCTGGCGCATGCGGTCAAGACAGCGCAGGGCTTTTTAGGCGAGGAGCGCTTTGTGATGTTCCTGGGCGACAACGTCATCCAGGGCGGCATCCACGAGTTGGTGCGCCAGTTCGCCGATAGCGCCTGGAACGCCCAGATCGTCCTCAAAGAGGTGGAGAACCCGCAGTCCTTCGGCGTGGCCGAGCTATCCGATGGGCGCATCGTCCGGCTGGTGGAAAAGCCGCGCGAGCCCAAGAGCAACCTAGCCCTAGTGGGCATCTATATGTTCGACGCCAACATCTTTGAGGCGGTGGACCACATCGCCCCCTCCTGGCGCGGCGAGCTCGAGATCACCGACGCGATCCAGTACCTGGTGGAAAAGAACTACAAGGTCTACCCCTATGTGCACAAGGGGTGGTGGATCGATACGGGCAAGATGGAGGACATGCTGGCGGCCAACTCGTTGGTTTTGGACGAACTGGCGCCCCGCGTGGAAGGCTATGTGGATCGCGATTCGCAATTGAGCGGCAAGGTGATCATTGAGCCCGGCGCCGAGATCATCAACAGCGTGATCCGCGGCCCAGCGATCATCGGGGAGCATTGCCGCATCGTCAACTCGTACGTGGGACCGTTTACCTCGATCTATCACCACACGGTGGTGGATTCGAGCGAGATCGAGCACAGCATCGTCTTGGAGAACTGCCGCATCGTGGCGATCCCCGACCGGATCGAGGATAGCCTGATCGGGCGCTCGGTCGAGATCACCCGTTCGCCTATCAAGCCCAAGGCCTACAAGCTGGTCCTGGGCGACCACAGCAAGGTGGGTATCCTCTAGGTCTGGCCGCTCGCAAGCCGGTCCAGGGTTGCCGCGGCCCGGCCAGTGCAGTGGTTGCGATACAGGCATCGTCCAGGTGCGCCCCA
>JAAYEA010000442.1 GCA_012689325.1 Chloroflexota bacterium
ACGAATGCAACGGCCTACCAGATAGACTGTACTAGTATAACTGACAATCCCCTAGTTGTCAAAAGGCCGCGGCGGCAGGCGGCAGAGCGCGGGCGATCTCGCACAGGCGATAGCCAAAGCCCGGCCCTCCTACCGAGGAGAGGTCCACTTGGCCCTGGCGCCGCCGATACAGCCCGGGATGCGCCGACTCTTCCGGCCGCGAGGCATCCGGGTAGAACTGCATGGCGTTGGTCTCCACACCCATGATCGTCCCGGCGTGCGCCGCCAGCAACACATGGGGAATCTGCGCCAACATGGGGTTGGTCAGGTCCTGCACCATCAGCGTCATGCCGTGGGCCTTGGCCCAGCAGAGGGTCAACAGCGCGCCGGTCTGCGTCTTGCACGTCTTGAGCGCCACGCCGCTCCACCCCAGCGACCGCCCCAGCCGCACCAGCCGCCAGTCGTGGGCGCTCTCGTCCATGAATAGCGGCTTGCGCGCCGAGACGCTATGCACGTCGATGCGGTGCTCTTCCAGCTCGTAGGGGAAGGGCTGCTCCACGTAGAGGATCATGCCATAGAGGCGAGGATGCTCCCACAGCAGCCGGTCCAGGATATCGTTGACGTACGCGGGGTCGGTGACGGTGCAATTGAAATCGCTGGTCAGCCAATGGGCGCCGGTCGCCATGGCGATCTCGCCGACGCGCACCAGCCGCCGATAGTCCCATTCGGCGTCGTTGCCCCGCAGCTTGACCTTGAGGCACTTGAGCCCATCGCGGGCGATCCAGTCGGTGAGCGCCACCGGGTAGCCGTCGTTTGGCTCGGCCCCGGTCAACTCGGACGGCTCCACCAGGTCCAGCCCGCCCACCAGGTGCCAGGCGGGCAGCCGGTCAGGCCGCGGATAGACCAGGTAATCCCGCGGATAGCGTCCGGCGAACGAGACCGCCGCCCCCTCAGCCGGCTCCAGAAAGCGGGCCAGGTCGCGGCTCAGGTAGGGCGGGCCGTAGGTCGCATAGGTTGGCACGTCGTGCAGCACCCCGTAGGCGTCGTGCAGGGCGATGTCGTAGGCGGAGCAGCAAACCAGCGCCGCCAGCCAGGGCATGGCCTCCGCCGTCCCGCGCTCGGCGTTCAGCCGCGCCAGGAGCCCGGGCAGCGCCTGCTCCAGAAAGTCGTGCCCCACCTCCAGGGGGTGGCCGTAGACGTCGAACCTGGTCCAGGCCTCCGCAAGCAGCACGCAGAAGCGCCTGAGCGCCTCGTGTCGCTCGGCATAAGAAAGGCGGCTGGGCCAGACCCACTGCACGCTGAGGGGCGTCTCCCCCCACCCCACCGCGGTGCGCCCCTGCCGGTCGGCCACGGTCAGCCGGACGCGGGCGCAGGTGACATAGGTGAGCGTCTCCGGCCCGAACTTGAGCGGGACGCGCGTCTCCACGGGCAGAAAGTACAGCTCGGCCGCCACGGGGCGAACATCGGTTACTTGGCTCATAACGGACCCTCCCAGCGCCGACCGGCTCTCTATTCTTGCACCAACACCCGCGCCGAGCGCGGCGCCAAGGGGACCGCGTCACCCGCCGCGATCACCTCGCCGGTGACCAAGTCGCGCAAAGCCGTGCGCCCGGGCGCCAGCTTGCCCACAGCAAAGCTTGCCTCGGCCTCCGACCAGTTCGCCACTACCAGGTAGCGCCGCCCATCCTGGCCCCGCACGTCCACCGCGCGCAGCCACTCGCCCGGCAGCGCCGCCACCTTGGCCGCTCCGGCCGCCTGGCGGGTGCGCCCCGTGTCGGCGCTGGCGATCACCTGCCAGCCCACGTCCAAGATGACGCGGTCGGCGTCCACGGCGTGCGTCCCTTTGACATGATGGAAGCAGATCTCGTCCACGTAGAGCGATTGGAACCGCCCGCCCCGTCGCCGCTGCGCCCGGTCCACCACCAGCTCGTCGGCGCCATAGAGGCCGATCACGCCCACGCGCCCGGCCAGACAGGCCCAGCGGCTGCCCAGCGGCACGGCCTCGTCGCGCTCCGGCGGGCTGCATAGCTCGACCTGGCCGCCTTCCACCTCCAGCAGCCGACGAAAGCCGTTATAGAGGTCGTTGGGCAGGTTGAGCTGGAGCCCCTTGACTTCCGCGGTATAGGTGCGCACGGGCAGCGTGCGGGCGTATTGCAGGCCGACCACGGTGTGGTCATCCGGCAGCGCGACGTAGGCGATCTGGTGCACGGCGGAGGCCGGACGCAGATACCCCTCCTCCAGCGCCACGTTCACGCCCTCCATCACGGCGCCACGGGTGATGAAACCACCGTCAAAGGTCTCCACCTTTTGCGCCAGCAACTGGCGGTGGTCGTCGCGAGCGCCGGGAAAGACCCCCGTATCGCCCAGGAACCGCACCGTCCCCGCCAGGTTGTGCTGCCACTCGGCCAGGTGCCCATCGTCCGGCGGCTGGCAGAGCCCTTGCGCCAGTCCCAGCGCCCGCCAGGAGAAGGAGGCCAGCCGCGTTGGGCTGCGATGGAGCGCCGCGCCATGCTCTGGCTCGCTCCAGAGCCCGCCGGCGCTGGCCTCAAAGCTGCCGCTAGCGGCGGGCGGCTGGAGCCCGCTCTGGTGCAGGTAGGTCGCCATCATCGCCAGCGCGCAAGCGCGGTCCGACTCGAGTCGGGTATAGTAGTAGGGGCTCAGCTCCAGCAGCGTGGTCATGCGCTTGCCGTAGAACGTCCCATCGCCATTGTGGGCCGCCTCCCCCTCCACAAGCCGCATCTGCCCCTCCAGCAGCTCGAAGGCGTGGGGCTCCTGCAGCACTTGCGCGGCATAGGGAAGCGTCGGCAGCAGGAACTCTTGGCAATAGACGTAGCGGATGCGGCTATCTCCGCCGATGCGGGCCAGCCGCCC
>JAAYEA010000443.1 GCA_012689325.1 Chloroflexota bacterium
GGTCGCCGGGCCCCACCCCGTGGTTGCGCAGATGGCCTTGGGCAGCACCGGCCTGCCCGAATAGGGGCCGCCACCCAGGCGAACGCAGAAGGCTCTCTCGCACAAGATCGGGGTCAAGATGGGCACGGAAATGCGAGCGAACGCGCCTATCTGAGAGCTGATCGACCAGCGACCCAATGGAGCGGCCATCGGATAGGATGTCCGCGTACCTGATGCGGGATCGACTGTCGGGAATGGGCAAAGACACGAGCCGACCATCGGGCAGGATGGGGCTGGGCATCCCGCCCGAGGCAGAATCGAACCCTTTTCTGCTGAACACTAGCTTCATCCCCGCTCCTATGGCCAGGAATCGTCGTCGCCGGGCCATCCCGTGGGGAGGCCATTCGCGCCTTGCGGGTGTGATGGTATCATCCCGACCAGGCCAGATCCGGTCTCCTCGGAGGACCGTTTTTCGTGCCAACAGCCAGCTTTCGGTTCGGCCAGTTGTGCAGGAGCCTGGTTCGCACTGCCTTGCTCGCCCTACAGACCCGGGAAGTCTATCAGCAGCGGCGCATGGTCGCTGACTTGGCGCGTCACCTCGTCGACGACAACCCGGCACGATCCAAGAGAGCGCGCCGTCGTGGCATCGCAGAAGGCGTGATCAAGCTGGTACTCGTTTGCCCCTCCCCTGCTAAAGTACGACTGCTCTTCGGGCTCGGGGTGACACTCGACCCAGCCCCGTTCCCTCGCTCGGGCGAAGAATTCGGGGCCGCCCGGATACTTGCGACAGGTGTTCCAATCACCTGAAGCGATGAACCGGCCGCCGCGGAAGGTTCGCTCAAGCGCGGTGAAGGCAAAATCGTTGATGTAAGGTTCCTCCTGCGAGCCCGGCCGTTGCAGGCCTGCCATCTCCTCCTCGGTGAGGGGCAGTGCTGGCCGGCTCTGCTCAAGCCACTTCCTCACGGGCATGGCTGCCGAGTGAACCGACGACACCAGCAGGGTGACGTCTCCGAGCTGGACCTGGCCGAGGAGGACCAGGTCGTACAGGTGAGCGAGCCAGCGGTCCGAGAACAGCTCCGGCCGGGCCACGAGCCGCAAGCCGGGCCGGGCGGCAATGACAGACCCCCAGTACCAGGCCTTGCGATGGGTACCGAAAATGCCCGCCAAGACCGTCCAGCCCTCTTCGGCCAGCCAGGGCGGTACCCCGCCTTTGGAGACCTCCTGAGCCAATACGAGATCGGCACCAAGGCGGTCGCGCATGTGCTCCCAGGCGCGGTGTTGCATGGCGTTGGTGGCGCGTCCCGGAATGGTTGCGCCATGTAGGTTCCAGGAGACGATGCGCATGCTTGCGGCCTTTCGTTGGCAGGGTAGACCGGCGGTGGCTGCGACGCGGCAGTCGTGACGCCCGGACATGCTCCACCCAACTGGTGATCACGCAGAACTGGATCTGGAGCAGTTGCTACAATCCGCCTCCGACGGTCTGTCGCGGAGCTTCTTTGCACAGAGACTGCTCTGTTCGATATAGCTAACCGCACCTTCGCACGCCCGGTGGCATTGCGCTCGAGGCGAGCATCAGGCCCTGGGGTGCATCGCACGCAGCCTATCGGTGAGCTCACGGATGTACTCGCGCATCGCCAGCTTCGCCAGCCAGCGGGCCGGGATCCCCGACTCGCCGTAGTACGCGCCCGCTACCTGCCCACAGATGGCGGCGGTGGTGTCCGCGTCGTCGCCCAGGTTGGTCGCCATCAGGATCGCCTCCTCGAAGGAGTCGGTCCGGTGGAAGCACCACAATGCCGCCTCCAGGCTGTTCACCACGTAGCCGGTGCCCACGATCTCGCCTTCCGCCTTGTCGCGATAGTCGCCATTCGCGATGCTTCTGATGGAGTGTTGCTCAACCAGGCCATCGGGCGTGTCGAAGAGCACGGCATCCTTGTCTGCGCCAGACAAGGCGCGAAAGAGGATCGAGCCCAGCAAGCGGCAAGCGTCGAGGCACTCCGCCGCCCCGTGGGTGGTGCGCGAGCTCTCCGCGGCATAGCGCGCGATCTGATCCTGGTCGGGGAACGCGAACAGCACCACCGGCGCCAGGCGCATGATGCTGCCATTGCCTGCCGAGCGCGAATCCGTGGAGCCGCTGAAGGGGTTGCCGGTCGCTTGGTATCGGTCGAGCGCCCGGGCTACCGTGTTGCCGATGTCGAAGCAGCGGCCGTTGCTGCTCAGATACCCCTGGGAGCGCCAGCGCGCATACCGCTCCATCTGGTCCCGCGCATCGAAGGCGCCGGTCTCCACCAGGCTGGCTGCCAGGCACAGGGCCATGGAGGTGTCGTCGGTCCACTCGCCGGGTTCGAGGCCAAATGGCCCGCCGCCCACCATGTCCGTGACGGGCGCAAAGGAGCCGCGCGGTCGGAACTCGACCGCCGTGCCCACGGCATCCCCGGCGGCGAGGCCCAAGAGGCAACCGCGAAAACGATCTGACTCGGCAATGGACTCCATCTTGCGTCTCCACCTGCCATAGATACGCGTACTGGCTAATCCCTGGTCCCGTTGGCCGCGAAGACTCTCTCGAACGGCGCGATGAACTTGCGCTCGTGCGACCAATCGACGATGGCGAAGACCACATGTCTATACGCCCCCCGGAAGCTCTCTCCCAGAGCTTTGGCGAACAGCCCCGCGATCTCGTGGCCATCGTTCCGAAACGCGCCGCAGCCCCAGGCGCCCAGCACGAGGCTGTCATGGCCGTGCGCAACACCCACAGCCAGCACCTTGAGGATACGCTCCCACATGGCCGGCCCGATCTCGGCGCGGCGTTGAGGATCAAGCACGGCGGCGTTCACCGCAGGCGAGGTGATGATCCCCACGGTGTAAGGCTCCTCCAGCAGCGCCCCGTCATCGCCGCGAAAGATGGGCACTCCCGGCGAGTAGATGACATAGTTGGTGTACAGGGGGTCATGGCACGCGCGGTGGAAGCTGTACATGGGGTTGCCGCGCAGGCAGGCATACAATCCGGACGATCTCGCCAGGTACTCCTCCTGTGCCCGTGCGCCACCCAGGAATCCTCCGCCGGGATGCGTGGCAGAAGCGAGATTAAGCGCTGCCGGATGGCGGCCCGTTGCCATGAGCCGCTGCACACCCGATAGCGTCGTCTCGTTGACCACCTCGATCTTGGTATCATGCGACCCACCGCCGATGTTCGGCAGCTCGGCAGCGGGGGGATATGATACCGTGCCATGAATAGCCTGCTCCAGGAGGTCAGCGATGTGGATCATTCGGCCCGAAGGAGCGGCATACTGGCCTTCCCTCATGACCTCGACTGCCTCCTGGCCATACTGGACAGCCAGTTCACGCGATATCTGGGCACTAAAGGTAGTCATCTGGAACCTCACCTCATCCCGAGCTCGCCGTCAGCCCGACCCTCTGCTATGGCCGACCGATGCGTCATACAGAGGCAGCAATGCCAGCAACACCTCGGTCACAGGCCTGGTGATCCCCACGTTCAAAGCTATGGCTTGGGCTTTGTCGAGTTGAGCGAGCAAGAACAGGTCACACCACTTGCTGGGATCAATCGCCCCAAGCTTGGCAACGAACTCGGCCCAAGTTATACCTTCTGACTCGTTCTGGTTACCCGATATCCACTGTAGTCCGTCTTGGCCAGCCTCTACGTGGGCTACCGGGCCCTCGTCCGGCCAAATCTCGACAACCCAGTGCAGATTCTGCTGCCTCATCGCAGCCTGTACCTTATGCTGCAAGTCGCAATCGCTCTTGAGCGCATTCACAAACCTGAGCCAGTGCCAAGTTCCGTCCATTGGCCCATCGTTCTTTTCGATATAGAAGCCAAAACTCGCGTGCTCCTCACTCAGGATGAAGGCAAACTTGGGATACCGCACCCGCGCTTCTCTTTGACCTGCACTCTTCTCGATAGTCTCTGTCTTCCTGGCTGGTGGCTCTCTGTAATACTCGGGTTGAGCTACGTGCACGTCCGCTCGGCGATAGATCGCGTATGACTCGAAGTGACGGCGAGTAGCGTCTGACATCGTTTGAGCCAGCAGACCGCCCAAGCTGGGCCTAGCCCGCCATGATGTGCCCACCACGCCTCTCTTGAAGTCAGTCTCCTGCAGGCCGCGGAACTCCCTGCCTCTGGCTGCCTGACTGTGGCCTGTCCGGATTCTCGTAGGTGGATCGTCGATGACGACCTTCAACCTGTCTTCATCCTGAATCCGACTCCAAGCCAGTGCCTGCGTTGAGATGGTTGCTGTTACCTGGCGTCCGTCAACATACCGGATCACCATCTTGGGATCGTCCAGCTTGATGACCTCATATTCGCCGTCGTTATTGCGGTACTTCCCGCCCACGCGAAAAGGATGCTTCATTTCGCCCTCCTCCAAAGCCGCAAACGCCTGGGACCGGACTAGCTCAGGGTAGGTTTCACATCCTCACCCAAGCGGCTCAGGAGCTTGAGCAGCTGCTTGGCGGACTTGTCCGTGAAGGCCTCATCTACCGTAATTGAGGCGCCCGAGTTCTGGGGGGTAAACCCCGGCATCCTGGCCACTCCCTGTTCGTAACGCAGCCGGGCTTCATCAAGACCCCGGAAGTAGAGGTGGAACAGCGGGTAGTAGAGCCAGAGATACGCAGGCTTCTCGCTCGGAGCCCAGAGGCTACAGAGTGCGAAAGTGTGCGAGTAAACGGATAGCCGTAGGGCGACGCTATTCAGCGTCTTGGTGTAGAGCTTTTGGCCAGCATCGTGCCAACCCTGTATCAGCAGGATGTAGACCTTGCGCACCTCGGGCGAGCAGGCCTCCAACAAGGCGTCAATACCGCGTTGCGTCGCGCCCCCTACGTTGATTTTCAGCCCCCATCGTTTCTCGAGATCCGGAGGCTTAGGTGGAGGCACTGGTTCTGCTTTCCTCAGCGCCTTGTCCAACATAGCCAGCGCGTTCAGGAACTGATCGGCCATGGCCTCTGTGAAGCTGTCATCTACCGGCAGATGGGCGGAGCTTTCCGTGATCTCGAACCGCGGAGGGCGCGGTATAGCTCCCTTGAAGGCGACTTCATCCGCTGGTCTTAAGCCCTGTCGAGCCAGTGAATTCCAGCCGACGGTGACGATCGGGCCAGCGGAAGCGCCTCCGATCAGCGCCGCCAGGGTCTTGCCCGCGGGTGCTCCCGAGTCTAGGCCAATGGTATGCTTTCCGGTCGTGACGCGGCCCTTGCGCGCTACCCAGCCCTCCATGAGGTAGCTGAACATGCGCTGGGCATAGGGATCGCACAGGCGAAGCACGTCTCGGACCGTTTCCCAAGTGGTCCTGTCCATCTCGATGTTGGGCATGGCCACCTCGTAGCGCTTCTGCAGCGGTTCGTCCAGCCTATCCGCGGCCTCCAATACCGCGCGGATCGCCTCGACGATGTCGTCCGCTTCCAGGTCTGCAATGGGACGCAGGACCGAGATGGCCACCAGATCGCCTTCAAGCAGGGAAACCCGTGCCTGCCCAATGGCGTGGTGGTTGAGCCGCAGGAGGTCCTCGAACAACGCGGCTCGCAGCCGGACATCCTGAGGCGACCTGAGAATGGGGGACCAAACAGCAAGGGAGTACTCCCCACGATCCCATTCCAAAACGTTGACCATCGCATGCGCCGTGCCTAGCCCCAGATGGCGCCAACCGTCCTCATCGGTCGCCTCCTGGGGATCGATGCCAAGGCTGGCAAAGACGCGGTCCACCATGGCCTGAGCTTCGGGGGGCGAGATCGCCGCTTTGCTTCGCTCCTGCCTGCCATAGAGGCTGTCAAACCACTCGACCCTGCCGTACGGTCTCTCTGCCATAGAGCTGTCCTCCTGCATGGAGCACGATTGCCGCCAAAAGATGAATTCGTTCCATGAAAAGACAAATGCCTGTATGCTCGCTCACCAGTATATCCCTGCCGGCCAGAGAGTCAACATACAACTAACACGATCTGCCCTCGATCTCGGTTGTTCAGCCTCTCGCCGCCATCGCCCTCTTGGGATCATCTCGCCTCACCTGCACCCACCTGCCAAACGATCCCGCATCCGGTAGTATCTCTCCACCCCCGAGCCCGCTTCCGCGATCCTGACGCTGCCTCCGCGCGCCCGGCAGTCCACTGCCGCGTGGTAGCGTCGGGCGATGGCCAGCAGCGCCGCTCTGGCCCGCGGCGCGCCCCGCGGCAGCACCACCATCAGCCCCTTGCGCTCCGGCACGCGCAGACGCTCTTGGGCGCGGTGGGACACCCCACAACGCGCCAGCATCTGCGCGAACCCCAGCTCGATCTGCTTGCCCAGGAAGAAGGTTACGGCATTCCATGCCGCCAGGTCCCGGCCGTCGGCGGGGTTGCTGTAGGGTACCCCCTTCATCTGCAGCCAACGATCCACGTAGGGCTTGCCCAGATCGCAGGCCCAGATCTCCGCTCTCGATTCGGGGGCCAGCTCTGCCATGGCGCCCATCAGGTCGCCCAGCAGGTGGCCTTGCAGGCTTGTCAGGTTCCAGTGTCCGTTCCCTCGCTCAGGCATTTCCTCGTCTCCTTTCCTTTCATGGGCCGCGATTGCACCACAAGCTAACACTCCATTCCTCCTCTCCTCGGCATTCCATGCCGCGCTTCCAGTTTTCAAGGTGCAGGCGGATTCTACAGGGTCAAAAGGCATAAATCAGCGACCAAGTGGAAAGAAGGGGATCGAAAATGGGCAAAGAGCGTAGGAATGCAGCAGAAGGATACAAAAGAGGGCAGTCCGCATTAGGGGACTGCCCTCTTCAGGTATGCGTTTGGCTAGTGGTTCATGGGCACGGCGAGACCCAAGAAGGTCGGTAGGCATTAGGGCGCTGATCGGTGATCTCGATGGCGTCGAGCATGGCTCCCGCTTCCCGTGTGGAAATGGTCAGCGTATGCGTGCCCTGCTCCAGATACCAGCCATAGGCGTTCGGGCACTGTCCGCCCGACAGGTCGCAGACGGCACACCACGCCCAAGGCTGGCCCGGTGGTTCCGGCAGCCCCCACTGAACACGATACCCTCCGTCAAACTGGACATAGAACGAGTCCGCGCTCCAGGAAGGTCCGCTGGCCCTGCCCCACAGATAATAAGTGTCTGACCTGGGTACGATGATCTGGAGCTGGATCCAGCCGTCTTTTTCGTCATCATCTGGCGCGTGAACAAACAGGCATTGCGAGGCGTTTGCGTCTACCGCTTGAACCATCGGCGCCCAGCGCTGACCCGCTTCAGCCTCCAGCCTGATATACACACTGGGTCCCTTTGTCATCGTCGCGCTCGGCGTCGGCGTGCCGGTTACTGTGCAGGTTCTAGACACCGTCGGCGTACGAGTCAAGGTACGCGTGCCTGTGGGTCTCCGCGTATGCGTGGCCGTCCTGGTTGCCGGCGCGGGATACGCTGGCGGGGTCAGCGTCAACGAACTCCAAAGGGCCGCCTTGGCGATCAATGGCAACCGCACCGTACACGCGTTGCTACCGATCGTCGGCATTTTGGTTGGCGTCTTGGTAGGCGTGTGCGTCGGCGAACGCGTGCCCGTAGGTTTCACGGTATCTGTAGCGGTCGCTGTTGCGTCGCTCCTGCGAATCCAATCCAAACTGATTGCCGCCGAGCCGCCACCTTCATAATACTCGGCGAACAGCCGATGATAGCCAGCGGAAAGCTGCGCCGCGGCATCGAAATGCGCCACTTGCGCGCGCCACTCATCAAACAAGAGGTCGTCATCCACCCAAACCCTTGCGCCATCATCAACATCCAAGGTGAAATCATAAATCCCCGCACTAAACCAGGCATACCGGTGCCAACGAGCAGAAAAGCGGTCCCCAGGCACGCCAGCAGCAGGTGGCTCAGCGTACCAGTTGAAATCCAACTGGGTGGAATAATCGATATGCGCCGGCGCGCCGGTGAGCCATTCGTTGTCATAGTATTCGCCACGCCAAGTGGCAGGATAGCTGGAGCCAAAGACCTGGATGCGGTCGCTGCCCATGGTGGAGCTACCGAACCAGTCGGCCACATAGACCGTATTATCTGGTCCCACCGCCACGCCACGCGGAGAGCGGAACTGCCCATCGCCGAAGCCCTTGCTCCCCCATTGGCCGAGATACTGCCCCGTCGCGCTGAAGCGCTTGATGCGGTTGTTCCCCGTGTCGGCCACATAAGCCGTCCCGTCGGGCCCTACCGCCAAGCCATATGGCCACGCAAACTGACCATCGCCTGACCCATAGCTCCCCCATTGGCCCAGATACTGCCCCGTCGCGCTGAAGCGCTGAATGCGGTTGTTCCCCACATCGGCCACATAGGCCGTCCCATCGGGCCCCACCGCCACGCCGCGCGGACTGTCAAACTGACCATCGCTGGACCCCCTGCTTCCCCATTTACCTAGATATTGCCCCGTCGCGCTGAAGCGCTGGATGCGGTGGTTGCTCACATCGGCCACATAGACCGTCCCGTCAGGTCCAACCGCCACCCCTTCGGCAGCGCTGAACTGACCATCGCCGGAACCGCTGCTCCCCCATTGACCCAGATACTGCCCCGTCGCGCTGAAGCGCTGGATGCGGTCGTTTCCCGTGTCGGCCACATAGACCGTGCCATCCGGAGAGGCCGCCACGCCGCGCGGATAGCGGAACTGCCCATTGCCGGAACCGCTGCGCCCCCACTGGCCCAGATACTGGCCTGCGGCGCTTAATCGCTGGATGCGGTCATTCCCTGTGTCGGCCACATAGACCGCGCCATCCGGCCCCACCGCCACGCTATAGGGGCCTTTGAACCGACCCACGATGGAACCGCTGCTCCCCCATTGGCCCAAATACTGCCCCGTCGCGCTAAAGCGTTGGATGTGGTCATTCTCCGCTACATAGACTGTGTTATCCAGCCCCACTGCTATGAAGCCTGCCTGAACACTTTCCCATTGGCCCAGATACTGCCCCGTCGCGCTGAAGCGTTGAATGCGGTTGTTCACTGTGTCGGCTACATAAACCGTGCCGTCCGGCCCCGCCGCCACGTCGCCAGAACCAACGCGCTCCCATTGACCTAGATACTGACCCATAGCGCTAAAGCGCTGGATACGACCGTTTCTCATATCGTCCACATAGACTGTCCCGTCAGGCCCCACTGCCAAGCGAGAAGGCCACATGAACTGACCATCACCTGAGCCATTGTTTCCCCACTGACCGAGATACTGCCCCGTCGCGCTGAAACGCTGGATGCGATGATTGTCCATATCGGCCACATAGACCGTCCCGTCTGGTCCCACCCCCACGCCGTGTGGCCGGATGAACTGCCCATCGCCGGAACCAGGGCTCCCCCACTGGCCCAGATACTGACCCGTCGCGCTGAAGCGCTGAATGCGATGGTTACCCGAATCGGCCACATAGACCGTGCCATCCAAAGCGGCCGCCAGACCGTACGCCCCCGAATATGACGGGTCACCGAACTGCCCGTCGCCGGAGCCAAGGCTTCCCCATACTCCCAGAAAAACACCCGTGGCGCTGAATCGCTGGATGCGATGGTTGGCAACATCCGTCACATAGATCGAGCCGTTAGGCCCTGCTGCTATTCCATATAGATAGTTGAACTGGCCCACCGCTGCCTGTGCGCCTATGGAAAACAGAAACCGGTCGGGCAGCGGCGCAAGCAAAACCAAATCATCAAACCCTTCGTTGGGGTCAAAGGCCAACTCGACCGTATCAACCTGTCCTTGCACCGTTGTCCCGGACATGGTGCCTCTTTCGCTTTCGCCAGAGGCGAGATTGGCCACATACTCGACTGTATATTCCCCTGCGCCTGTGCCAATCACCTCCACGCTGTACTCGGTCGACCGATCCGACCGGATTTGCAGGATTTTGGTGCCCTCGTCCTCAGCCACATTATCCCACGGGCCATACTCGGTGACATAAACGCTGTCCGGGATCTCGCTGTAGCTTTGACCCGTTCGCGGATCATAGCCCGCGCGGCGGCCATCCTGATCCGTTACCAACAGCTCGACCGGGCAGTTCGCGATCAACTCCACATAGTTGGCCCGCACAGCTTGATCACCGCGGCTGAACCAGCGGATATTGCCTTCATGTCTGTTGTCATACTGTTCCTTTAGGGTAGTGGTTCCACGGTCTTCAAGGGGGTCGTTGATAAGCACCGTTTCCGTGCCGTTCACTTCCGTGTAACCAGTGACAAGAACAAAATGACCATCTCCCTCCGGCACATTTAGCAGCCCCAACTCGCCATTCTGCAGATGCTCTTTCATGCTGCCTATCCCTGTGAGACTCACCCTGAGGCCTAAAGAAACCAATGGCTCTGTAGTATTGAACAAACTCTGGGACGCCTCGTCTATTTGGTCACCCCTCACATAAGAGTACACTTTCGAACCCTCGCGCTTGGTACCGTTCCAACCATAGCCACGTGGTTCGCCATCTCCATCAAGAGCCGCAAGCCACTCATTGAGATCGCCGGGATCCACTTGGCCATGCAGTCCCAGCGTCTTGGCATAATAGTTCATGGCCATCGTACAGCAAGTCAAATAGCAGCCCAAATCGCCGATGGTCTGGCCGGTATTCACACCATAGGCATCATCCTCCCAAGGGATATCTCCACCATTATAAGGCCACGTGCCTTGGGAGAGCGGATACACGGCCATCTGATCTGTCAGACTGATAGAGAGATTCACAGTGAACTCCCAAGGCGCCTCCGAGCTGGTTCTGGTCCACTGCGCGTATGTCGCTTTTAGTACGTCGGGTTCCGGGTCAGCCGTCACGCCGGCGTGGTTAAATGGCCAAGAAACTGTTTCCGTAAAGACTCGGACTGGCGACGCACGTGACCGTGTCAACGGCCAAGATATTCACCCAGGGGTGTGCCAAGTAATTCACCCACCCAGGGTGTGCGGATTGGTTGATCTTACTCGGTCTCGTCCTCCTTGACAAGTGCTGTGGGGCGGTCAGGCCTCAAGA
>JAAYEA010000444.1 GCA_012689325.1 Chloroflexota bacterium
GTATTGGCGGATCTTGGCCCCGCTATCCAGGGGATAGGGCAAGACCTGGGTGAGGACGAGGATACGCGCCAACCTATTGCCCCCGCAGGCTGAACATGATGGCCGGCGTCTTGAGCAGGATCAGCAGGTCCAGGTAAAAGCCAGCGTGTTTGACGTAGTAGAGATCGTGTTCCAGCTTGATGCGCGCATCGTCCACCGAATCGCCGTAGCCGTAGCGCACCTGCGCCCAGCCGGTGAGGCCGGGAAGCACGGCGTGGCGGGCGCGATAGAAAGGGATTTGCTCGGCCAGTTGGGCCACAAATTCGGGGCGCTCCGGCCGGGGGCCGATCAGGCTCATCTCGCCGCGCAAGATGTTGAGGCACTGCGGCAACTCGTCCAGACGGGTCTTGCGCAGCAGCCGTCCCACTGGCGTGATGCGCGGGTCGGCCGCGGCGCACCAGACCGCGCCGGTGAGCCGCTCGGCATCGGGGGTCATCGTGCGGAACTTGATCACGTCAAAGAGCCGGCCCCCCTTGCCCACCCGGGACTGGCGGAAGAACAGCGGGCCGGGAGACGAGATCGCGTTTGCCAGCGCCACCAGCGGGGCAAGCACGGCCAGCGCCAGCAGCCCTACCACGCCAGCGATGCGATCCGCCGCCCATTTGGCCGCCGTGAAAAGCCGCTCCGTCGGCCCTTTCTCCAGGGGCAACACCGCCTGCAGATCGCGCCCGACGTGATCCACCGGGATACGACCCAACAGCCGCTCGCAGAGGGAAGGCATGGTGGTGACGCGGATGCCGCGCTCGCGGCAGGCCAGGATCGCCTCGAAAGCGCCCTCCAGCATGGTGTGGCGGTGGGTGATGGCCAGCACCACCTCGTCGGCGCCAAGCTCGGCGGCCAGGACTGGCAGCCTGTCGCTCCCCCCCAAGACCGAGATGCCGTCCACCACCGTGCCCTGCTTGGCGGGGTCGTCGTCGAGAAAGCCCACGATCTGGTAGCCGGTTCCGCGGAAGGGGTTGCCCGAGGCGGGAACATGGCCCAGCAGGGTGGCCAGGGCGCGTCCGGACGCGCCGGCGCCCAGGACCAGGGCGCGCTGTTGAAAACTAGGCTGAACGAAGAGCAGGGCATAGGTGGCGCGCCAGGCGCAGACCAGCAGCAATGCCAGGGCGCCAAAGGTAAAGATGACCCCCCGCGGCCCCAGGGGCGGCGTGAAATAAGGGATGAACTGGTAGATGAGCACCGTGAGCAGGGTCGCCGCGCCGCAGGCGATGACGCTATGGGAGGTGCTGGCGGCCAGGGCCAAATTAAAGATGTCCAGCAGCGTGCCCACCGGCAGCCAGAGCAGCAGGAGCGTGACAAACCAACTGGGGTTGCCCCAGAACAAGTGACCCGCGCCGATGCGGTCCCAGTCCGTGCGCCAGATGATGGCCAGGGCCAGGGCCAGCCAGAGGCAAGCGACATCCATGATCGCCAGCAACAGCCGGCGCTCAGAGGCCCCCAGGCCCAGGCTCGGGAGTTTGATGCGGGGGATCAAGCGTGTAGGCATCTTGTCACATTGGTCCGCGTTGGCTTGCTCATGAATTCTTGACGGCGGCATACATTTGGGACAGCGACAACTCCTCACCATTACGTTGCGCGCGATACCATTCCTGGCCCTGCTGGCCCATCCAGCGCAAGCGCGCGGGATCGGCTAGGGCCTCGTCCAGCGCGGCGGCCAGCGCCGCCGGGTCATCCGGCGGAACCACCCAGCCCGTCTCGCCTTCCACCACATATTCGGGCAGCGCCCCCGTGCGGGTGACGATAACCGGCAGGCCGAAGTAGTAGGCCGCGGCCACCAGCGCTGACTGGGTGGCGTCGCGATAGGGCAGGACCAGGAGGCTGAAGCGGCCGAACAGCGCCAACGCTTCCTCGTCGCCAATGAGTCGATCGCGCAGCTCGACGCCCGGGGGCAGAGGAGGCAGGGCGACATCGGCGGCCACCGGGCCGGCGATCACCAGCCTGGCCTGGCTCCCCAGGCGCGACCAAGCCGCCAGCAGCGTATCCGCGCCCTTGTAGGCCTCCACCCGCCCGAAGAACAGCGCCTGCGCCGGGCCAGAACGCGGGCGCATTTCCTGCGGCAGCGGGCCGAGGCGCTGAGTCGCGGCGTGGCTCAGGAAGAGATGCAGCAGCGGAACGCTGGTGACCCGCTCCGGCGCCACGCTCCACTCCTGGAGGCGCTGGCGGTAGCACTCGCCATGGACCAGGATATGCACTACCGACCCAACGATCAGTCGGTTCCACAGGCGGATGAGCCCCGCGTGACGCACACCATGGTGGGGGTCCAGGTCGTGCAGCGTGTGGACCACCGGGATCCCGTGCCGCCGCAGCCAGCGGGCCAGCAAGACGTTCCAGGCGTGGACGCCGGTGATGTGGACCACATCGGGGTGGACGCGCTCGATAGTTGCCAGCGCCCGCCGTGGCGCCGCCCACTGCAAGCCCTCGCGGGCAAAGCCCGTGCCCGTGGTGGAGACGGGGGTCTGCACGGGCAGGTCGGGCGCGTAGCGGTCGCGCGCCCAGGCGGCGGTGGTGACGAGGTGGGCCTCTCCTGCGCCAAAGGCCGCCGCCGCCCGGTTGGCCAGGTCAGCAGTGTATTGGTGCATGCCAACGGTGGGGGAGAGGAGGAGGTAGCAGATCATGCTAGATGGGTCCCATTGACACGCCCCTGCGGCGACGGCCTTGTCCTCCGCCGCGCGCGGGCCGGTAGAGTGCTGGGTTCTGCAGCGCGTTGTTTGGCAGTGACGCGCCTGGGACCGCTCATGAAGACTCCATAGCCCACCGCGATTCCGCAGATCGCTGCCGGCTGATCGCGCTATGCCTCATATTTGCGGCTGCGCCAGGCTCGGCGAAGCTCAGTCTGCGCCAACAAAGCCCCTCTGTACAGGATGTACAGAACCGAGGTGAGCACGGGACTGTCAAGAAGCAAAGACTCGGGAATGTGCTGACGCAAATAGGGGCGGTGCCGCCTGAGGAAGGTCACATTGTTTCGGAATATCCAATGGAGATACACCAGGTCCGCCTTGAGGCGATTGCGCCCGCGCCCGGCCATGCGACGATCGTGATGGTAAAAGACGGCATGCGGGCAAAAGACCACCTTAAACCCCTGTTCTTGAGCTGTCAACTGAAAATCGGACTCCTCGCGCCAAGCATTGCCAGGGTAACACCCAGCGAAACGAACTCGGGTCAGAACCTCGCGTCGAACCAGCATGGTAGCGTTGACCAGTGGCACCTCGACATCATCGGGCACCTGGGCGTGGCTATAGTGTTCCATCAGGCGCGTGTTCACCACAGGCCAGGGACGGCTGTTTGCGCGCCCCAGAGCTTCGTGTTCAGCCTCACCGACGCGCATCCAGATGCGACGGCCGGCGATGATATCGGCCTCAGACTCGTGCATATGCACCATGAGGGTGGTCAACGAGCCGGGCGCCAGGGCCAGATCATCCTCCGAGAAGAGAATCAGGTTCCCCTGCGCATGGCCGATGCCCGTGTTGCGGGCGAAGGTCATGCCCTGGTTGCGTTCGTGCTGGAACAGCGTGACCCGAGGATCGGACTCGGCGATCCGCCGCGCCACTTCCGCGGTACCATCGGAGCTGCCATCATTCACCACCAATACTTCGCCGATCTCCGGAGAATCAAGGTAGGAGGGCAGAACCTTGGCGAGCATGCCGCAACGGTTGAAGGTGGGGATAATCACGCTGATCATAGCGGTCGCAACATTTCTGCGATGAGCCTCCGTTGGCACCGCATCTGTTCAGTCGCAGCCACTCTCCGAAGCAGATACGAGCCGATGGCCCACAGCAGCTTGAGCCCAAAACGCATTATCAGGCCCGCCTGCAGAAGCAATGCGCTTCCCCGACCATAGTGCTTGGCATAGTACAGCCGCTTGCTGCGGTAGAGCTGGGAGAGTGACCAATCGCTGCGTTGGCGTGAGCTCGCGCCCCAGTGATGGATAACCTGCGCCTGCGGGCAGAACAGCACCTGCCAACCAGCATCTCGCAGCCGCTTGAACCAATCATAGTCCTCGGAGTACAAGGCGAAGCGTTCATCCAAAAGCCCCACCTGGTCCAGCGCCTCACGTCTAATCAGGGTACAGGCGAAGGATACACGATCCACCCGCTTATAGTCGCCGTCCTCTAGCTCGCGCCGGCGGTATCTGCGCCCGATCGCGCCCCAAGGCTTGTTCAAGAAATCCAGCCAGTAGGGTCCGAGTATCTCGTCCAACACCGATGGGAGCGAGCCGTAGCTGTTCTGTAGCGTGCCATCGGGGTTCAGCATGCGCGGGCCCACGGCTCCGGCTTCAGGGTAACGTTCCAGTGCATCGGCCAGGCAAGATAGCGCCCCGGGCTGCACCTCCGTGTCGCTGTTCAGCAGGAGCAAGTAGCGTCCTTGCGCCAGGTGCAGGGCCTGGTTGTTGGCGCGAGCAAATCCCAGGTTCTCCGCGTTCTCGATGAGATGCACTTGAGGGAACCGCTCCCGCACCATCGTAGCGCTGCCATCGCTGGAGGCGTTGTCGACTGCCCAAACCTCCAGGCTCGTATTACTGGCGGTGCCGAATACCGAAACGAGGCACTGAGCTAGGAGATCGCGGGTATTCCAGTTGACTATCGCAATAGCTACTTCAGTACTCACAGACTTGGCCCGGGCCCTTTCTCCATTATGCTCTGGATCTCTGCCAAGCATCATCTGGCCAAGAGGCGTTACCCTACACATCATGATCACACTAGGACTGCATCGAGGGACCGCTCTTCGAGGGCTATGAGCACGTCTTGGGTGAGGCCTGCGCTACATCGTCGATCAACTGCGAGAGTGTTTCTTTCAGACGATCGTATACCTTCAGGAAAGCCTCTTCAGTGCTTTGGCGCCGCCGTCCATGCTTGACCAGCCACTGCAAGCGTTCGCGAGCCAAGGGAACCAGAATGGGGTGGGCAAGGCGCTTGTAGGGCTGAGACGCGGTTCCATTCCATATAGGTGGTAACCACTCGAACTCGTGCTCCATCCCGAGCGAGGCTGCCCAATCCTGCCACTTGAACTCGAGAATATAGCGGCGTGTCCGAACGGGAATCCAGGGTACCCGGAGGGCGTCAGCGATTATAGCGCCATGCATGGCTTCAGAGATCACAAGCTCACTTCTACTGATGGTATCGACAATATGCTCGATGCTGTCAGCAGGATTCAGATACGATATGGATAAAGAGGCACAGACGCTTGCCCATGCATTGTCAACGGCCAAGATATTCACCCAGGGGTGTGCCAAGTAATTCACCCACCCAGGGTGTGCGGATTGGTTGATCTTACTCGGTCTCGTCCTCCTTGACAAGTGCTGTGGGGCGGTCAGGCCTCAAGA
>JAAYEA010000056.1 GCA_012689325.1 Chloroflexota bacterium
CGCCACCCCCGCCGCCAGCCAGGCCAGCGAGGTGATCACCGGCTCGTGGATCAGGTAGGCGGTGTAGGCGTTGCGCGAGGCCCAGCCCGCCACCTGGCCCTGCCGGTCCCAGTATCGCCGGAAGAGGTAGATCAGCGTGATGGACATGGCCACGCAGAGGAACTGCTCCCACGTGGCATAGGCAAAGGCCTGCCAGTGCGGCCCGCCCCCGAACGGCTCGTCGCTCTCCATGATCCCGCCGGCGAAGGCCAGCACCGGGAAGAGCAGGATCAGCACGATGGTGCAGCGCAGCCAGAACTTGCCCTCGGCCTCGGGCAGCCCCAACAGCCAGTTGCGCCGGTAGGCGATCAGCCCGACGATGAACATGGCGATGTATTGGGCAAAGAAGGGGAACTGCAGGTTCAGCCGCTGGTAGGCGTACCCCACCGAGAAGCGCTGCCGGATGGCAAAGGACGCCACGCCCACCAGCAAGGCAAAGAGCGCGATGGCCCCGCGGCTGGGGAAGGCGGACGCCTTGGGCGGCAGCGCCTGCCGCGGCCCCACCACCAGCCGCCAGAGCGCATAGACCAGCGAAAAGATCAACAGTGTCTCGATGAACCAGAGCGGCCCGCCGCCGATCCATTCATAGTCGAAATAGCGGGCGCGGTAGAACTGCCACAGCGACTCGCTCAGCTCCCCGCGCAGCGTGTAGGCGGCCCAGAGGAACAGCGGGCGGATAACCCAGGCATAGACCACCAGCGGGATCCCCAGCCGGACCAGCCGATCCTTGAGGAAGCGCCAGGGGCCCTTGCGATCGTAGGAGCCCGGCACGAAATAGGCCGAGATGAGCAGGAATAGGCCCATGAAATAGGCCTGGTTGACGGCGCAGAACCAGCCGCCGAGCCCCTCGGTGAGCATGTCCTGCCGCCCCTCGTTATAGAGCCACGACCCCGTGCCGGCATAGATCACCACCAGGTGGTGGAGGATGACCAGGATGGTCAAAAAGACGCGGATATTGTCCACAAAGAACAGCCGGGCCGCTTTGGGCGGGGCCTCGGTGACGGTGGACGCGGGACGTTCGATGGGTGCGCTGACCATGAATGTGACTCTCCTTTCCCGAACAACGTAGAAAAGGGACCCTCTGCACACTCGGCTCGCCCCAGTTGTCTTGCTGTGTCCCCGCGGAGATGGCGATCTCGCGCGCGGCGGCGCAGCCCCTCCTCTCACCTCCCTTGGCCATCGCTCCCTGCGACCATGCCGCAACCCCCATTATAAGGCCAAGGGGCTGGGGCTGTCAAGCCTGTGAGTGAAGACAAATCTCATTCCCGCCGCGCCGCCGCCCTCTGACTCAGATCATAGCGCCTGGCGGCTCGCGCTTGTACACTGAGGGGAAATGGACTAGACTGTGATATCCGGAGGATAACCCATGGAGACGGCAACCTGTGACGCCCTGAACGCGCTGCGCGAGGCGCTGTGCCATGAAGAGGAAGGGCTGAGCTTTTATCGTAACGCGGCTGAGCGGACCATCGACGAAAAGGGGGCGGCCATGTACGCCGCGCTGGCCGAGGAGGCCGAGGCCCGCCTGGCCATCATCCAGCGGCAGATCGCCGCGCTGGAGGCCGGCGGCGCCTGGGACCTGCCCGAGTGCGTCCTGGCCTGCCAGGCCAACCTGGAGGAGCCGCTCTATCCCCGCGGGGAGAAGGGCTTGCAGGAAGCGGTGGACCTCTATTCCAACGCCCTGAACGCGCTCGAGTTTGGCCTGCAAGCGGCCAACAACAGCTATGCCCTCTATGCTGACCATGCCACCCACGCCGCCGCGCCCCAGGCCAAGGCGCTCTATCACTACCTGGCCCAGGAGGCGCGCAACCAGTTCAACCTGTTGATGTCCAACTATGAGAGCCTCAACGCCCACGGGGGGTGGGTATAATAACGAATGTAGGGGCGAGGCATTCCGAGCCAAGCTTGCTGCCAAGCCTTGGGCCTTTTTCCGCAAGCGCGACCCAAACGAGGTTCGGCCAGGAATGCCTCGCCCCTACCCATGGTGGAGGTAGACGCATGAAAGGCAAGATCGCGGTGGTCACCGGCGCGGGGACCGGCATCGGCCAGGGGATCGCGCTCGATTTTGGGCTGCGCGGCGCCAAGACGGTGCTCCATTACCACAGCCACGCCGAGGGGGCGCTGGAGGTGGTCCGCCAGATCAAGGAGCAGGGCGGGGAGGCGCTGGCGGTGCGGGCCGACCTCTCGCGCGTACCCGAGTGCCGGCGGCTCATCGACGCCTGCGTGGCGGCCTACGGCGGGATCGATATCCTGATCTGCAACTCGGGGATCTCGACCCAGGCGTCGGTGGTCGAGATGACCGAGGAGGCCTGGGACCTCACCTTTAACGTCAACCTGAAGGGCGCCTTCTTTTGCGCCCAGGCCGCGGTGCGCCAGATGATCCCCCGCGGCGGCGGCAAGATCGTCTTTTTGGGCTCGGTGCACGGGCACTATTCCATGCCCAACCACGCCGCCTATTCCGCCACCAAGGGCGGCCTGGAGGGGCTCACCCGCCAGATGGCCTTCGAGCTGGCCCGCAAGCACATCAACGTCAACCTCATCGCCCCCGGCGTGATCGAGGTGGACCGCTATTTCGAGACCAACCCCGACTATGCCACCGCCAAGTACGCCAAGATGGTCCCGGTGGGGCGCGTCGGCTACCCCGCGGACGTGGCCAAGGCCGCGGCCTTTCTCGTCTCCGACGACGCCGCTTTCATCACCGGCCAGATCCTCTACGTGGACGGCGGGCAGACCACGCCGCTGGCGCTCTTGCCCGGCCTCACCCGCGCGCTGGCCGAGTAGGCGCGGGGCGCAGATCGCGGATCGCAAGATGTAGTGGCGTCGGCATGGAATGCCGCGTTCAACCGCTCCGCGCCAATCGCGCTTCGCCGAGCGCCACTCTAAAACGCCAAAGGCGGGCTCCCATACCCCCGGGGGGCCCGCCTTTCTGCTGTCTCCGAGCGCCGTCTTGCAACCTGAATCCTGCAACCTGCAACTCTTCTCTACCCCTCCCAATCCGTCACGCCGAGCCTGCGGGTGATCGCCCGCCAGCGGCGCCGATCCAGGTCGGTCTCGATGAGGGGCCGCCAGCCGTACTTCCAATAGAGCCCGATGGCGTCCCAGCGAAAATCGTTGGTGCGCAGTCCGCAATTCGGAAAGCCCAGCTCGCGCACGCGGTGCATCACCGCCAGCAGCAGCGTCCGCCCCAGCCCCTGGCCGCGGTGCGCCGGCTCCACGGCGATATAGTGCACCGACGCCTCGACGGTCTCCCCCACGGTGCGCCGCCAGGCCGTGGCGACACCCACCGGCGTCCCCTCGTGGGTTACAAAGAACATGTGCTCGGGCTTGAACCAGGGCTTGTCCAGGATCTCGCGGTGCAGCCCGGCGGCGTCCCAGGTCATCCCGAACTCGGGCTTGCAGATGCGCAGCCAGTGGGCCTCGTCGCCGGGCTGGAAGGTGCGCAGCCCATACCCCGGCGCCACGGTGACTTCGGGCACGTGCTCCAGGTCCTCGGCGATCATCTGCAACTGGGCCGGCGTGGCGATCTCGGCCACCGTCACCGGCTGCCCGCGCTCCAGCGACTCTTGCGCCGCCGCCATCAGCGCCACCGTCCGCGCCCCCGAGACCACGTCCACCCGGGTGTTGCGGCCGTACCGGATCGCCTCCAGCAGGTTGCTCAGCTCCTCGCGGATGGGGTGGCCCAGCGTGGCGGTCAGCGGGATGGTGGCCCAGTTGTTCTGCCCCAGCGCCATCCCCTCGAGGTACAGCCGCGCCTCGGGGCGCTGGCTATCGGTGCGGATGCTCCCCTGGGAGCCGTAGAGGTTCAAGTTGATCTGGTTATGCGGCTGCTGGCGGATGCCAAAGCTGACCCAGACCTTGCCGATGCAGCCGTTGGCGAACTTGATGCTGATCAGGATGCTATCCTGGCTGTGATAGTCCGGCAGGGTCTTGTTGTTGCCGTAGGCAAAGACCTCCACCGCGTCGCCTGCCGCGCCGCGCAGCAGGTCGATGGGGTGCACGCCGCCGCCAAAGATGGCGTTCTGCGGGTGCTGGGGGTCCATGCGCCAGGGGGTGCGCACAAAGACGTCGCGCATGTCGTGGATATAGTCGGCCTCCACGGCAAAGAGATCCCCCAGCTTGCCCGAGCGGGCATATTCCAGCGCCAGGGCGAACTGGGGCATATAGCGGCAGTTGTTCCCCACGGCGAACGAGACGCCGTGCTCATAGACCAACTCCACCAGGTCGCGGGCCTGCTCCACGGTCAGGCACATCGGCTTTTCGCAGAGGATGTGCTTGCCCGCGCGCACCAGCGCCGCGGCATGTTCATAGTGGTAGCGGTCCGGCGTGCAGACCGACACCACGTCGATGCTCCCGTCGGCGGCCACCTCGCGCCAGTCCGTGGTGCACCGCGCCGCGGGGAAGCGCGACCCCACCCGCTCCAGGCGGGCGGGGTCCGCGTCGCAGAGCAGCGCCAGCTCGACGCCGGGGAGGTCCGTGTAGCCTTGGGCGTGTTCAGCGCCCACGCCCAAGCCGATCACCGCCGCCCGCAAGGTTTTCACGGGAGCATGATCCCATCGCGCAGGCCGCGCAGGTAGGCCACGCTCTCGCGGGTGCCGTCCACGTAGGGGGCGTTGCCCTCGTACTCGCTGATCACGCCGCCGGCGAACTGGCGCGAGGCCAGCCCGGCCAGCAGCCTGGGCAGCGGCATCTTGCCTCGCCCGGCGGGGACGAACTCGAACTCGCCGTTGGCGTGCCAGATGCCGTCCTTGATGTGCAATGAAAAGATGGCGGGGAGCAGGTCGTCGAAAAAGCGCTCCACGTTGGCCAGCGAGTGCCCGGCCCAGGCAAAGTTGCCCGTGTCCAGCATCACGCCCAGCCGCGGCGAGCCGATCCGGTTCAACACCTCGCGCATGAAATCGCCGTCGTTGGTCAGCTTGCCGTGGTTCTCGATGCCGATGACGATCCCCAGCCCCTCGGTGCGCCGCAGCGCCTCCTCGAACCCCTTCACGATGCTCCCGCGAAAGTCGGCCAGGGTGTGGCCCTCCTTGGTGTCGCCGCCAAAGGCCCGCAGCACGGGGATCTCCAGGTCAGCGGCGCGCTGGGCATAGCCCACGAGCTGCGTGATCTGCGCCTCGAGCCCGGCGGGGTCGAGCTGGGCGAAATCGCTATAGCCGCCCAGGCTGGTGGCGGTGATGCCGTGCTCGCGGAGCATCTTTTTCACCTTGGTCGTGTCGCCCTTGCCCCAGAGGATGTCCGGGTGGACGCCGGGCCGCCCGTTCAGCTCGGTGGCCTCCGCGCCCAGCGCGGCCATCAGGGGCAGCGCCTCGGTCAGCGGCTTGCCCGCCATCCCCAGGCTGGTCACTCCGATTTTCATTCATCTCCTCCTACAAGTTCTTGGAAAACACTACCTCTCCGCCGACCATGGTCATGGCGAAGGCGATCTCGTCGTCGAACATGGTGATGTCGGCGTCCATCCCCGGGACCAGCTTGCCCTTGCGGTCGTCCACGTGGACGATCTTGGCGGGGACGCTGGTGGCCATGTTCACCACCTCCAGGAACGGGACGTCGGTGAGCTTGAGCACGTTGCGCAGCATCCGTCCCA
>JAAYEA010000445.1 GCA_012689325.1 Chloroflexota bacterium
CGCCGCGGGAGGGGCCGGTGAGAAGGGCGCGGACCTCGTCCGCTTCCTGGGCGCCAAAGATGCGCGCCAGCCAGTTCTCCGCGCCGGGCGCCAGGCTGCGCAGCACGTCCATGGGCATGGATTCCAGCTGGTCGGCCAGCCATTCGCCGAGCTCGTAGGTGAGCCTCATCTTGCCTCCGCGATTCTACACTGCACCCTATTGGCGCAAGGCCAGCGGAAGGTGCACCAAATTGGCCTCGGGCGCCACTCGGGTCAGAGCGCTTACGCCGCCCGCGGTGCCGAACCACACGTCTCCCACTGCATCCACCATGATGGCACGGACGTCGCCACCAGCCAGGCCGTTCGCCGCAGTATAGGTGTGCCAGCCCCACCGATCCAGGCGACTCACCCCGCTCGCGGTGCCGACCCACAACGTGCCATCGTGGCCGACGGCGATATCCCAGACGTTGTTGTTGGGCAAGCCGTCCGCCGTGGTATAGGTCCGCCAGGTTTGCCCGTCGAAGCGGCTGACCCCGCCGCCGCTGGTTCCGAACCAGGCCACGCCATCGCCATCCACGGCGACGGCGTTGACCCAGTTGCTCGCTAGGCCATCGGAGGTGGTGTAGGTGCGCCACCTCTCCTGTTCTGGGTAGAAGCGGCACGCCCCCTTATTGGTGGCGGCCCAGATCGTGCCGTCGGCGCCCGGGGCGAGGGCAGTGACCTGGCCAGACAGGCCATAGGCCGCGCCATAGGTGCGCCAGGTTGCGCCGTCGAAGCGCGTGGCGCCAAACCACATCGCTCCTGCGGCGTCCTGGGCGATGGCGAGTATCGCCGAGCCAGCCAGGAACGTGCTCCACTGTGGCCCACCGGGGGAATCTACGAGGCGGCTTAGCCCTTCATGGGTGCCAAACCAGGTGGCTCCATTCGTGTCGGGGGCGATGGCATAGACCTCGTTGTGGGCCAGGCCGTCAGCGATGCTGTAGGTGCGCCACTCTTGCCCGCTGAAACGGCTCACGCCGCCGCCTTGGGTGCCGAACCACATCGCTCCGTTGGTGCTCTGCCCCACGGAGAGGACGACGTTGCGCGCCAAGCCGTCCGGTGTGGCCCAGATGCGCCAGGACTGGCCATCGTAGCCGGTGACGCCGTAGCCCCAGGAGCCGAACCACATGGCGCCCTCGGCGTCCTGGGCGATGGCGCGCACATAGATGGCGGCCAGGCCATCGGCGCCTGTATAGGTGCGCCAAGTCTGTCCATCGAAGCGGGTCGCCCCGCCGTAGGTGCCGAACCACACGACGCCGTCGGCATCCACGGCGATGTCCCGGACAAAGTCGTCGGGCAGATTGCCCTCCCCGGCCCGGAAGGCGCGCCAGCCCCAGGCGTCCAGGCAACGCGTGCCGTATCCCCAGGTACCAATCCAGACGGCGCCGGCGTGGTCCACCGCGAGAGCCGAGACGTCGCCGGGCGAGTAATCTGATAGGCCGCTGGCCCGCCAGTCGTAGGTGCGCCAGGTCTGCCCATCGAAATGGCTCAATCCCCCGCTGCCGCCGCACCACACGCCCCCGGCCAGGTCGGCGGCGATGGTCGTGACCTCATAGCCGGCCAAGCCATCCTGCTTGCTGTAGGTGCGCCAGGTCTGGCCATCGAAGCGGGTCGCGCCGTGACTGGTACCGAACCACACAGCCCCGTGGGTGTCCACGGCGACCGAAGTGACCCAGCCGCTGGGCAGGCCGTCGGCGGTGGTATAGGTGCGCCACTGCTCGCCATCGAAGCGGCTGGCCCCGCCGGCGGTGGCGAACCAAAGCGCGCCGCTGGCGTCCACGGCTAGGTCGTTGACCTCGTTGCTGGCGAGGCCATCCAGGGTAGTGTACTTGATATAGCTGCCGTCGTCCAGATTCCAACGCACCACGCCGCCGGGGCTGGCCACCCACAGGCTGCCCTCGTGGGCCAAAAGGGCGTTGACATAGTTGCCGTTGGTATAGACGCGCCAGGTCTCCTGGTCCGCAGCGGCTGCCGGCCCAGTAGCGGCCGGTAGCCCAGTCACGATCAGCGCCAGAGCCAGGCACAAGCTGGAGCCAATTCTGCAGATCATGGCGTTGCCCTCCTTTCGGCTGCGCTGGCAGGTGGGCGCGGCTTCCTACTCCCAGTTCAGCTCTTGCTGCGAGACGATCTTGGACTCATCCAGGGCAACGCCCAGGCCCGGGTCGGTGGGCAGGCGGACGAGGCCATTTTCGGGCTTGTAGGTGGTCGTGTGGAACCACTGCTTCATCTCGTTGGCGAGCACCAGGTATTCCAGCATGGGGCAAACGGCGGGCGAC
>JAAYEA010000446.1 GCA_012689325.1 Chloroflexota bacterium
ATCCACGATGCCCGCGGCCAGCCGGGCGATGCGCTGCAACAGCGCCAGCCGGTTGGTTCTCACTGCGGGATCGTCCACCATCACGAACACGTCGGCGAAAAAGGCGGCGATGGGCCCTTTCAGCTCTGCCAGAACGGCCAGGAGGCCATCCACGTCCTGCACCCCAGCCATCCGGCTCTCCGCTTGCTGGTAGGCGGCGTAGAGCGCCCGCTCTGCGGGCTCGCTCAGCCGCGCGGCCTCGATGGGCAACAGCTCGGCCAGCTCCCGGGTGATGCGCGAGGGGCGGCTATAGGCGGTGAGGATCTCGGCAAAGGCCGGCTGCTCCACCCATCGCGCCAGGGCCGTCAGCGTCTGATAGGCGCGATAGGGGGTGTTCGCGCGGGTGCCCAGCGCGGCATCCACCAGGTCGTAGCGATAGCCCTCGTCCAGCCACCAGATGCGCACGCGCTGGGCGATAAAGTCGGCCACCTCCCGCTGCTGCGCCTCGCTCACCGGCACCGGCTGCAGCGCCGCCGCCTGCGCGATGGCCGCCGTCAGGTCCAGATCGAGCGCCTTGCCCACCAGGGTTTGGGCCAGGCCCAGCGCCTGGCGGCGCAGGCCGTAGCGATCGGCGGAGCCGGTGGGGCCCAGGCCCACGGCAAAGAGGCCCACCAGGCTATCCAGCCGGTCGGCCAGGCTCACCAGGGTGGCGCCGGTGGTGGACGGCAGCTTGTCGCCGGCAAAGCGCGGCCAGTAGTGCTGCTCGATCCCCTCGGCCACGGCGGCGGGCTCGCCGGACATCTGGGCGTAATAGCGGCCCATCACCCCTTGCAGCGAGGTGTGCTCCACCACCATCTGCGTCACCAGGTCGGCCTTGGCCAACCCGGCGATGCGCAACGCCAGCTCGCGGTCCTCGCCAGCGATCCCCAGCCCATCCGCCAGCGCGGGCGCCAGCTTGAGCAAGCGGTCGGTCTTGTCCTTCATGGAGCCGAGCTTGGCCTGGAAGGTGAGGGTGTCCAGTTTGGGGAGAAAGCCGGATAGCGGCGTACGGCGATCGGACTGGAAGAAAAAGGCGGCGTCGGCATAGCGGGCGCGGATCACCGCCTCGTTGCCGTGGCTGATGATGTCGATCTGCTGGCCCGCGCGCTTGCCGTTGGCGATGGTGATGAAATAGGGCAAGAGCTGCCCATCGCGCTGCACGGGGAAATAGCGCTGGTGCTTTTGCATCACCGCGATCAGCACCTCTTTGGGGAGCTCCAGATAGGCCGGGTCGAACCGCCCCAGGATGGCGGTGGGGTACTCGACGAGGTTGGCGACCTCGGCCAGCAGCGAGGGGCTCTCCTCCACGGCGCCGCCCACCGCGGAGGCCAGGGTGGTCACCTGCTGCCAGACCATGCGCCGGCGTGCTTCCTGGTCCACGATGATGCTCTGCGCCGCCAGCGTGGCCGCGTAGTCCTCGGCGCGGGCGATGGTGAAATCGGGCGAGCCGACGGAGCGCAGGCCGCGGCTGACCTTGCCGGAACTGACGCCCGCAAAGGTAAAGCCGATCACCTGGTCGCCCCAGAGGGCCACCAGCCAGCGGAGCGGCCGCGAGAAGGCGATCTGGGTGGCGTTCCAGCGCATGGACAGGGGGAAGCTCAGGCCGCCCAGCAGCTTGGGCAACAGCTCGGCCAGCACCTGTGGCGTGGGCTGGCCCTTATCGGCCACCGTCGCCACCAGGTAGGCTTTGCCGTCGAACTCTTGGCGGCGCAGCGCCTCCACCCCCACGCCGGCGCCGCGCGCAAAACCCAGCGCGGCCTTGGTGGGGTTGCCCGCGGCGTCGAAGGCGATCTGCGCCGGCGGGCCCTTCACCAGCCGCTCCTCGTCGCGCTGGCGAGGGGCCAGCTTGTTGACATAGACGGCCACGTGTCGCGGCGAGGCCACGACCCGGATGCCCTGGTGGTCCAGCCGGGCGTCCGCGAGCATCTTGGGCGCGCTCTCTTGGAGCTGGGCGATGGCCGCCGTTTGGTCTTCCACCGGCAGCTCTTCCATGCCGATCTCGAGCAGGAAATCGCGGGGCTGGGAGAGATCCGGCTCGGCGGCGGGCTGGGCGGCGGGAGCGGCCTCGACGGCCTCGGCGGGCTTGAGCCAGGGGAAGCCCATCTCTTGGCGCTGGTCCAGATAAGCCCGCGCCACGCGCTGGGAAAGGGCCTTCATGCGCGCAAAGAAGCGGGCTCGCTCGGTGACGCCCACGGCGCCGCGCGCATCCAGCAAGTTGAAGGCATGGGAGCATTTGAGCACATAGTTGTGCGCCGGGACCACCAGGCCGTTCTCCAGCGCGTTTTGCGCCTCTTGCTCGTATAGGTCATAGAGCTTGGTCAGGCGCTCGATGTTGGCATAGTCGAAATTGTACTTGCAGGCCTCGATCTCGCTGCGCAAGAGGACATCGCCGTAGGTGCGATCGTCAGAGTAGCGGATGTTGGGAAAGCCATCCACCTGCTGCAGGTACATCACGATGCGCTCCAGGCCATAGGTGATCTCCACCGACACCGGTTCGAGATCGATGCCGCCGGCCTGCTGGAAATAGGTGAATTGGGTGATCTCTTGCCCGTCCAGCCAGACCTCCCAGCCCAGGCCCCAGGCGCCCAGCGCCGGCGAGGCCCAGTTGTCCTCGACGAAGCGGATGTCGTGCTGGCTCAGGTCGATGCCCAGCGCCTCCAGGCTGCCCAGGTAGAGCTCCATGGGGTTACCCGGATCGGGCTTCAGGATGACCTGGAACTGGTAATACTGCTGCCAGCGGTTGGGGTTCTCGCCGTAGCGGCCATCGGCGGCGCGGGACGAGGGCTCGACATAGGCCACGTTCCAGGGCTCGGGGCCCAACACGCGCAGCGCGGTAGCGGGATTGAGCGTGCCCGCGCCCACTTCGGTGTTATAGGGTTGCCAGATGAGGCAGCCCTGCTTGGACCAGAACTCGTGCAGGCGCATGATGACCTGTTGCAGACTAGGCGCTTGTTCCATGGGAGCATCCTTTGTGGTGTCCGGGTGTGATAGCGATCCATTGTAGCGCTTTTCATGCTCCGGTCAAGTTTTCGCCCCGGCCTGTGCGCCAGATAGCGAAATCCCCGCCCGGCAGGGCCAAGTCGGCCCCGCGGGCGGGGATGGGCAGGACTATACTGCTGTGCGCGGCTGCGCGGGCCGAGGCTAGCTCAGGCCCTTGGCTTCCGCCGAAAGGCGCGCGATGGCGACGAAATCGGAGGCCTTGAGGCTGGCCCCGCCGACCAACGCCCCGTCGATCTCGGGCTGGCTCATGAACTCGGCAATGTTGTCGGGCTTGACGCTGCCGCCGTACTGGACGCGCACCGCCGCGGCGGTGGTCTTGTTGTACAGCTTGGCGATGGTGTTGCGGATCGCCGAGGCGATGACGCTGTTGGCGCCGTCGGCTGTGGCGGCTTTGCCGGTGCCGATGGCCCAGATCGGCTCGTAGGCGATGACCAGGCCGCGCACCTGCTCGGCGCTGAGGCCAGCCAGGCCGCCCTTGATCTGCGACGCGATAAAGCTCACCGTCTCGCCCGCCTCGTTCTGCGCGAGGTTCTCGCCAACGCAGACGATGGGCAGCAGGCCGTGGGCCAGCGCGGCCTTGATCTTGAGGTTCACCGTCTCGTCCGTCTCGCCAAAGAACTGGCGGCGCTCGGAATGGCCGATGATGACGTACTGGCAGAGGCCCTGCAGCATGGTCGGCGAGACCTCGCCGGTGAAGGCGCCCTTGGCCTCCCAATACAGGTTCTGCGCGCCCAGCTTGACCTCCGTGCCTTGCAGCAGCGGCGCCACCGTGGTCAGCGAGACAAAGGGCGGGCAGACGACGCGCTCCACCTTGCTCACTGCCTGGAGCCCAGGCAGCATCTCTTGCACCAGCTTGGCGGCCTCCGCGACCGTCGTGTTCATCTTCCAGTTGCCGGCAATGATCGGTATACGCATGTTTCGACTCCTTTTCGTCCCAGAATATTGCGGTGTGAAATCCTTACCGTTATTGACCCAACCGGCTGAGCTGCGCCTGCGCATTGCGCCTCAGGTTGTCGTCCTGGCCGCTGTGCAGCAGCGCCGCGCGGTAGGATTGGATCGCTTGATCCTTGCGCCCCATCTTTTCCTGGGCCAGCCCGGCCAGGAAATGAGCCAGGGCGTTTTCGGGCTGCTGCTGGAGCGTCGCCGCGAGTTGCTCCAGGGCCAGTTCCGGCTGGTCTTGGGCGATATCAACCAGCGCCAGGGCAATCTGATAGTCGGCCCGCCCGGGCTCCAGCGCCAGCGCGCGCTCGTACTCGCGCTGGGCCGGCGCCAATTGCCCCAACCTCTGGTACACCGAGGCCAGCGCGGCGCGAGCCGCTGCGCTCTCTTGGAGCGATAGCGCGGATTGGTAGGCGCTCCGCGCTTGCTCCAACAGGCCATGCTCGTCATACAGCATCGCCAGCGCCAGGCGGATACTGGGCTGGCTGGGGTCGAGCCGCATGGCCGTGGTGTAGGCTGCCTCCGCCTGCGCCAACGCGCCCAGGCCGCGCTGGGCGTCGCCCAGGCCCATCAGCGCATCCACCGCTTCGGGCGTCAGGGCCACGGCCTGGGCGTAGGCCTCCTTCGCTTTTTCGTACTCGCGCTGTTCCATATAGATGCCGCCCAGGCCCAGGTACGCCTCCTGCGCCCCCGGGTCCAGGGCGATGGCCCGCTGAAAAGCCTGGATGGCCTCGTCCTGTTCGTTGCTCAGGTAGCAGGCCATGCCCAGCGCGCATTCCGCCTGGGCGTCGTGCGGGGCGATGGCCAGGCCGCGCGTCAACTCTTCCCGCGCGTGGGGATAATCGCCCTGCGCCAAGTCCAGCGTCGCCAAGGCCAGGTGTGCTTCGGCGTCGCAGGGCGCCACCTCGACGGCACGGGCATAGGCTTGGCGAGCCTGCTCGTCCTCCCCGGCCTGGCGCAGCAGATGTCCGAGCGCCACCAGGCTGGGCCCGTCGTCCAGGGTCGCGGCCTCGCCGTAGGCCGCCATGGCCTGCTCGTTGCGCCCCTGCAGGCTATAGACGAGCCCCAAGTGGCGATAGGGCGCCGGGTCGCCCTCGGCCAGGGCAAGCGCCGTCTGGCAGGCCTCGATGGCGCGGTCGGCCAGCCCCAGATAGCCGTAGGCCAGGCACATCTCGCTCCAGAGCGCAGGCTGATCCCCCCCAACCTCCGGGTCGGCGACGACGCGCTGGAAGGCCTCGTGGGCCTCTTGCTCTCGGCCGGCGCCGTAATAGGCGCGCGCCAGCCGGTTCCAGAGCGCGATATCCCCGCCCGCGCGCTCCAGGGCCGCCTGATAAGCGGCGATGGCTGGCTCCGGCTCGCCCTGCCGCGACAAGAGGTCGCCCAGCAAGGCGTGCCCCCGCGGGTCTTCGGGCTGGAGGGCGATGGCCGCCTCCGCTTCGCGCACTGCCGCGGCGAGCCCGCCGTCGCCATCGCACCAAAGCGCATAGGCCGCCGCCAGGTCGTAGCGGGCCACGAAAGACCCGGGATCGAGCTCGGCTGCCCGCGCCAAATGCCCGGTTACCTCGGGCCCCTCGCCGCGCTGGTCCGCCAGCAGCAAGGCCAGCCCCACGCGCGCCAGCGCCCAGCCCGCCCCCCGCTCGGCCAGGAGCGACTCCCAGGCAGCTTGCGCCGGGTCGTCTTGGCCCGCGCCAAACCAGAGCCACCCCTTTAGGAGGCGCGCCCCCTGCCGCACCTGGCTATCCGCTGCGCCAAACGCGAGGGTGGATGGGGCGGCCAGGACCGTCTCGCCCAGCCGCACGCGGCGCGTCTCGCCAACTAGCTCGGCCTGGATCTGCCCGTCCTCGGCTTCCCAGATGACAGCGGACGCTTTGGCGCGCTGCCCCTCCTCCCGCGCGGCCTCGGGGCTGCGCACGGGCCGGCCCAGCTTGCGGATGGCGACCCCGGGCAATTCTTTCAGCTCGGCAGTGAGTTGCTCGCGCACCAGGCCGCTTTGCTCCATGGGCGCGACGAGGATCAGCGCGCCGGGCGCCGGCGCCAGGTGCGCGTAAAGCCGCCAGCCTCCAACGGCCAACGCGGCCAAGGCAGCGATCACCGCCAGGCCACCCAGCAGCCTGCTGACCCGAGTGCGGCTGGTCATGCCGATTCGATTCCCCCCATGATAGCGGCAGAGCTGCCGCGCCTTATTGTTCCAGGATAGACTCGCTGGTCAGATACCCGCTGATCAGCGCGATGGCGTCGTAGGCCAGCAGCAAGCGAACCCAGTGGACGATGGCTGCCCAGCCCTCGCCTTCCAGCAGCGCGCCGGTGGCCTGCACCGCCGCGATGAGCACCGGCACCGTCACTGGGAAGAGCAGCACTGGCAAGAGGGCCTCCCTGGCGCGCGTGTTCACGGTCATGGCCGCCAGTGAGGTGCCGATGGCGACAAAGCCGATGCTCCCCAGCACGGCGATGAGCAGCAGGGGCGCCGATATCACCGGCACGCCAAAGAGCGCCTGGAATAAGGGCAGGATCAGCGCCTCGGTCGCCAGCATGGCCGCCAAGTTGGCCAGCACCTTGCCCGCATAGATGGCGCCCCGATCCACGGGGCTGAGCATCAGCCCCTCCAATATGCCCTGATTTCGGTCTCGTGTCAAGGAGCGGCTCAGCCCCAACATGCCGGTGAAGGCAAAGCTGACCCACAGCACCCCGGGCGCCACCTCGCGCATGTCGCCCACCCGCAGTTGAAAGCCAAAGGCAAAGATGGCCAGCAGCATCAGCGCCAGGAGCAGCATGGTGCTCAGCGACTCGCGGGTGCGCAGCTCGATGGCGATGTCGCGCCAGGCGATCTGGGCGGCGTGGCGCAAGGTGGTCATGCTGGCTCGGCTCCCGTGTAGCGCTCATAGGTGAGCGCGCCCTGCCAGGCCTCCGCCGTGGTCTCGTGGACGATGCGTCCGCGGTGCAGGATGGCGATGCGTTGCGCCAGCCTGGCCCCCCGCTCCAGGTCGTGCGAGGTAAAGAGCATGGTTTGGCCCGCCGCGCTGCACCGCTCCAGCATCTGGTCCAGCAGCGCCGCGGCGCGCGGGTCCAATCCGGCATAGGGCTCGTCCAGCAAGAGCAGGGCCGGATCATGCACCATCGCGCGGGCGAGGGACACCCGCTGTTGCATCCCCCGCGAAAGCGTGCGGACCAGCCGGTCGCGATAATAGTCCATCTCGATCCATTCGATGAGCTCGGCGATCCGTTGGTTCAGGCGGCCGCGCTCGGCGCGATTGGTCGCATAGAGCTGCCCATAATAGCCGAGGTTCTCCGCCACGGTCAGGTCCTGGTACAGGAAGGCGCCGTGGCTCACCAGCCCGATGCGGCGGCGCCCTTCGCCCTCCTGGTCGCGCAGGTCCACCCCCCACAGGCGCGCCTGGCCGCTGGTGGGCCGCGCCAGCCCGGCCAGGATGCGCAGCAGGGTGGTCTTGCCCGCTCCGTTGGGGCCAAAGATGGCGAGCCGTTCCCCGTCGCGCACCAACAGATCCACGCCGCGCAAGGCCTGTTGCCGCCCAAAGGACTTGCACAGCCCGTGGACCTCCAGCGCCACGTCAAGCGAGCCCGCCTGCGCGATCATGCGTTCGGATCCTCGCGCGGCGCCCTGGCGTTCCAGAAGGGGCGGACCAGCGAGGCGAACACCGCCAGAGCGACCAACGCCAGCCCCGCCCAACCCAGCAGCGCATTGGGCTGCTCAGGCGCCTGCACGGGGGCCGGCTGGGATGATGCAGTGGGCAACTGGTCTAGCTCGATGAGCAGCTCTGCGCCTCGGGGCAGGCCCTCTTGCGTCCAATAGAGGTAGCTTTCACCTTGCATGGCGCGCTGGCCCTGCGCCTCCAGTTGCGCGGCGGTGACCTGCGCGCCCACGTCCGCCACCAGCAGGTTGAGCCGCTCCGTCGGGTAAGGGAGCTTTTTGCGCAGCGTGTAGTGGCCCTCGGCGGCGAGGCGATAGGTGTAGACATACTCCCACTGGCCCGGGGGCACGGGGCGGGTATCCACAAAGCCATCCGGCGTGCGCATGATGTTCTGCTGGGTGACGGGATCGGCAAAGCTCAGATCGGTGGCTTCCAGGGGCAGGGAAAAGCGCAGCGTGGCCGCCTGGTCAGCGGTAACCCGCTCCCCGGCGCCGATGAAGGTGCGCAGGCCCCGGTTCTCGGCGAAGACGATCTCTTGCGCCACGATATCGCCCTGATCGAAGGCCAGCACGATATGGTGCGGCTGGATGGCGATCTCGCCATCGTCGGAGGTGGTCTCATAGACGGTCAGCGGCTGCTCCAGGCTCGGCGCGGCGGCGGAGAGGGCCAGCCAGTCGGAAAAGTAGTCTACCCCGGCATAGTTGGTGGCCAGCAGGTAGCGAGCTTTTTCGTCCAGCGCTAACTCGGCAAAGGCAAAGCGGCCTTGGGAGTCGGTCAAGGCGTCCTTTTGGCTGGCAAGTTCCTCTCCCTGGTAAACGTACAGCATCACCGGCTGGTTGGCGAGCGGCGCGGCGGGCGATTGGGTGCCATTGGCGACCTGGCCGGCGATGAGGCCGCTTTGGGCGCTGGCCGGTTGCAGCAGGGCCGCAAGCAGCAGCAGGAACAAAGCGAGGCGGCGCCAGGCTCTCATGGGGCCTCCTCCGCGACGCCGCCGGCGGCCTGCCCCGCGCGCTCGGGCGGAGCGGACGACAGGACGATGGCGGCGCCGAGCAAGAGCAGGCCGCCGCCGATCCAGAGCCAGACGACCAGCGGGTTGCGCAGAACCTGCAGGACCACCGCGCCATCCTGCTCCAGGCTGCCCAAGATGATATAGATGTCCTCGCGCAGGTTGATGTGCAGCGCGACCTCGGTGACCCATTGCTGGATGCTCCAGTGCAGGTTGCGCTCCGGCGTCAGATAGGCCAGGTGGCGGCCGGTGGCCGATTGCAGCTCTAGCAGCGCGGCGTTCCGTTGCCTCGTGGCGTCTTGCTCCTGTATGGTATCGCGCAGGATCAGCGTATAGCCCGGCAGGTTGGCGCCCTGGCCCTCCCTCAGCGTCAGCAGTTGCTCGGTCTGGTACAGGGACGAGCTGACGATGGCGATGGCGATCAGGGCGATGCCGAGGTGGACCAGATGCGCTCCGTGGTGTCGCCGGCGGGCCCGGAAGGCCCGACCGATGACCTGCCACGGCGAGAGCCCTTCGTCGCGGCGGCGCCAGGCCTCCTGGCCGAATTGCCACAGGATGACCGCGCCGATCAGCGAGGCGATCAGGTACAGCACCAGGGCCGCCGGCTCCCGGATGCCCAGGGCGAACAGCAGGATGACGAGGATCACCGAGAAGGCCAGGGGCGCGGCCAGCTCGCGGCCCAACTGCCGCGCGGAGGTGTCTCGCCAGCGCAGCAGCGGGCACACGCCCAACAGCGCCAGGAGGGCCACCAACAGCGGCGCCGAGGCCCGGGTGTAAAAAGACGCGCCCAACACCACGGCTGCGCCGCGCAGCGACTCAGAAAGGGGCGCGTAGAGCGTCCCCGCCAGGATCACCAGCGCGAGCCCGCACAGGATCATGGCCGTGAAGGATAGCCCGGTCTCGCGGGAGAGCAGGCTGGCCTCGGCCTCCTGGACGGCCTGCGCGCGGCTGCGCCATCCCAGAAAGGCGGCCAGGATCGCCACAAGCCCGATAAAGGCGAGGAACATGATCCCCACCGAGGAACGGCCAAAGGCGTGGACCGACTGGATGACGCCGCTGCGGGTGACGAACGCGGCGAACAGGCAGAGCAAGAAGGTGACGATGGTGAGCGGCGCTGTCCACTTTTGGCGGAGGCCGCGGTGGGCGATGGCCGTGTGCAGGGCGGCTGTGCCCGTCAGCCAGGGGACCAGCGAGGCGTTCTCCACCGGATCCCAGCCCCAATAGCCGCCCCAGCCCAGCTCCAGGTAGGCCCACAGGCTGCCCAGCAGGATGCCGCCCCCCAGAAACAGCCAAGCCCACAGGTTCCAGCGCTGCAACGTGCGGTGAAAGGCGGCGTCCTGGTGGCCGGTGAGCAGGCCCGCCAAGGCCAGGGCGCAGGGCACGCTATAGAGCGCATAGCTGGCGAAAACCAACGGCGGATGAACCACCATCCAGGGGTTTTCCAGCAAGGGGTTTAGGCCCAGCCCTTCCGCCGGAGGGAGCGCCAGCGAGGCAAAGGGGTTGCTCTGCGTGACCAGGATCAGCGCCAGAAAAGCCTGCAGCACGGCCAGCGCCGCCTGGGCATATCGCCGGGCGGCCGGGCTGGCAAGCCGAGGGCTCTGCGCGACCAGCGCCGCGAGGAGGGAGACGAACCAGAGCCAGAGGAGCAGCGATCCTTCCTGCCCGGCCCACAGGGCGGACAGGGTATAGGGCAGCGCTTGCCGGGTGCTGGTGTGGCTATACACATAGAGCACGCTGAAATCGCGGGCGAACAAGAGATAGAGCAGCGCCGCCATAGCCACGGTGACCAAGGCTGCCGCGGAGAGGATGGCGTTGCGGCCGCTCTGTCGCCAGGCAACTGCCCCTTGGTTCGCGCCCCAGGCGAGGGCCAGGGCGGCATAGGCCGAGACGCCGCAGGCGAGTAACAGGGAACCGTACCCGATGATCGTCATGCTCACCTTCTAGCGGCCAATCGCCCAGGGCCGGCGGGGGTGGAAGCTCAGGATTGCGCCGTCGCCGCGGCCTCGTATTTGGAGGGACATTGCAGCAGGATGGTCTGCGCGGCGAACTCGTTGGGGGCGGTCAGCTTGCCTTCCACGATGGCCGAGGCGCCATCTCGCAACATGTCTGGCCGCAACCCGTGATAGGTGATCGCCAGTTGCTCTGTCCCCTCCACCAAGGTAAAGCGCAGCAGCGAGCCCTCCGCATCCCAGCGAATCGAGCCCTCCTGCACGACGCCGGAGACGCGCACCGCCTTGGCGCTGGCCCCTTGGCTTTTGAGCTCGGCGATGGTCACATAATAGACGGCTGCCCCGCGGGCGCTGGAAAGAACGAGATAGATCAGGATGGCGACGATAGCCACCACGCCGATCACGGTGCGCGTTCTGCGGCGGCGCGACGCTGGGGTCGGGCGAGCGGGCTGGGCCTGCATATCACTCCTGGCTCATCAGCTCTTGTAGAACTTGGTCGAGATAGGTCTTGGTCATGGCTCCTGCTCTGACCTTGCGGACGATGCCCTCGCGATCCACAAAATAGCTCATGGGGATGCTATACGCGCCATAAAGCCGCGCCACCCCCGCCTCACTATCTAGCAAGATGGGAAAGGGCAGGTCGAACTGCTCGGCAAACTCGCCCGCGGCCTCGGCGGACTCGCCGATATTGACGGCCAGGACTTCCAGACCCTGGCTCGCATAGGTCTCGTAGGCTGCCCGAATATCGGGAAACTCGATGCGGCAGGGCCCGCACCACGACGCCCAAAAGTTGAGCAGCACGACCTTGCCGCGGTGGTCGTATAGGCTCGTCTCGCCGTCCAGCGTCTTGAGCAGGAACTCGGGCGCCAATTGCCCGACCTTGGTCCCCGTTTCCGGGGTCGCTTCGCCCAGGCTCGGGCTAGCTGGCGGGGTGGCCGTGGGCTGGCCTGGGCGCGGGGCGGGGATGGCCGCTTCGGTGGGGGCGAGCGCGGCCTTGGCCTGGCCAGGCAGCTCGCCCGCAGTCGCCGCCAAAATCCCGCCCAGGATCAAGAGCATGACTGCGGAAACCCCCGCAACCAGCCACCCCGAGGCCCTGCTGGCGGCGGCCTGGGGTCGAGGGGTCGTCTGATGATTACCTTGGTCGTTCTGCGACATACGGGCTGCGGATCCTCTAAAAGATGGTATAGCGGCTGTCTCGCATGATCTCGTCGGAAGAGCCCTCGGGGAACTCGAGCCTCAGGCTTTTGATGCCGATGGGGCTGCCGGGAGCATACACCACATCCTCGTGCGCCACGTGGCTGGGATGGGTAAAGGCATCGGGCCCGATGACTCCCCCCAGGTGCTCGCTGCGGCCATAGGCCCAATGCAGCCCGGCCTTTTCGTCCTCCAGGATGTTGCCGGTGACGAAGGCCCGGTCGTTGCAGCCCAGGCCCAACTCGGCGATGTTCCGCCGCGCCGGATCCACATCAAAGAACTCGCGCAAGCGGACGGCCTGAGGCCCGTCGCCGATGGCGTGCCGGATGCGGTTGTTCTCGACCTGGAGCAGCACCAACTCGCCCGCCTGGCTGACGGGGATCGTGCCGCGGGTGCGGCTGGGATCATCGGCCAGCTCGCCCTCGTACGGCGCGATATAGGCCTCGCCGCTTGGCAGGTTGATGATGGGTGGGTCGGCTCCGGGCGGGCAATGGCCGCTATCTTGTTTCGGGTGGCGATGGCGCAAATCGATCTGGAGTTGGTGCCCCGTCGAGAATTCGATGATGGCCGTCTCGGTCTTGCCCAGTCGCTCCGCCAGGGCGTGCGCCTTGTGCGCGACGACTTTATAATTCGCCGCGAGGGCCGTTTGCTCCATGCGCTTGGCGACCCCGGGCATGCTGGCCCCGCGCAGGTGCCCGATCTTGCGGGCCAGCGCCGTAAGGGGGGCCGTGGCCGAAAACTCGGTGAGCGCCAGCACGATGTCGGTGGACTCGAGTTGCTCTTCCATCGGGCGGGTCAGCCCCTCCATGCGGAGGTTTTCGGGCAAGGCCCCGTTGGGCAAGCCGGTGGCTTTGTAGTAGGCCAGGGGCTCCACCCGGATGCCCAGTTTCTTGCTCGCCTGAACCAGCGCCCGTTGCCACTCCAAAGCCATCTGGCGGCGCGCAGACCATTCCAGGTTATCCACGATCTCGCCGTGCGGCAGGTCCGTCAGGAGCAGAACTCGTTCGCCTTTGGTCGGACTAAAGACGCTGGCGAAAAGCTCCGCGAGGTCAAAGGTCTCTGACATGATCGCTATCCTTGCCCGGAGGGTGGCCGCAGCAGCCTGCGGTGTTCCACCTGCATGCAACGATCCATGATGACTTGCAGCCCGGCGGCGCGAGCTTGGGCGGCGGCCTCTTCGTTGACGACGCCCAGTTGCATCCAGATCGCCGGGATCCCCTTGGCGATGGCGGCCTCGACGATAGGCGGCACATGCTCTGGCCGCCTAAAGATGTCCACCACATCCACCGGGTCCGGCACATCGGCGAGGCTGGCATAGCTCCGCTCGCCCAAGATTTCGCTGGCCTGGGGGTTCACCGGAATGATGCGGTAGCCCTGGGACTGCAAGTAGCGCGCCACCTCGTGGCTATCCCGCTCCGGGTTCGGGGAGAGGCCCACGATGGCGATGGTCTTGCTCTTTTCGAGGATCTGTTTGGCCAGACGATCCGTTTCCTCCCAGGCAGTGGCGCCCGCCTGGGCTGGGGACGGCAGGACGGCCTCGCCCAGCGGCTGGCGCAAGCGCTCCTCGATCTTGGCGCGGTTGGCGGCAAAGCCCACAAAAACCTCGTTGCCTATGATGATGGTGGGCGTGGCCATGCGGCCAACCCGGTCCCTCAGTTCGGTCAAGGCAGCGGGATCAGCCGTCACGTCGCGTTCGGTGTAGGGGAGGCTTTTTTGTGCAAAGTAACTCTTTGCAGCGCGGCAATCCCCTCAGGTGGGTTGCGAATAGAGGATCACTTGGGCAGGCATGGCGTTCTCCCGTGGGTCAATAAGGTCACCAATTGATGTATCATACTCGGAATCCGGTTCTGGTCAAGAGTTGCGGTTTTTCCATGTTTGACCTTTTGTTGTTTCCGTCTAGAATAGGTCCAGAGTGCGCGTGGCGAGCAGTCGCCGGATGCGATGATGCCCGTGGATGTCGCGCGAATCCTGGACCGAATGGTGGGTAACGAGATGCTGGGAATAGCGATCAAACGTCTATGGAGCCGGCTGGCCCTCACCGTGCTGTCCTTGCTGGGCGTGGCTTTGGCCGTGGCCCTGGTGACCTGTGTGCCTGTCTTTTCTCGGGCCGTGAGCTTTGTGGTGATGGAACAAGAGCTGAACGCCCTCGCGGCTATTTCGGGGCGCCCCCCCGTCTCGCTGCGCTTCTACAAGCTTTCCTCTTTTCGCAAACCCCTGGGCGCCGAAGAGTCCGTGATACTGGGCCAGCATATCGCGGACACGGTCTCGGCCGAGGTGCAGCTCCCGATCAAGCGCATGGTGGTGGAAGGCGAAACGCCAGGCCTGTCCCTGGCGACTCGGCCCGACGATCCCAACTATAACCCTGAAAAGTTCTTGGGCGAAGTCAAGATCGGCTTTTTGCCCGGGATCGAGGAGCGGATGCGCATCCTCGATGGCGCGCCGATGGACCAAACCGCGGTATCCGGCGAGTGGTTGGATATCTGGGTGCACGAGCGTTTGGCGGCCAAGTGGGGCCTGCAAGTCGGCGAGACCTACGATTCCGTGGCGGTGATCCAGCGCTCCCGCATCCCGGTGCGCATCGCCGGCCTCTGGCAGGCGGCGGACCCCGAGGACAAGTTCTGGTTCTTTAACCCCGACTTTTCGTACCAAGACGTGCTCATGGTGCGCTTCAACGACTATGTCACGCACGTGGAGCCTTTCTTGGACTCCAAGACTGGCTTTGTCTCTTGGTATCTGGTGCTGGATGACGCCAAGCTGGCGGCGGAGGATGGGCGCATCTATGCCCAAGGCCTTGGCAAGGCCCAGGCGATCATCGAAAAGTACGTGCCGGGCGCCAGCATGGACTATTCCCCCCTGGCGCCGCTCGATGGCTTCTTGACCCGCGAAAGCGCCATGAGCATCCTGCTGTTCAGCTTTAGCGTGCCGGTGATGGGCTTTCTCTTTTACTTCCTGAGCCTGATCTCCACGATCACGGTGAACTGGCAGCAGCAGGAAAACTCGGTGATGATCAGCCGGGGCATGGGCCGCGGGCACATCTTGCGCGTGAGCTTTGCTGAGGGCTTTATCCTGCTCTTGATTGGGGCGCCGTTGGGCGTTTGGATCGGGCTGCAGTTGGCGCGGCTCATGGGCAATAGCCTGAGCTTTATGACCTTTGTGCAGCGCGCGCCGCTGCCCATCACTCCCCAGGCCATCAATATCACCCTGGTGGCTGGCGCGCTGCTGGCCTCGCTGCTGACCAGAATCTGGCCCTCGATTCAGGTGGCCCGTCATAGCGTCATCACCTACGAGCAGGAGCGTTCCCGCCCGACGCGCGCGCCCTTCTGGCAGCGCTTCTATCTGGATATCTTGCTCATCATCCCGACCTGGTATGGCTATCGGCAGCTCGCTAACCGCGGCACGCTGGGACAACTGAGCGGCGCCTTTGGCAACGATCCCTTCCAGGACCCCATCCTCTTCTTGGCGCCGACCTTTTTCGTCCTGACGGCCTCCCTGTTGACGGTGCGCCTCTTCCCGATCGCGATGCGCGTGCTGGATTGGCTCTGCACGCTGTTGCCTTTCCCCACCCTATACATGGCTTTCCGCCAGCTCTCGCGGCAGAGCGGCCAATACGTCAGCGCGTTGCTTCTGGTGATCGCTTCGCTGAGCCTGGGCGGCTACATGGCCTCCATGGCCGCCAGCCTCGACCAGTGGCTGATCGATCGCGTCTACTACGAGATCGGCGCGGACCTGGCCTTTACGCAGAGCACGGTGCCGCCGGATTCGGAGCAAACCTCGTCCGGAGACCTAAGCCAGGGCTCTTGGCTGCTGCCCATCGAGGACTATCTCGATCTGCCAGGGGTGGCCAGCGCGACGCGCGTCGGCGACTACCTGACCACGGTCTCGACGGCGGGCGGGCGGCGTAGCATCCGTGGGCGCTTCCTGGGCATCGATCGGCTCGACTTTACCAAGGTGGCTGCCTTCCGCAGCGACTATGCGCGCGCGCCGCTCGGCGAGCTGATGAACCGGCTGGCCATGCGTCCGGATGGCATCCTGATCTCCCAAAGCATGTTGGACCAGTACCAATTGCAGATCGGCGACACGCTATCCCTGCGAACCACGGTGGAGAACCTGTCCTTCGAGATGCAGCATACCATCGTGGGCGTGTACGACGTGTTCCCCACGGTGTATGAGGCGGAGCGTCCCACCGTGGTAGGCAACCTGGACAACCTGTTTACCGCGGCGGGCAGCCCCTTGCCGCACAGCATCTGGTTCCGCCTCCTCCCTGGCGCGGACCAAGACGAGCTCTATGCCAAGATCGAAGGGCTGGGGGTGTGGATCGCCAAGTGGCGCAACACCGGGCCGCTGATCACCTTGGAGCAGAACAAGATGGAGCGCGTCGGCATCTTTGGCATGCTGACGCTGAGCTTCCTGGCGGCGGCCCTCTTTGCTGGCATCGGCCTGCTGGTCTATAACTATGCCTCCTTGCGCGAGCGGCTCTATCGCTTCGCCATCGTCCGCGCGGTGGGCCTGACCCAGACGCAATTGCTTACTCAGGTGGCGCTGGAATACGGCGTCTTGACGGGCTATGGCGTCGTCGGCGGCGTGGGGATTGGCGTGCTCGTCTCGCACCTGTTCATCCCCTTCTTCCGCGTCACCACCGAGCTGGACGTGCGCCCGCCCTCGCTGATGCCGCTCATCGCCTGGGAAGGCATCGCCCAGATCACGGTGGCTTTTGTGGCGGCGCTGCTCCTGGCGCAACTGGCGGTCATCATCCTCACCACGCGCCGGGGCGTGTTCCAGGCGCTGCGCATGGGCGATCAGGAATAGCGCCGCTCTCGCGGTCGAATGAAGAAAGGACTCGGGGAGCCCCCCGAGTCCTTTTTGTTTTGTCTTGCGCTCTGGCTTACGAGCGTTCCCAGAACACGTCCTGCTCCATGTGCCCGTCGAAGCGGTTCCCCTCCAGCGCGATCTCGCTGGCCTGCGCGCCCACATGGATGCCGAAGCGCTGCCTCCTGGCCGCCGCGGGCCGGTCGTCCCGGATGAGATTGTCGCGGATCACCAGGTCGTGAGTGACGCCCTCGATCTTGATGCCGTACCCTTCCCGCTCGTTACCGTTGTTCTGGATCGTGTTGCCCACCACACGGTTGCGGTGCGCGCCTTGGGGCTCCAGCTCGTCGCGGAAGAGGAGGCCGTGGACGCCGTTATCGGCGATGAGGTTGTCCTCAATGAGGTTATCCGTGTCCTTGTGCCCGATGCTGAGGCCGGTCACGCCGTTGCCGCGGAGCTCGTTATGGGACGCCACGCCGTGCCGCACCCGCCAGCAAAAATAGAGGCCGATCTGGCCGTTTTCGAGGCTGCGGCAGCCGCGCAACACCGGACGCTGGCTGCCGCTGCCGGGGTGCAGGCCCAAAGCGGCGTTGTGCCGGCAGAGGCAATCCAGGACGTGGACATCCTCGCTCTGTTGAAAGCTGATACCGTCGCCATTAAAGCTATCCACGGCGCAAGCGCTGATCGTCACGCCCTTGGCCCGGTGGAAATAGATCCCCGCGCCGCGGCAACCGTTCAGGAGCGCGTTGGCGCCGCGGTTGCCGTCGATGGTCAGCCCCTCCAGGCGCACGTTCTCGACGTAGCGCCCGCTGATGATGGGAAAGGCGGCGCTGGCGAAGGCGTTGCGCTTCATGAGATAGTCGTTGCGATGCCGGCCGTCGAGCTGGAGCAGGTTGCCCTCCATGGCGACGATGGTGGCGACCAGGGTGTGAAAGCCCCCGGACCGCTCATCGGTGACCATCACGCCCATGCCGGGTCGAAAGCCGGTGGGATCGGCGACGATGGCCTGCGTATCGCCATAGTCGCCATCGGCGGCCAGCGGCGAGGTAAAGCCGTCCGCCATGCGCAGCACGGTCCGGTCGCCCTCGCCCCGCACCGTGATGTTGCTGCGCAGGTGCAGCGCGTTCTCCATCCGATAGACGCCGGGGCCGATGATCACGGCGCCGCCGCCCAGGTTCCCCACATAGTCCATCGCCGCCTGCAGGGCGCGATGGTCTCGCCCCACGATGTCGGCGTCCGCCATCCCGACGCGGATTTCGATCCCGTTCATGATCCCTCCCTTGTTGCTATCCTCGCTTGCTGAGGCGGGCGCACCACCGCCTGAAAGACCGCCGCCAGGACCAAGAGCACGGCGGCGACCACGCCAAACGCGCCGGTATAGCCGATGCTGGCCACCAGGATGCCGGTGACGATGGGGCCGGCCGAGTGGCCGATGTCCATGATGCTGGAGAGCATCCCCAGCGAGGCGCCATAGGCCGTGGCGCGGCTCAGCTCGGAGACCATCGCCGAGGTGGAGGACGTGACGGTGGCCACCCCCAACCCAAAGAGGCCGGTGAGCACGGCCATCAAGAACCAGTTCGCCACCCAGGGCATGGCCCCGGCGGCGAGGGCGCTGACCGCCAAGCCGCCCATGATGGCCACCTTGCGCCCCACGCGGTCCGACAGGCGGCCCATGAACGGCTTGGTGAGGGTCGTCACCACCACCTGGGCGGTAAAGAGCGGCCCGATGATCCGCGGCTGCCAGCCGAGCCCGGCCAGGTAGAGCGGCAGGAAGGTCTCGACGGCGCCGAAGGCAAAGTACTGGCCCGCCTCCATGGCGCTGGTGAGCAGGATATCCCGGTGGGTGAAGAGGATGCCCAACTCGACGCGCATCTTGGCCCAGTTGGCGGAGAGGCTGGAGCGTTCGCGCTGGACCTCGGCGGTCTTGGGCAGTTGCAGCGCCGAAAGCAAGGCCAGCGTCCCGGCGATGCCGCAGCCGAGATAGACCAAACGAAAGTCGTTGCCGAGGATCAGCAGGCCGCCGATGCTGGGCGCGACAAAGCGCCCGATCATGGTCGCCGACGAGTACCAGGCCATCCGCTCGCCGCGCCCCTCCTGGAAGGTGTCCGCGACCATGGCCATGGCCACCGGCCCCAGGATCGCCGTGGCAAAGCCGTGATAAACGCGCACCAGCACCAGGTGCCAGGGTTCGCGCACCAAGAGGTAGAGAAACGGCGCGCTGGCAAAGACGAGCATGCTCAGGATGATGACGCGGCGGCGCCCCAGGACATCCGAGAGGGCGCCCGCCGGCAGGCTGACCACGATGCCCACCACCGTGCTGGCTGCGGCGATGAACCCCAGCGCCCCCTCGCTCACGCCCAGGCTCTTGATGAACAGGGGAAGCGCCGGGTTCTTGCTCATGGTGCTGCTCAGGATCGCCAGGCCGCCCATGAAACAGAGCCAAAGGAAAGGAGAAAGGCCTCGCTTGCGCATGGTGGACGCCTCCTCAATGGGGTGCGCGCATTATCGCCCCCTTGACCCCATTGTCAACTATCCGCTGGCTTCTCGGAGGGCTTGGCTATTTCTCCAGCCGCGAGATCCACGTTTGCAGGGTGGGGGCCATCTGCTCCCGCGCCACGGTCTGTTGCTGGCCGGAGGACATGTCGCGCAGCGCGACCTGACCGGCGGCCAGCTCGTCCGGGCCGGCGATCACCACGAAGGGGATGCCCTTTTTGGCGGCGTAGCCGATCTGCTTGCCGAGCGAGTCGGCGCTAAAGTATAGCTCGGTCTTGACCCCGGCGCGGCGCAGCTCGGTGGCCAGGCCCAGAGAGGCCGCGGTGCTGTTGGCGTCGAACTGGGTCACCAGGGCGCGCGTGACGGTGGCGCCGATGCTGGCGGGGAACATGTTCAGCTCGGTCATCACGTCGATGATGCGCTCGATGCCCAGCGAGGTGCCCGTCGCCGGAAAGCTGGTGTTGGTGAACATGCCGATCAACTCGTCGTAGCGGCCACCGCCGGTGATGCTGCCGACCTTGGGCTCCTCCACCACGGTCTCATAGATCGGCCCGGTGTAATACTCCAGGCCGCGGACCATGGTAAAGTCCATCTGATAGCGGTCTTCGGGGATGCCCAGCGCCGCCAGATAGCCGCGCAGCTCTTCCATCTCGGCGATGCCCCGCAGCGCCACAGGATAGTCGGCCAGGCGCTCGCGCAGCTCGGCCAGCACCTGCTCGCCGGCGACCTGGACCCGCAACAGGTCCAGCAAGCGCGTGACCACTTCCTCGGCCAGCCCGTTTTCCCGCAGCTCTTCCTTGACGCCCTCCAGGCCGATCTTTTGCAGCTTGTCGATGGCGCGATAGAGGCCGCCTAACTGCTCTTCCGGCACGCCGGCGTATTGGCCCAGCCCGGCGAGGATCTTGCGGGTGTTGATGGTCACGCGGAACTGGGCAAAGCCGAGCTTGTTTAGCGCTTCATAGATCACGCTGATGATCTCGGCATCGGCCAGCATGCTCTCGCAGCCGACAATGTCCACGTCGCACTGGTAGAACTCGCGGTAGCGGCCCTTTTGCGGGCGCTCCGCCCGCCAGACCGGCGCGATCTGGTAGCGTTTGAGGGGCTTGCGCAGGTCGCGGTACATGGCGGCCACGCGGCAGAGCGGGACCGACAGGTCATAGCGCAGCGCCAGGTCCTCGCTCCCCTGGGCATGTTGCGCGTAATAGATGAGCTTTTCGGCATCGGGGCCGTACTTGCCCATGAGGGTGTCTTTTAGCTCGAGGGAGGGCGTCTGCAGCGGCTCAAAGCCGAAGGACTCGAAAACTCCTCGGACCACGTCCATCACGTATTGGCGCTGGATCATCTGCTGGGGCAGGATGTCGCGCATGCCCCGGGGAACCCTGGGCTGAACCTTGGGCGGAGTCATGGTAATCAGCTCTCCTTTCCTGTATCAGGCAAATAAAAAGCGTGGATCAGCCATTTGATCCACGCTCGATCCCGTGCGGCGGCAGGTCTGCCGCGGCGTCGTCAGGTGCTGGCTACCGTGTGGAATCCACAGCGTTCCGCATCCCCGACGCTCGCCGAGCGTGGCGCTGGGGATGAGGATGGATCGCTATGATCCCATCGGGTCGCCGAAACGGCTGTAGGCCTGACATGGATACCTCTGCGCCTCACGAAGAATAGGGGTGGACAACGGGATTTGAACCCGCAACCACTAGATCCACAGTCTAGTGCTCTGCCATTGAGCTATGTCCACCACAAGCGGGGAAAATTATACACCCCATTCGGCGGAATGACAAATCCTGCCGTGGGCGCGCGCCCGCTTGACGCTCTCCGCAAGGGATGCTATGATCTTGCCGCAGCGGGCACGGACAAGGAGCGGACACGTGACGACAGCCATGGTGATCTTTGTGGTGGCGCTGGCCTTTGTGGGCGTGGGCACGCCGCTGGTGCGGGGGTGGGCGATCAAGCTCGGTTTTGTGGCGGCGCCGCGGGCGGACCGCGCGCACAAAGAGCCCACGCCGCTGATGGGCGGGGTCGCGATCTATGGCGGGGCCATTGTGGCGCTGCTGGCGGCCACGTGGCTGGTGTCCACCTTTATTGGCCCGGTGCTGCGCCTGCCCGAGCTGTTCGGCATCCTGGC
>JAAYEA010000006.1 GCA_012689325.1 Chloroflexota bacterium
CCGGGTGGCGGTGGCAATAGATGCGCCCCAGCGGATCGCGCAGCAGCTCGCGGGAGACGCCCTTGAGCACCAGCGTGGTGCCCAGGGTGCTGTTCCATTGGCCGGGCGCCACGGCCCCGGTGGAGACCTGCGAGGCGCAGCCGTCGGTCATGCCCGCCAGGACCGGCGTGCCCGCCGCCAGCCCGGTGGCCGCGGCGACCGCGTCGCTGAGCGCGCCTACGGGCGTGCCCGGCGCCACCACCCGCGGCAGGCGTTGCCGGGGGAGGCCCAGCGCGTCCTCGATAAAGGCGGGCCATGCACCCGCCACCAGGTCATAGCCCGTCTTGAGCACGTTGGTATAGTCGGAGACGCCCCACTCGCCGGTCAGGCAGCCGACGATATAGTCGGCGGGGCTGAGCAGGTAGCGCGCGGCGGCAAAGCGAGCAGGATCGTGCCTGGCGAGCCAGAGCAGCTTGGGCAGGGAAAAGGAGGCCGAGAAGCGGTAGCCGAGCTTGGCGATCAGCGCGGACCCGGCGGTGTTGGCCTCTTCCGCTTCCGCGCCAGCCCGCCGGTCGCTATACATCAGCGCCGTGCCCAGCGCCCGCCCCTGTTCGTCGGCCAGGCACACCGTCCCCGAGGTGGAGGTCAGCGAGATGCCGGCAATGGCTTCGGGCGAGAGGCCCCGGTCGCGCAGCCCCTGGACGGCACGGCGCAGGCAGAGCGTGGTGGCCTGCCACCAATCGGCGGGGTTCTGCTCGGCCCAGCCGGCGGGCAGGCCCGGCACCGCCTCCAGGTCGAAGGGGTGGTCAGCGCGCGCCGCCACCGCGCCCCGAGGGTCGCAGACCAGCACCCGCGCTCCTTGCGTGCCCACATCAATGCCCAGAACGTACTCGCCCATATCGGCAGTCCCTCGCCCGATCTCGGATTGCGCATTATACGCGACCGCGGGCCACTAGTTGCATTCGGCCACCAACGGGCCAGCCAGCTCGCGCAGGAAAAAGAGCCGCCCAGGCAGCGTCGGCATATAGCTGCTGGTGACCCAGGGATCGGGGCCGTAGCGCAGCGTGACCCACAGGCTCAGCCCCTGCCACATCATCCCCCGCCCCAGCGCCCCGTCCGCCCCGCCGATGATCCGGTCGGCTTGCAGGAACAGCCCCGGCCCGATGGTGTTGGCGTTGCAGGGGACCAGGGTGGTGCGGCTCTTGAAACTGGTGATGGCGTTTTGCTCGATGGTCAGGGGGTGCAACCTGGCCCCCAGGCGGTGGGTCTGGGCGCGCCAGGCGGCCTCGCTGGCGAACTCGGCGGCAAAGTGCGGCTCCCAGAAGGCGATGTGGCAGACGCGGCCGATGCCAAAGACCACCACCAGCTTGGCGCCTTGCCCGCGCAGCGCGGCGATCTGCTCGGCATAATGGGGCAACTGCTCCTTGGTGGCAAAGTGGCGCTGCGCCGGCGGCACCGTCAGCTCGCCCAAGGGGCCATAGAAGGCCTGCTCCATGGCGTTCTGGAAGGCGCCGGGGTCGGTGGAGGGGAGGGTGTTGCCCTGGGCGTCGCTCCACTCGTCCATGTTAAAGCCGTGGACGTGCCCGCAGCCCACGCCCCACTCGCGCAGGAAATAGACCGCCCAGGCGTACATGCCCATCGGGCCGACCGGGAGGATCAGCGCCAGCGGTCGCCCCGCCTCGGCGGCGCGGCGGATCTCCAGGGCGATCTCGTGGCCCATCTTGACGTCGAATTCGGCCAGCGAGTCGCAGGGGATCGGCGCGAAATCGCGGTTCCACCAGGGCTGCCGCTCCAGGATCGCCTCCGGCGGCAGCGCGGCGCAGGCATCCATGCGCGCCAGGTCCCAGCCCGCCGGGAAAAAGCCTTCCAGCAGCGAGCCCTTGAGCGTGGTCAGCAGGTTCATGTCGCATCTCCTTGCACGGTTGTTCATAGAGCGCGCCCATTATAGCGCGTTCGCGCCGTCGGCACAACCCGGGGCCCTTTTGACAATCCCCCCATCCGGATGTATCCTTGGGGGGCGCGGCCGCCGCCTGGCGACGCCGCAAATACGCACGAGAGGTTAGAGAATGGCTCCCAACAAGCAATGGACGACGCCGCCGGAGATGACCATCGATCCGGCCAAGCAATACGTGGCGACCTTCAAGACGCGCAAGGGCGACATCAAGATCAAGCTCTTTGCGGACAAGGCCCCCCAGACCGTGAACAACTTGGTCTTTTTGGCGCGCGAGGGCTATTACGACGGCACCACCTTTCACCGCGTGCTCCCCAAGTTCATGGCCCAGGGCGGCGACCCCACCGGCACCGGCGCGGGCGGCCCCGGCTACAACTTTGAGGACGAGTGCGATCCCTCGTTGGCCTTCGATGGCCCGGGCTATCTGGCTATGGCCAACGCCGGCCCCGGCACCAACGGCAGCCAGTTCTTCATCACCTTCGAGGCGACGCCCTGGCTCAATGGGCACCATACCATTTTTGGCAAGGTGATCGACGGCATGAAGGTGGCCCTCTCGCTGACCATCCGCGACCCGCAAAAGCGCCCGCCTTTCAAGGGCGACGTGCTGGAAACCATCGAGATCGAGGAGAGCTAGCCGCGCCATAGCCGGATATACCCATGGCCTGGCCGCCAGGCCTGTCGAGGAGAACAAGATGCACTATCGCGCATTGGGCAAGACCGGCCTCCAGGTCTCCGAGATCAGCATGGGCTGCAATCGGCTGGGCGAGGCGAGCATGGCCGATGGGCAGTGGATCGCCCTGGTGCGCCGGGCCGTGGAGCTGGGCGTCAACCTGTTTGACACCGCCGAGTCCTATGGCTGGGGGCGCAGCGAAGAGATCCTCGGGCAGGCCTTGGCGGGCCGGAGCGACGTCTTCTTCGCCAGCAAGGTCAGCCGCTCGCGCGAGACGGGCGAGCGGAGCTTTACCCAGGGCCTGGTGATCGCCAGCGCTGAGGGCAGCCTGCGCCGCCTGAAGCGCGATCGGCTGGACCTGCTGCAACTGCACAGCCCCAGCATGGACAACCTGCGCCGCGACGACTGGGTGGAGGGGATGCGCAAGCTGCAGGAGCAGGGCAAGGTCCGCTGGGTCGGCGTCTCCATCAACGATGCCGAGAGCGGCCGCTGGCTGATCGAAAACGGCTTGGTGGATGCTCTGCAGGTGGATTACAGCATGCTGGCGCCAGGGGTGGGCCGGGAGGTCTTTCCCCTGGCCGAGCGGCACGGCGTGGGCATCCTGGTGCGCATGCCCATGGCGCGCGGCATCCTCACCGGCAAGTTCACGCCCGGCCAAGAGGTTGGCGCCGAGCATCGGGCCAGCCTGAACCGGGAGCGCGTCCCCGAACAGGTGCGGCAGGCCGAGGCTTTCCGCGCCCTGGTCGAGGGCAAGGAGATCACCTTGGGCCAACTGGCGCTGCGCTATGCCATTACCCCCGCGGGCGTCTCCGCCGCCATCCCTGGCGCGCGCACGTTGGAGCAGTTGGAGCAGAACGTGGCCGCCTCCAATGGCATCGGCTTGGGCGCCGCCGAGTTGGTCCAGATCGCCGACATCCAGCGCCAGCTAGGTCTCTGATCCGAAGGGAGTCGCCATGCCCGACGTGCGCCCCAACATCGTCCTGATCATCACCGATCAACAGCGCTTCGATACCATCGCCGCGCTGGGGTTCCCCTACATGGATACGCCGCACCTGGACCGGCTGGCGCGGGAGGGCGTGGCGCTGACCAATTGCTACAGCTCGGCGCCGTCGTGCGTCCCCGCCCGCGCCAGCCTCTTTACCGGCTATTTTCCCCACACCACCGGCGTCTACAAGAATGGCGACGCCTGGCAGCATTCCTGGGTCGAGTCGCTGGCCGCGGCGGGCTACCATTGCGTCAACGTGGGCAAGATGCACACGGTGCCCTTCCTGGCGCCGGTAGGCTTTCACGAGCGCTATGTGGTGGAAAACAAGGACCGTTTCCTGGAGGGGCGCTACTTTTTCGACGAGTGGGATCGGGCGCTGGCCGCCCGCGGCCTGACGAAACAGCGGCGCGAGCTCTATCGCCAGCGCGGCGACTATGCCGAACGGGTGGGGGCCTTCGAGTGGGAGCTGCCCGAGGACCTGCACTCGGACATGTTCGTGGGCAACCTGGCCGCTTGGTGGCTCGACCATTACCCGCGCACCGAGCCGCTCTTCCTACAGGTCGGCTTCCCCGGCCCGCATCCGCCCTATGACCCGATCCCGCGCTATGCTGAGCCCTACCTGAAAAAGGACCTGCCGCTGGCCGAGGTGACGCAGGAAGAGCTGGACCACCTGCCGCCGCCCTTCCAGGCCATGCGCCAGCACAACGCCGAGGTGGACCACGACTCCATCGTCCACGCGTTGCACCCCACCCACGCGCAGCGCCATCGCCAGCGCGCCTATTACCTCGCCAACGTGACCATGATCGACGACAGGATCGGCGAGATCCTGCAGGCCCTGGAACGCAACGGCTATCTGGAGAACACGGTCGTCCTCTTTACCTCCGACCACGGCGACTGTCTGGGCGACCACGGCCAGAGCCAAAAGTGGACCATGTACGACATCATCCTGCACATGCCCACCATCGTCTGGTGGCCGGGGCGCCTCCCCGCCGGGCGGCGGGTGGATGAGCTCTGCCAGGTGATGGACCTGGGCGCCACCATCCTGGAGATGGCCGGCCTGGAGCCGCCCGCTTCCTTCGAGGCGCGGTCGCTGCTGCCCCTGCTACGGGGCGAGCCAGGCGCGAGTGGGCGTGACTATGTTTTCGCCGAGCATGGCCGCGACGGTATCCTGCGCGAGACCGAGTTCGTGACCA
>JAAYEA010000447.1 GCA_012689325.1 Chloroflexota bacterium
GAGCGGCGGGCGTTTTGGCGCAAGCAGTTCGAAAAGTGCATCAAGTGTTACGGCTGCCGCAACATTTGCCCGGAATGCTTCTGCGAAGCGTGCGCCATGGAGGACAAGGCCTGGGTCGAGCCCGGGCTGCTGGCGCCGCCTTTCCCCATGTTCCACCTCATCCGCGCCATGCACATGGCCAGCCGCTGCGTGGCCTGCCGCGAGTGCGAGGCGGCCTGCCCGGCGCATATCCCGCTCACCGTGCTGTATGACCTGCTGCGGCGCGATATGGAGTCCCTGCTGGGCTATTTGCCGGGCGCCGATATGGACGCCAAGCCGCCGCTGTCCGTCACCCTCGAGGAAACGCCGCTGCGCACGGAAGCAGGACATTAGGGAGGTCACGATGGACTACAAGAACACGCTAACGACTTGTGTCTACTGCGGCGCCGGCTGCCAGATCTATGTCGAGACGATTGACGGCCAGATCACCGGCGTCTGGCCTGCCAAGACCCACATCATCAGTGAGGGCAAACTGTGCATCAAAGGGTGGAACGTTACCGAGTTTGTGAATAGCCCCGACCGGCTCAAGACGCCCCTCATCCGCAAGGAGGGCCAGTTCGTCGAAGCGAGTTGGGATGAGGCCCTGGAGCTGATCGCCAGCAAACTGGGCGCCATCAAGAATGAAAGCGGCCCCGACAGCATCGGCTGGCTCGCCTCGGCCAAATGCACCAACGAAGAGAACTATTTGATGAACAAGCTGGCCCGCGCGGTGATCGGCACGAACAACATCGATCACTGCGCCCGTCTCTGACATGCTCCCACGGTGGCCGGTCTGGCCGCCGCCTTTGGGAGCGGGGCGATGACCAATTCGATCCCCGAATTCGAGACGGACACGAACTGCTTTCTCATCATGGGCTCCAACACGTCGGAGGGCCACCCGCTCATCGCCAGCCGCATCATGGCGGCGAAGGAACAGCGCGGCGCCAAGATCATCGTGATCGATCCGCGCAAGACCCAGATAGCCCACCTGGCCGATATATACCTGCCGTTTCGCCCCGGCACCGACGCGGCCGTCCTTAATGGCTTGATGAACGTTATCATCAGCGAGGGGCTGGAGGACAAGGCTTTCATCACCGAGCGCACCGAGGGCTACGACGAGATGAAAGCGGCGGTGGCGCCATACACCCCGGAGCGCGTCGAGGAGATCAGCACCATCCCGGCGGACAAGCTGCGCGCGGTGGCGCGTCTGTACGCTCAGAGCAAGCCTTCGGCCATCGTTTACGCCATGGGCATCACGCAGCACACCACGGGCACGGATAACGTCAAGAGCTGCGCCAACCTGGCGATGCTGACGGGCAACATGGGCGTCGCTGGCGGCGGCGTGAACCCCCTGCGTGGGCAGAACAACGTCCAGGGTGCGTGTGACATGGGCGGCCTGCCCAACGTCTATCCCGGCTACCAGGCTGTGACCGTGCCAGAGGTGCAGAAGAAATTCCAGGACGCCTGGGGCAGCACGTCCGGCACCAAGGTGGGCTTGACGGTCACGGAAATGGTCAATGCGGTGGGCGACGGCAAGCTGCGCGGGCTGTACGTGATGGGCGAGAACCCCATGATGGCCGATCCGGACCTCAACCACGCCTATCACTGCCTGGAGCAAGCCGAGTTCCTGGTCGTGCAGGATATCTTTCCCACCGAGACGGCCCAACTGGCTCACGTGATCCTGCCTGGCGCGGCATTCGTGGAAAAAGATGGCACGTTCACAGCTACCGACCGGCGCGTCCAGCGCGTGCGCAAGGCCGTCGAGCCGCCGGGCGAGGCCCGCGCGGATTGGGAGATCCTCTGCCAGTTGGCCAAGAGGTTGGGCGCGAGCGGCTTTGACTTTGCCTCCCCCAAGGAGATCATGGCCGAGATCGCCAAGCTGACGCCCAGTTATGCGGGCATCAGCTATGAGCGCCTGGAAGAGCTTGGGTTTTTGCACTGGCCCTGCCCGTCACCCGATCATCCCGGCACCCCGTACCTGCACAAGGGCAAGTTCCCGCGCGGGTTGGGGCATTTTCACGCCATCGAGTTCAAAGAGCCGGCCGAGTTGACCGATGAAGAGTACCCCTACACGCTGACGACCGGGCGGCTCATGTTCCATTTCCACACCGGCACCATGACGCGGCGCTCGCAGAAACTGGATCAGGAAGTGCAACAGGCGTATGTGGAGATTCATCCGGACGACGCGGCCAAGATCAAGCTGAACGGAAACAAGCGCGTGACCGTCGCCAGTCGACGCGGGCAGATCGAGCTGGACGTGCGCATCACCAAGCGTATCAAGCCGGGCATCGTCTTTATCCCCTTCCACTTTGCCGAGGCGGCCGCCAATGCGCTGACCAACGCGGCCATCGACCCGGTCGCCAAGATCCCCGAGTACAAGGTGTGCGCGGTCAAGATCGAGGCAGTCCAAGGAGTCAGGGCGTAGGCTCGTTCGCCGACAAGGGTGCTCAAGCTCCCGCAGGCGCAATACTGCTTGCGGGAGCTTTTCTATTGTCCCGGAGCGGCTAAAGGAGTAGAATATCCATGATGCCGTTATCACATCGATCGAGGAGGACTTGATGGCTTCCTGGGAGAGCTATTTGCAGCAGCACCGCGCGCGGTTTCTGGACGAGTTGGTCGGCTTCCTGCGCATCCCCAGCATCTCGGCGCTGCCCGACCATGCCAGCGACGTGCAGCGCGCCGCCGCCTGGGTGGCTGAGCGCCTATCCGCCGCGGGGCTGGAGGGCGCGAAGGTCATGCCCACGGGCGGCCATCCCGTGGTGGTGGCCGAGTGGCTGCACGCGCCCGGCAAGCCCACGGTCTTGATCTACGGGCATTTCGATGTGCAGCCCGCGGACCCCGTCGCGCTGTGGACCACGCGGCCCTTTGAGCCGACGGTTCGCGAGGGCCGCGTTTATGCCCGGGGCGCCTCGGATAACAAGGGAAACCTCTTTGCCAGCGTGCTGGCCGTGGAGGCGCTGCTCAAGACCACCGGCGCGTTGCCGGTGAACGTCAAGTTCTTGGTGGAAGGGCAGGAGGAGATCGGCAGCCCGCAGGTTCCCGATTTCGTGGCAGCGCACAAGGAGCTCTTGGCCTGCGACCTGGTGATCAACGCCGATGGCGGCCAGTGGAGCGAGACCGAGCCGGCGCTGCTCTTGGGCTTGCGCGGCCTCTGCGCGCTGTACCTTGATGTGTACGGCCCCAGCTCGGATCTGCACTCGGGCGTCTTTGGCGGGTCCATCGCCAACCCGCTCCATGCCCTGGCCGAGCTGCTGGCCTCCATGCACACGCCAGACGGCAAGGTGGCGGTGGAGGGCTTTTATGACGACGTGGCCGCGCTGACCCCCGCCGAGCGCGCCGCCATCGCCGCCGTGCCCATGGACGAGGCCGCCTATAAGGCCCAGTTGGGCGTCACGGAGCTCTATGGCGAGCCGGGCTATTCCACCTGGGAGCGGACTTGGGTGCGGCCCACGCTGGAGCTCAACGGCATGTGGGGCGGCTTCCAGGGCGAGGGGAGCAAGACGGTGTTGCCCAGCGAGGCCCACGCCAAGATCACCTGCCGCCTGGTGCCCAACCAGGACCCCAAGCGGATCGCGGCGTTGCTGAAGGATCACGTGGCCCGGCATACGCCCAAGGGCGTGCGCGTAGTCGCCCAGACGGGAAACTCGATGGCCTATCCTTACCTGATCCCCGCCGACCATCCGGGCAACCTGGCGGCTCGGGACGTCCTGGCCGAGCTCTATGGCCGGGAGCCCTATCACATCCGCGAAGGCGGCAGCGTGCCCATCTGCGAGGTCTTTGAGCGATACCTGGGCGCGCCTTCGGTCATGTTCGGCTTTGGGCTGCACGACGAGCATTTCCACGCGCCCAACGAGTTTTTCCGCCTGTCCAGTTTTGATCGGGGGCAGGTGGCGCATGGAAAGCTGCTGGAGAGGTTGGGGCAGGGGTGATTGCGCAGGGCGCACAGGGCGAGTAGAATAGCGGCGAGGGCCATAGGCGCCAGCGCTGCATGCCATTCATCTTGCGTTGACCTGGTTCTGGTTGTTCCGAGAACAGGGAGGGTACTCATGGAAACAGCAGATATCGCGCGCGAGATCGCCACGCTGCCACCGGAGGCGCAGCGCCAGGTGTTCGATTTTATAGCCTTTCTCAAGGCTCGCTACGCTGCAGGGCCTTCTGCCAGAAAAGGCAAAAGGCCACAGCTCCAAGATGAGCCTTTCGTTGGCATGTGGCAGGGGCGGGAGGATATCCCAGACAGCTCGGCTTGGGTACGCCGCCTGCGTGATCAGGAGTGGGAGGCGAGTCAGTGAGCAGCACGGTTGTCGTTGATACAGACATCTTGATTGATGCTGCTCTGAATATCCAACAGGCCATAGACTACCTACAGGCTATAGAACAGCAAGCCGCACTGAGCGTCAGCATAGTCACCTATTTCGAACTGCTGGCTGGCGCTCGCAACAAGGCAGAGATACGCGATATCGAGCGGTTTCTTCAGAGATTCCTGGTGCTCAAGTTGGACGAGCGAGTTTCTGATGTCGCCCTCGGCTTGCTGCGCCAATACAGGCTCAGCCATGGCCTGGCTATTCCGGATGCGTTGATCGCCGCAACAGCGGTAGCTATGGGTTATCCCCTTGTCTCCAAGAACCAACGTGACTACCGCTTTGTCGCAGAGCTGAGCCTCTTGCCCTACCCTGGTTGAGGCAAACGACCATGTCCAGAACCCTCATCCTCGGCCTCGGCAACCCCATTCTCACCGACGACGGCGTGGGCATCCGCGTGGCGCGGCTGCTGCAAGAGCGGCTGGCCGACCGTCCCGGCGTGACCGTGGACGAGGCCAGCCTCGGCGGGCTGCGCTTGCTTGAGGTGATCGGCGGCTACGATCGGCTGATCCTGGTGGACGCCATCCAGACCGCCAACGGGCAACTGGGCCAGGCCTATCGCCTGGACACCGGCACGTTTTGCGCCACGCTCCATTCGGGCTGCACCCACGACGTGGATTTCTTTACCGCGCTGGAGCTGGGCCGGCGGATGGGGATGCATATCCCCGAGCAGATCGAGATCATCGCTATCGAGGCGGGGGATGTGCTTACCTTTGGGGAGACGTGTACTCCGGCGGTGGAGGAGGCTATTCCCGTGGCGGCGGAGATGGTGATGGAGACCCTCACCGGAGCCTAGTGTCGCATGAAAAAAAGAAGACCCTAAAGGTCTGCCAGACCTTTAGGGTCTTTTGTTTGTCTTACTCGCACCCAGGCGC
>JAAYEA010000448.1 GCA_012689325.1 Chloroflexota bacterium
ACCTACATGTTGTTGCAGGGGCGGCGAGATAATATCCTCATCGACTGCGCGGGCTGCCCGATGCAGGCCCTGCAACAGGTGGGCGTGGACCTCTCCACCCTCAACCACCTCATCGTGACGCACCGCCATCCCGATCACATCTATGGCGTGCCGGTGCTGGTGTTGGGGCTCTGGCTCTGCGGGCGGACCGAGCCGCTGGTGGTGATGGGCGAGCGGCAGAGCCTGGCGACCATCAGCGCCCTGCTGGAGATCTTTCGCTCTGAGGAGTGGCCCAGCCTCTTTTCCCTGATGTATCACGAGGTCGCCATGCAGCCGGACGAGCTGGTGCTCGAGACCGAAGATTTCCTCATCACCTCCACGCCGGTCCAGCACATGGTCCCCACGCTGGCGCTGCGCATCGTCTCCAAGGCCACCGGCAAGGTGCTGGTCTATTCGGCGGATACCGAGCCCTGCGACGAGCTGGTGCGCTTTGCCCAGGGCGCCGACCTCTTGCTCCACGAGGCCACCGGCGAGGGCATCGGCCACTCCGGCAGCGCCCAGGCCGGCGAGATCGCCCGCCGCTGCGGGGCCAAGTCGCTGGCGCTGGTGCACCTGCCCACCTTTGACCTGGACCTGGACGATTGGCGGCGGCAGGCCGAGCGCACCTTTGGCGGCCCCGTCAGCCTCGCCGCCGATTTCGGGGCCTACGAGCTCTAGCCGCGAAAGGAACCCCCATGTCCCCAGCCGACCTCATCCTGCGCCACGGGCGCATCCATACCCTGCACCCCGGCCAGCCGCCCCAACAGGCCCTGGCCATCCGCGGCGACCGCGTGGCGGCCGTGGGCGACGACGCCGAGATCTGGCGCTGGAATGGCCCCGCCACCACCGTGCTCGACCTGCGGGGCCGCGCCGCCTTCCCCGGTTTCATCGACGCCCACGTGCACCTGGCCGGCTTCGCTCGGCTGCTCCGGCGCGTGGATTTGGCTGGCGTCGCCAGCCTGCGCGAGGCCCTCGCCCGCATCGCCGACCGCGCGGCGCGCCTCCCCGAGGGCGCCTGGGTGCTCGGCGGCGGGTGGAACCACAACCTCTGGCCGGAGGGCCGCTTCCCCCGCAGGGAGGACGCCGACGCCGTGGCGGGCGGGCGGCCGCTGGCGCTGCACAGCAAGGACGGCCACGTCCTGTGGGCCAATAGCGCCGCGCTGGCGCTGGCCGGCGTCGGCCGCGAGACTCCCGACCCCGCCGGCGGCGAGATCGAGCGCGACGCCAGCGGCGAGCCCACCGGCCTCCTGAAAGAGACCGCGGCGGGGCTGGTCTCGCGGGTGATTCCCGAGACGGGCTTGGGCGAGACGGCGGCGCTGCTGGCCGAGGCCCTCGCCCTGGTCCAGAGCTACGGCCTCACCGGCGTGCACAGCAACGAGGGGGCCACCGCGCTGGGCGCGCTGCAAGAGCTGCGCCGCGAGGGGCGGTTGGGGCTGCGCGTCTGCGCCTCCCTCCCCGCGGGCTCGCTGGACGAGGCGCTGGCCTTGGGGCTGCGCACCGGCTGGGGCGACGAGTGGCTGCGGCTGGGCGGCGTGAAGGTCTTTTGCGACGGCGCCTTGGGCGCGCGCACGGCGCACATGCTGGAGCCCTACGAGGGCGCGCCCGGCCAATGCGGCATCGAGGTCACCGACGCGGCGGCGCTGGCCGAGCTGGCGCGGCGGGCGGCGGCGGGCGGGCTGGCGCTGGCCATCCACGCCATCGGCGACCGGGCCAACCGCCAGGCGCTGGACGCGCTGGAGGCGGCCATCCGCTCCGGCGCGGGGCGGGGCCTGCGCCACCGCGTGGAGCACGTCCAAACGCTGCACCCCGCCGATATCCCCCGCTTTGGCGCGCTGGGCGTCATCGCCTCCATGCAGCCGATCCACGCCACCTCGGACATGGCCATGGCCGACCGGCACCTGGGCGCCCGGGCGCGTTGGTCCTACGCCTGGCGCAGCCTGGCCGCCAGCGGCGCGACGCTGGCCTTCGGCTCCGACGCGCCGGTGGAATCCATGGAGCCGCTGCGGGGCATCCATGCGGCGGTCACGCGCCAGCGGCCCGACGGGTCGCCGGCAGGGGGCTGGTATCCGGAGGAGCGGCTGACCGCGGCGGAGGCGGTGGCGGCCTATACCCTGGGCGCGGCCTATGCCTCCGGCGAGGAATCGCTCAAGGGGTCGCTGGTCCCCGGCAAGCTGGCCGACGTGGTGGTCCTCTCCCAGGACCTCCTGGCCATCCCGCCGTCCGAGATCCTCTCCACCCGCGTCGAGCACACCATCCTCGGCGGCCAGGTGGTCTATTCGGCGTAGGCGCGGATCGCG
>JAAYEA010000449.1 GCA_012689325.1 Chloroflexota bacterium
ATTGTAGTCTCTTCTCGCTGGCCCGTGAAATGATACGTCGTCGGCGTCGTGCCGTAGGTGTAGCGGCTCGCGCCGTAGGCCTTGTAGCGAATCTCCCCGGTGCGGGTGCCGCTGCTGTTGGCGGTGACTATGATGCTCCCCAGGGCTCGATGGCCGCCAAGAGCAAGCCCTCTGGCCGCTGGTGACCAGAGGGCTCGCCGGAGGCAAGATATGGGCTCTACCGAACGGACTCTGCTATCGCGATTAGGTCTTGGTCAGAGATCTCACCAGCGGCCATCAAGGAGTATTGGATGCCATCTACTGCCCACATAAGGGTCGTGACGTCAGGCCATCTCCACTCTTGGGTTTTGTGGTCCCATCCTCCCTTGATGACCGCAGCCGTTTGGCCAGCTACTTGGATTTCGCGAGAGCTGTTGGGGCCGATCAGCCAGTCGCTCCCCGCGCTAGTTGTGGAGCGGGCGCTGAGGGTGATGGCAGCACGACCGTCATTCCACCACGAAACCTCAACCCATGGCCCATTGCCGAAATCCCACACCCGCACCTGTTCGGCCATGCTCCACCCATCTGGAACTTGCTGCGGGATACCGAATGCAAACGGCAGGGCGGCCTGAGCCTCCTGTAACGTCATCAACTCGGGTTCATGGATCGTTGCGTCATTGCTGTCTGGCGAACGATCGGTAACGACTAGACGAATGCCGCCGATGGTCCCCTGGAATTCAATGATAGCCGCGCGTAACGATGGCGAGGCCAAGATAAGCATGACTCCCAAGACCAGCATGGCGGCAACGCCCCCTGCCCAACTGGGTACCCACCACCTATGCTGCTGTGACTGGCCTGGAATAGCACGAAGCCGAGCCATAAGCGCCGACGAGGGTTCTCGCTTCAGGCTCAACAAGCGGTGAGCCATGTCCGCATCTGCGCCGTCGAATTCCGTTTCCAGCTTGTGTAAGGTTTGGTAGCTGCTCATCGAACCTCCTCCCATTGAACACGAAGTTTACGGACCAACCTGTATATTGCAGAGCCGACGGCCGTCTCGCTCTTGCCTATGATGCAGGCAATCTGCCGGTTTGTCATACCTCCCCCGAATTTCAGGGCGATTAGCTCTTGATCATCGACTGGAAGAGCTTGGATTAGCTCGCGCAATCGGCGCCGGTCGTCGGCCTCTGCGGTCAGAATATCGGGGCCAGGCAACGAACTGGGCAACTGCTCATCAAGCTCAACAATACGACGCCGCGCCTGCCGGCGTTGCCAGTCGGTCGTTCTGCGACGTGCGATCGTGAACAGCCATGTCGAGAACTCGCCCCGACGAGGGTTGTAACGACGCCGCGCGCGCCAAGCACGCTGAAAAACATCGGCGGCCAGATCCTCGGCCGTAGCCAAATCACCTACTCGATACAGGCAATAGTTGAGCAGAGAGCGGCTATGCTCCAGAAAGAGCTGGCTCCAGACGGTTGCTTCGGCCTCGGCGGCCCCGGATGCGTGGCTTGGAATAGCAGAAGGATCCGGCATATGCCCCTTCCAATTCAGTCTGTCAATTCTGACGCGTTGCACTTATATATACGCTGACTCGGGCCAAGTATCACGATGATGCGAACATGCATCGGCCGCAGGGCTTGTGCAAAGTCGGTAGTCGCCCTGGCGCGCCGCCCCGCACGGCGATGAATCGCCGTGCTACGCCACCGCGCCCGATAGAATCGGGCTTATGGGGTCTCCGTGGCACGAGATCCGAAGCCTGATTACATCAGGCGCAGCCCTGTAGCTCGGCGATTGATCGCCGAGCGCGACTTTGCACAAGCCCTGCATCGGCCGCGCCTCGCTGTTGACTCGATCCTCACAATGTTATATACTAGGGCCGGATCGCCGGCAGCCCCGATCCCATCCCTAACCCCTGCGGAGGCCTGATGAACTCACCGACCCAAGAGCGAGACCTCGTCCGCGAGCTGGCGCGCCAGGTGGCCGCCTACGCCCAGAGCCCGGAGAACGCCGTCATCATCCAGCGCTGGCACGACGTCAACGCGCTGCGCAAGCCCGACCGCGCGCCGGTCTGGTGCCGCCCCGTGGGCGCGTGGGACGAGCTGCTGCCGGAGGAGACCCTGCGATGCCAGGACCCCTGGCTGCGCCACTGGGAGTACGCGCTGCGCCAGCTCTTGATCAAACGCGAGATCGGCGACGACGAGCCGCTGGACCCCTATTGGGAGGTCCATGCCGCCTTTGACCGCACCCCCGCCAACACCTGGGGCGTGGA
>JAAYEA010000450.1 GCA_012689325.1 Chloroflexota bacterium
CCCGCGACTGCACCGACATTGCCATCACCGGCCCGGGGATGCTCAACGGGCAGGGGCAGGTCTGGTGGCCCTGGAAGTGGGAGCCCAAGCGCGCCCCGCACCGCATGCACCAGTTCAACGTGGAGGATACCCCGCTGGAGCAGCGCGTGCTGGGCACCGTGGAGGATGGCTGCCGGCCGCGGCTGATCCACTTGCTCGATTGCCGCAACGTGCTGCTGGAGGGGTTCACCGTCCGTGATAGCCCCTCCTGGACCGTCCACCCGGCCTTTTGCGACAACGTCATCGCCCGCGGGCTGACGGTCATCGGCAAGGGACCCAACAACGACGGCATCAATCCCGAATCCTGCCGCGATGTGCTGGTGGAGCATTGCCTGCTGGACACCGGCGACGATTGCGTGACCATCAAGGCGGGCAAGGACCAGGAGGCCTGGCGCCGCGGGCGCTCCTGCGAGCGGGTGCTGGTGCGCCATTGCCGCGCTATCGGCGGCCACAACATCCTCGCCATCGGCAGCGAGACCTCCGGCAGCGTGCGGGACATCTATGTCCACGACTGCACCTCCGATAGCACCGGCCGGGGCCTGAACATCAAGACACGGCGCGGGCGCGGCGGCGTGGTGGAGAGCATCTGGCTGCGCAACATCACCATCGGCATCGTCAAGAACGAGGGGTTCAAGATCTCCATGCGCTACGATGGCGAGCCCGCCGAGCGAGCCGTCAACTATGAGCAGACCCACGCCAACTCGAAAGACGTGCCGATCTTGCGCAATATCCACATCAGCAACGTGGGCTGCGGGCGCGCCGCCGCCGCCGCGCTCATCGAGGGCCTCCCCGACCAGCCCATCGAGAACCTGACCCTGGAGAACGTCACGCTCATGGCCGAGCGCGGCTTTAGGGCGGAATGCGTCAAGGGCCTCACGCTCAAGCGCGTCAACATCACCGTGGCGGAAGGGCCGAGCCTGGAGCTGAACCAGGCCGACGGCGTCAACATCAGTTAGGCCAAGCGTGCGGGAAAGGGGATCACGACATGGGAACGGCAAGGCTGAGCATCAGCTCAGAGGTCAGCGAGGAGGAGCGCAAGCGCGTCTGCCGCGGCCTGTTCGGCTATAACGTGGATCGAACGGCCGGGCTGCTCAAGAAACCGGGCCTGGACATCAACCTGGTGCTCAAGGACGAGAACGGCGAGGCGGTGGGCGGCCTCTTTTGCGACACATTCCTCTACACCCTGTACCTGGATGTGCTCTGGGTGGACGAGCGGTACCGCGGGATGGGCTACGGCAAGCAGCTCCTGGCCGAGGCCGAGCGGATCGCCCGGGAGGCGGGCTGCACCCTGGCGCACACCTGCACCTTTAGCTACCAGGCGCCCGACTTTTACCAGAGCCAGGGCTACGAGGTTTTTGGCGTGCTGGACGATTACCCAGAGGGCATCAAGCAGTACTTTCTCAAGAAGCGGCTCTAGCAGCAACCGGGCGCGCCCCCCTCGATGGCGGGAGGGCGCGCCTCATCGATGGCGCTACTGGATCGGCACGTAGAGGTGGAGCTCGGCGCCCGGCTGGCCGGGGTCGAAGGTCTCGGGGTAGAACTCGAAATCCGGGCCCGGGCCATACCTGCGGCCCGACTGGGGCAGCCAGCTCTCCACGATCTCTCTCCAAGTCTCCTTGATGACCGGGAGCGTGGTGACGAAAACCGCGTAGGTCTGCGCTGGGATCTCCCAGCGCGTCATGCCCGCCGGGACCGGGCTGTTTGGCGCCACCTCATAGGCGGCGAGATAGTTGAACTCGCCGGTGGCCATGTCCACGTTCCCCTCGACGCCATAGGCGACGCGCGGGTTGATGACCCCCTTGATCTCGCCCATGCGCGCCCCGAACTCGTCCCACAGCGCGCCAAAATTGAGTTCTTGGGGCCTCCCTCGCAGCCCGAGTCCCACCACGGTGAACGCCGGCTTGCTGACGATCTTGGGTGCTTGCATCGCGAACCTCCTTATGTCCCCTCGTGTTCCCGCCCATGCGGTTGGCTCGAGTATACAACAGATATAGGACATTATACGTCATATTCCTAGCCCGATTTAGCAAATCTGTTCTAGCTATAGCGTCCGAGCAGACGCCGATTTTGCGCCTGCGCCCAGTTGCGTTATCCTAGGGCCCGAGCCTGCAACTTGATACGGGAGCCACGTCCGTGAAGATGATGCACCGCACCGCCGCGCTGATCCGCCCCAAGCCGCCCTATCTGGAGTGGATCAACCGCTTTCACCCGCCCGACGCGCCCATGAGCGCCGACCAGGTCGCCCGCGCCGCCAGCGTCTTCCTGCTGCCCGAGTTTCCGCGCGACGAGGACCGCGAGAGCTATCTGCGCCGGATCAGCGACGACATCTTTGTCGTCGAGCTCGAGTCCTGGCTGGTGGATCGGCGGCTCTGGCCCTCCCCGCGCACCTACGCGCTCTTCCAGGAATGGTTCGAGGTCGAGTGGCACTATATGACCTACGATGCCTCCGCGGAGCCGGGCAGCGCACCGCTCGACGATGAGGGCTCGCCATGAGGCTCTATTTCGTCCGCCATGGCGAGAGCGAAGCCAATGTCCTCGACGTCTTTTCCAATCGCGGGCGCCAGCACGGCCTGACGCCCCTGGGCGTGCAACAGGCGCGCAGCCTGGCCCAGGAGCTAGCTAGAGTGGGCGTTACCGCGCTCTATGCCAGCCCGCTGCTCCGCGCCACCCAGACCGCGGACATCCTCTCCGAGGCGCTGGGGCTGCCCTACGAGGTGACCGGCGCGCTGCGCGAGTTCGACTGCGGCGTGCTGGAGGGCTCCCCCTTCTCCCACGGCGCCGAGGAGTACCGGCGGGTGGTCACGGATTGGTGGGCGTGCGCCAAGTTCGACTCCAAGATCGAGGGGGGCGATAGCCTGCTCGACCTCAAGGCGCGCTTTGTGCCGTTTGTCGAGGGGCTGGTGGCCGCCTATGGCGGGAGCGAGGCGCGTCTCGTCTTGGTCGGGCACGGCGGGCTCTTTCGATCCATGCTGCCCATGGTGCTGGATAACGTGACCCTGCGCTTCGCCTGGGAGGGGCGGCTGCCCAACGCGGGCTATGCCCTGGCCGAGCAGCGCGACGGCCGGCTCACCTGCCTGACCTGGTGGGGGCAGCCCATGCCGCAGAGGCTCCTGTGAGGGGTGAGCGATGATGTTCAACGTGGCTCTGCTCCAGATGGCGGCTCAGGGCGCCGATCAAGAGGCCAATCTGGCCAAGGGGGAGGCTTTCTGCCGGCGAGCGGCCGGCCTCGGCGCCGATATCGCCCTCTTTCCCGAGATGTGGAACGTCGGCTACCGCTTTTTTGATCGCCAGCAGACCGGCGCGCGAGAGGCCTGGGCGGCGCAGGCCATCGGCCCTGAGGACCTCTTCGTCCAGCGCTTTCAGGCCCTGGCCCGCGAGCTGGACATGGCCATCGCCCTCACGTACCTAGAGCGGTGGCCCGGCGCGCCGCGCAACGCTGTCTCGATCATCGACCGGCGCGGCGAGGTCATCCTCACCTACGCCAAGGTCCACGCCTGCGCTTGGGACGTGGAGGGCGCGCTCACGCCAGGGGAGGATTTCCCCGTCTGCACGCTGGAGACTCGAGACGGCCCGGTTAGGGTCGGCTGCATGATCTGCTTTGACCGCGAGTTCCCCGAGCCCGCTCGCTTGCTCATGCTCCAGGGCGCGGAGGTGATCCTGACGCCGAACGCGTGCGGGCTAGAGCTGAATCGCCTGACCCAGCTCCGCACCCGCGCTTGGGAGAACATGGTGGGCATCGCCACCTGCAACTATGCCGCGCCCCAGGAGAACGGCCACTCTGTCGCCTATGACGGGGTCGGCTTCGACGTGCAAGAGCGTTCCCTGGACACGATGGTGGTGGAGGCGGGTGGCGCGGAGGGTGTATATCTGGCCGCGTTTGACCTGGACCGCCTGCGCCGCTGCCGCGAGCATGAAGTGTGGGGCAACGCTTTCCGCAGGCCGCAGCTCTACGGGCTCCTCACCTCGGAGCGCGTGGAGGCGCCTTTCCTGCGCACGGATTGGGAAGGCCGGCCCTGGCGCGGCGGCCGCCGCTAGTCGCTCAGCTACATCGCGAAGGAGGCGCTCGCACGATGACACGCTATCACCTGCTCGTCCTGGCCTATGGGATCACCCTGCTGCTTCTGCTGCAAGTGATCGCCACACTGGTCGAGTCCGTCTATGTCCTGGAGCTCTTGGGGACGGGGCTGGATATCCGGGCGGCCGCGGTCCTTTTCCTGCTGTCGCCGGTCCTGCTCTTGCTCCTGGGCCGCCAAGCCCCCGGCGCCGCCATCTGGATATTCGGGCTCGCCCTCATTGCCGCCCGCGCGGCCACGCCCATGCTGGGGACCTCCGGGCGCCTGCTGACCTCGGGGATCGGCGCTGCCGCCGGGCTGATGCTGCTGCCGCTCCTCTTGGCGCGCCAGCCCGAGGTGAGCGGGCAGCCTGGCTGGCCCCTGGCGCTGGGCCTGGGGCTGGCGGTGGGCGGCTCGATCTTGCTGCGGACGCTGGGCTTCTCCTTCGACCTCTCGCTGACCTCCGGCGGCGCCTGGATCGGCTGGGCCCTGGGGGCGCTGCTCCTGGCCCTGCTGCCTCGCTTTGCCGGTGGCAGCACGTCCCCGGCCGCGTCGCCAGCAGGGGGCGCTTTCTGGCCCGCCGTGGGCCTGGTCATGGCCCTGACGCTCGCCTACTTTGCCTTGGCCGCGCCAGCCGTCATCGCCCGCTGGACCCAGGGCAACTACCGGGCCATCGTCGCCCTGGTCAGCCTGGCCTGGCTGGGGACGGCCGCCCTCGCCGCCTGGCGTCCCAGCCTGCTGGAGCGCCTGCCGCGAAGCGGCCTCGACCTGTGGAACGCCCTATTCCTATTCGCCCTGTTGGGCACGATCCTGGCCCACCGCGTGGCCTTCCCCGCCACGCCCGACGCCGCGCCGGTGGTGGTGGGCGCGCCCACCGCGGCCCAGCAGCTCCCGCTCTATGCCATGCTGCTCCTCTCGCCGGTGATCCTGCTGGACGCCATGGCGCTGGCGGGCAAGCTGGTCGGGGCCAGCCCGCTGCGGCTCGCTGGGGGGTTCGCCGTCGGCGCGCTGCTCCTGCTGGTGCTGGTCTTTGTCCACATCTTTAGCAACACGTGGGGCTATGTGCCGCCGGTGAGCCCCTTCTTCCGAAACAAGTTCTGGCTCCCCTACCTGGTTCCAACGCTGCTGCTGGCCTTTGCCGCCTGGCGCGCCTGGGCGCCTCGGGCAGCCAGCGCCGCGCCCACGGCGCCGCTGGCCTATGCGCTCCTCTCTTGCGCGCTGCTGACCGGGACGTTGTGGGGCGTCTGGCGCACCGGGCGGGTCGTCGCCGCGCCGCCCGCTGACCCGAACCGGTTGGTGGTGATGACCTACAACATCCAGCAGGGGGTCGATGGCGGCGGCGAGCGCGCCCAAGACCGGCAGTTGGCCCTGATGCGCCGGGCAAACGCCGACGTCATTGCGCTGCAAGAGAGCGATTCGGCGCGGGTCTCGCTGGGCAACGTGGACTTGGCGCTGTATTACGCCCACCACCTGGGGTACCATGGCTACTACGGCCCCAAGACCGTCGCCGGGACCTATGGCACGGCCATCCTCTCGCGCTACCCGCTAGAGAACGCCCGCTCGGTGTTCACCTACAGCGACAAGGATGAGGATGGGACGGCGGAGGTCGAGCTCGTGGCGGATGGGCAGCGTTTCACCATCTATAACGTGCATCCCGACGGCTCGCCCGCGGCCAAGCTCGCCTGCGTGCAGTCAGCCATCGACCGCTCCGCCGGGCGGGAGCGCGTCGTGGTGTTGGGCGATTTCAACGCGCGCGAGGGCCAGCCGCCCTACCAGGCCATCGATGGCATCTTCCAGGACGCTTGGATGACGGCGTACCCCACCGGCATCGACGAGAACGGCCTGGACATGTCCGGCACGAAGCGCATCGATCACATCTTCGTCTCGGCGGACCTGCGGGTGCTGGGGGCCGCCTACGTGCCCAAGCCCGAGTCGGCCACCGACCACCCGGCCCATTGGGCCGTGCTGGGCTGGTGAGCGATTTGCCGTACGGGCGCGCTGGGGCTACAATCGGAAACCAACAATGTCAGGAGGCAACCATGGAAGTCGTGGTCTATTCCACCCCCACCTGAGGCTACTGCACCCAGGTGAAAGCGTGGCTTTCACGTAAGGGCGTTCCCTATGTGGAAAAGGATGTCTCGCGGGACCGCGCCGCCGCCGAAGAGATGGTCCGCAAGTCGCGCCAGATGGGCGTGCCGGTGATCACGGTGGATGGCGAGGTGGTGGTCGGGTTCAACACCCGGGCGCTGGAGGGCTTGCTGGCCCGCGCCGCGACGGCCGGTCCATCGTTGGGGCTCAAGGTCGCCGACGCGGCCAAGATCGCCCTCAAGAAGGGGAGCGGCCCCACCGGCGGCGCCTATGTCGGCCAGATCGACGCCAATTCGCCAGGCCAGCGGGCGGGACTGCAAGTCGGCGATGTGATCGTGAGCGTGGATGGGCAGGCGGTGACCGGCGCAGATGACCTATCGGCGATCCTCGGTCGGATACGCGCCGGGCAGACGGTAGAGATCGCGTATCTGCGAGACGGCCAAACCCAGCGCGCGCGGGCGACCCTCTGATTCGGGCAGCACACGGCGGGTTTGCGACCGCTTCAAGGCCACTGGGCTCCGGCTACATGCAGCGGCAGTCGAAACCCGCATCGTAGTGGGTGTCGTAGACCTCGATGCAGAAGTGCAGCCGGCCATGTAGTTGCTGCTCGCTCGGGACGACGAGCTCGTTGTAGAGAAACTCGTCATACTTGGCGCCCACATACGGTCTGCCCCATTCCGCCAGGTATGCTTCTACCTCGTCCTGAAAGATCAGGTCAGCGCCACAAAGCTCGCTATCTTGGTCTCCGACTTGGGGCAACGACATACCCTGGTAGTAGGCTTCGACCTCCGCGCGGGTCAGGTTGGTGACCAGGACGAGGGCAGCCATGTAGTCGCAGTGGTTTCCTGTGGGCCCAAGGTTGCCGACCTTGGAATATCTTGCGACGACCTCGGTTCCGGGAGGCAGAGGGTAGGCATATAAGGAGTTGGCGAATCGCCGGAGGCGCAAGCTATTGATCGCCGGGGAATAGAGGAAGGGGCCGAGGCAACTGCAGTGTACGCCGATTGCGGCAAGCAGGGCTATTGCGATAAGTAGCTTGCGATTCCGCATACAGACGCCTCCTCCCGGTGTCGCTTGCATGATCTAGGCATGCCGCAGGGCTTGTGCAAAGTCGGTGGTCGCCCTGGCGCGCCGCCCCGCACGGCGATGAA
>JAAYEA010000451.1 GCA_012689325.1 Chloroflexota bacterium
CACGCGCCGCGGTATCACGCGCATTATACGCTCCAAACCCGCGCACAACAAGCGCATTCCGCCCGAATTGCGCCCGATATCGCTTGACGCCGGGCGAGAGCGTGGCTATAATGCGCCGTGGTCATGGCAGGTGCGACCCGCCATGACCACGGCGGCGCCCTGGCCGTGGCAGGTGCGACCCGCCATGACCACGGCGGCGCCCTGGCCGTGGCGGGGTGCGCCCACGGGCCACCACGGCGGCGCCGGTCACGGGCGTGGCCGCGCATTTGGGCCCTGGCCGATCTGGCCTTAGAATGAGGCCATGGGTTGCGCGCAAGCAGGCACGTCTGCTTGAAAGCGCGCACCTGGACAAGCGAGTGGGAGGAAGCGAATTGCTCATGAAACCACGACACGCCGAAATCATGGACCTGTTGCGCGCCGAAAACGCCGTGGCGGTGCACGCCCTGGCGCTGCGCATGAACGTCTCCGAATCGACGATCCGTCGCGACCTGGCCAAGCTGGAAGAGCAGGGCGTGCTGCGCCGCATCCACGGCGGCGCGCTGCTGGAGGAGGACGTCCAGATGGAGCCGCCCTTCGAGCTGCGCGCCATCTCGCACCGGGCCGAAAAGGACCTGGTGGGGCGAGCAGCCGCCGCGCTGGTCCAGGATGGCGAGGTGATCTTTATCGACGGCGGCACCACCACGCCCTTTATCGTCCCCTACCTGGCGGAGCGGCGCGGGCTGACCGTGGTCACCTGCGGGTTGAACGTGGCCAACGCCCTGAGCCGGAACCCCAACATCCAGACCATCGTCGTGGGCGGCGAGCTGCACGTCGAGTCGCAGAGCTTTGTGGGGCCGCTGGCGCTGGAGGCCCTGCGGGCCTACAACATACGCTGCGACCGGGCCTTTATCGCCAGCGGCGGCATCTCGGCCCAGCACGGCATCACCAACCGCATCCTGGACCGCATCCCGCTCAAGCGCCAAGCCATCGAGATTTCGCGCTGGGTGGCCGTGGTGGCCGATGGCTCCAAGATCGGCGTGGCCGCGCTGGGCTATGTGGCCGCCGTCGAGGCGGCGCACCACCTGGTCACGGACCCCTCGGCGCCGCAGTCGGGGCTGGACGAGATCGCCGCGCGCGGCGTGCAGGTCAGGATGTGGGACCAGGGCGCGTAGGGAGAGAGAGGGGAGGGCGAGCGTAGGATTCGCCTCAACGGTCGATGGAGTGCATCTCGCAGAGGCTGCGCACAAGCTACCGGATCGCAAAGGGAGGTCAAGCATGGCGGACAAAGTACGCATCGGCATGATCGGCGTCGGGCAGATCGGCAAGCACCACCTGGAGAACTATGCCAAGGTCCCGGAGGCCGAGATCGTGGCGGCCTGCGACATCGCCGAGGACGAGGCCAAGCGGGTGGCCCAGCAGTACAACATCCCGCACGTCTATACCGATTACCACGAGATGCTCAAGCGCGAGGACATCCAGTCGGTGGATGTCTGCCTGCACAACCGCTTCCACATGCCGGTCACGGTGGACGCGCTGCGGGCGGGCAAGAACGTCTATTGCGAAAAGCCCATGTCCTGGACCTATCGCGACGCCAAGACGATGTACGACACGGCCAAGGCCACCGGCCAGATGCTGCACATCCAGTTGGCCGGGCTCTATCGCAACACCACCGTCTGCGCCAAGCGCATCATCGACGAGGGGCTCTTGGGCGAGATCTATGGCTGCAAGTCCATCCACTACCGCCGCCGCGGGCGCCCCTGGGTGGATGGCTACGGCTCCCCGGCCTTTGTGAACACGGGCACCTCAGGCGGCGGGGCCATGCTGGACATGGCGGTGTACCACATCTCGCAGATGCTCTACCTGCTGGGCAACCCCAAGCCGCTCAGCGTCTCCGGCAAGACCTACCAAAAGCTGGACAACATGTATGAGGACCGGCGCGCCAGCGGCAAGTACAACGTGGAAGAGCTGGGGATGGGCCTGGCGCGGCTGGAGGGCGGGATCACCTTTGCGCTGGAGGAAGCCTGGGCCATCAACGCCAACGACCCGAACGAGGACCGCGTTTACGGATCGCACGCCGGCCTGCGGCTGGAGCCATTCACCTATTACGCCACGCTGGCCGACATGGAGATGGACGGCGCCTTTGACGTGGACCAGGCCATCTGGCGCTGGAACCAGTGCGACCCCAAGATGCGCCACTATGCCAACTCGCAGCGGCACTGGGTGTCGGCGCAACTGGGCCTCGTCCCCCTGCTGGACACGGCGGGGATCGCGCTGAATACCGCTTTCATCACCGAGGGCGTGTACATCTCGAGCCACCTGGGGCGCGAGGTCACCGCGGACGAGATCGCGCAGGCCGAGCCAGGGTTTGGACGCGTCTAGCGCCGGGAGGAGCGGGCCATGCCCAGACGACTCGCCATCACGGGGCCGCACCGCGTGGAGGTGCTGGACTATGAGGACCGCCCGTTGGCGGCGCATGAGGTCCTGATCCGAACCGAGTTAGCCTCCGGCAAGCACGGCACTACCACGGCCATGTTCGATAACGCCAATTTCGCCGGGCAGCGCTTCGACCAAGAGATGCGCCTCTTTGTGCCGGAAGAGGCCGCGCCCGGCGCGGCCAAGCCCCGCAACACCGGCACCACCGGCGTGGGGATCGTGGCCCAGGTCGGCGCCGAGGCCACCCGCTGGAAGGCGGGGGACCGCGTGCTGGGTTTCATGGACGTGCGCGAGACCAACATCTGCCCGGAGGGGCAGCTTTGGCGGCTGGGCGGGATCGACGCCCACACGGCGCTCTGCCTGGAGCCGGCGTACGTGGCGTTCCACTGCGTCCGCGAGTCGCCGGTGCGCTATGGCGACCGCGTGGCGGTGATCGGGCTGGGGGCGCTGGGGCTCTTGGCGGTGCAGATGGCCGCGCAGGCCGGCGCCGAGACCGTCATCGCCGTGGACCCGCTCCCCCGGCGGCGCGAGCTGGCGCTGCGCTACGGCGCGCAGGCGGCGCTGGACCCCCGCGCCGGCGACGCCGCCCTCGAGATCCACCAGCTCACCGGCGGACGGGGCGTGGACGTGGCCATCGAGCTGGCCGGGGCCTACCCGGCGCTGGCCACCGCCATCCGCGCCGCCCGCGTCGGCGGCACCGTCTGCGCCGCGGGGTTTTACCAGGGCGAGGCGCAAGGGCTGTGGTTGGGGCGCGAATGGCACCATAACCG
>JAAYEA010000452.1 GCA_012689325.1 Chloroflexota bacterium
TGTGCAGGCAGGCGTGCGGCCCCGGGCGATACAGTCCACAAAGTGCTCCACCTGGTCACGATAGACGCCGCCCAGCCGCCCCTGCACCTCGGGCAAAAAGACGGTGCCGGGATAGTCGGTGGCGTCCGCTTTCAGGATACCGATGCCCTGCTCGTGGGCATAGACCTCGATGACGCCCTCGGTGCCCGCCACGTCGAATTGGAAGCGGCGCGGCCGGCCGCCCACGGCGGGCATCCCCCACGAGTTCTCCAGCAGGGCCAGCGCGCCATCGGCAAAGGTGAGGGTGCTGAGGATGCTGTCGGCGACGCCCCGGTCGTTGCGCGTCACCGATTTGGCGAAAGCCTTAATCACTGGCTGGCGCATGGTCCAGAGCAGCATGTCGATGTCATGGACGCCCAGGAAAAAGGCCACCGAAACCCGGCCGCCCAGCCGATCGCGCACCGCACTGGGGTTGTTGCGCCGGGCAAAGATGTGCAACACTTGCCCGATCTCGCCGCGGACCACCGCCTCGCGCATGGCGATGAATTGGGGCTGAAAGCGCAGGGTGTGCCCCACCATGAGGATGCGCCCTGCCCGCCGCGCGCGCTCGGCCATGCGCTGCCCGTCGGCCACGGTGGTGGACAGCGGCTTTTCCACGCAGACGTGCATCCCCGCGTCCAGGGCGGCCAGCACGGGACCCACGTGGTCGGCGTCGGGTGTGGTCACGGCGACGCCGTCCAGGTCGGGATGCTGGCGCAGCATCTCGGCGAAATCCGTCCCAGCATAGCCCGAAACGCCCAGCTTGCGGGCCATCTCGGCCGCCTTGCCGGGCATGATGTCGCACAAGGCGACCAGCTCGGCCTCGGGCAAGTCCGCCAGCACGCGTGCATAGATGTCGCCCATCATTCCCAGGCCGGTGACCCCGAACCGCAATCGCTTCATGGCGCGCTCCTTCACTCCTGCAAGGTGCTGCATCATAGCATGTTTCGGAGGGGGCGTCAAAGCCCTGGCGAGTTGTGAGGCCCGGCGATGCACGTTACAATGCGGGCAGACTGACCAAGAGGAGGGCCAAATGGATAGCGAGATCACCAAGCTGTTGGCCGAGATCGCCGCGGCGCGGGCGCAGACCATCGCTCGACTGACCGAGCTGAGCCAGGAAGAGCTGCGCTTCAAGACCGACAACTGGCGCTGGAACACCGCCCGGCGCGTGGTGCTGCGCTTTGGCGACCACCTGCGCGAGCATACCACCCAACTGGTGGCTGCCCGGGAGGATATCGGCGCGGCGCACACCATGCCCCAGCGGATGCTGGCCCGCGCCCAAGAGGCCTATGGCGAGTTCCTGGGCGCGGTGGTCGGCCTCGCCGACGAGGACCTGGATACGGCCCCCGCCGAGGGCGAGTGGACCATCCGCCAGATCCTGCAGCACCTGCGGGAGACGGAAGCCTGGTACCTGGCGCGCGTCGAGGAGGCGCTCAAGACCCGCGAGCCGGTGGACAAGGACTGAGTCCTAGACTAGCTCTTCGCTGAGCACCGTCGGGCACCAGAACTTTTCGATGTATTCGATCACCAGCCGAGTCCCCTCGTCGTGGCTGACGTAGGGCGGCCTGGCAGGGTTGTACATGGCGTCGGTGAGGTCGCGCACCAGCGCCACGTTCACGCCCCAGCGCACCATCTGCTTGATGGCAAAGGTGCGGTTCAGCACGCACATGTTGGTGTGCACGCCCAGGATGAGCAGGTGCGCAATGCCGCGCTGGCACATGGCGCTATAGACCTGGCGGCCATCGTCCGAGATGAGGTCACGCTCCTGGTCGATGACGAGGTCGGGGTGCTGGCGCGTCCAGACGCGGCTGTGGGGCACCTCGTCGCCCTGGTTGGTGTCGCTGCCGCCATCGGAGGCGTCCACCGGCAGCGGCGGGTCGTCGCGCTCCAGCGGCGCCGGCGGCTCGACGGGCGCGGCGGCCAGGGCGCGCTGCCGGGCTGGGGTTCCCTCGTAAAAGGCCAGCGTGTTCGAGGGCGCGTGGATGATCAGCGCCCCTCTTTCGCGCAAGCTGGCGACGACCTGGTTCACCCACGGGAGCATGACCGCCTCCCGCAGCATCGCCCCTTTGCTCCAGTGCCGGTCCCAGAGATCGCAGAGCAAGAGCGCGGTCCCTTCCGCGGGCCAGGCGGCTGGCGTGATCACCGTCGCCCAGTGGTTCCGGCCCGCGCTATCTTGGCGCAGCTCCTGGCGCTGCAGATGTAACGTCAACAGGTTGCTCATGCTCATACCCCTTTTAGCAGGGCCTGGGCCAAAATCCGCTCCGCCACCTCCATGGTCTTGACCGCGTCGCCAAAATGAGAGCCGGGCCGCGGCCCTCCCTTGACGGCGTCGATGAACTCGCGGTTCTTGGCCTGGAACCCGCCATAGATATAGAGCTGGTCGCTGCCGGCGACCTCACGCGTGTCATAGGCAACGCCCTGCGCGTCGCCATCGGCATAGAGATAACCCTTGCCCTCGTGCTCAGCCTCGGCATAGATGCCGGGCGCGTGCATCTCGACGGCAAAGATGCGCTTGCCGCTGGACCAGCTATTGACGATGAAACCCGTCGCGCCGTTGTCGAACTCGAGCGTGGCCGAGATGAAATTGATGTCCGGCACGCCCACCCGCTTGCAGACGCTGTGGATCTCGGCCACCTCGCCGCCGCACATCCAGCGCACCGTGTCGATGGAATGCACCGTGTCGTCCATCATGTGGTCGCGCGCGCCGAGGAAGGGCTCGATGTTGCATTTGTAGAACTTGCAGCTGGCGTGGACGATGGGGCCGCGCCGCAGGCACTCGTCGCGGAGTTGGACCACCAGGGGGCAGGCGCGGCGCTGAAAGCTCACCTGGGTGATGCAGCTGTGTTGGTCGGCCAGGTGGGCCAGCGCCCGGGCCTGATGGATGCTCAGCCCCATGGGCTTTTCGATATAGAGGTTGAGCCCTTGGGCCAGGCACCAGGTCCAGATGTCGTACATGATATGCGGCTGGCCGATGACATAGACCGCGTCCGGCGCGATCTCGGCCACCATCTGGCGATAGTCCAGGTAGCGCCGCTCCACGCCGTACTTGTCCGCCGTGGTGTGGAGCCGCTCCGCATCTATATCGCAGATGGCGGCGATCTCGACATCGGCGAAGGAGGCCAGCGAGGGGTAATGGACGCTATTGGCCATCCGCCCGGCGCCGATCATGGCCACGCGAACGATCCGGTCCGGCGCGCCCATGCTCAACTCCTCGCGAAAAGCGACTTGGCGAAGGCGAGGTCCTCGGCGATCAGGCGGTTCACCGCGTCGTGGTCGCTGTATTCGGCGGTGAGGCAGACCGGCCCCGCGTAGCGGCGCCGCTTCAACTCGGCCACCACCCGCGGCCAGGAGGCCAGGCCCTGCCGCCCGCTGGTCCAGTAGGTTTTCCAGGTGGCATATTCAGCCTCGGGGCCGTTGGTGCGCTGCCATAGCCCGTTTTTCAGGTTGACCATGCACAGGTGCGACCAGACGATATCCAGCGCCATCTCGGGCTCGGTCCCGGCCAGCGCCTCGTGGGCTGCATCCCACACGGCGCCGAAATGGTTGGGGTCATAGCCCTCGATGAGGTGGCGGATGGCCATGGCGTTGGCCAGGTCGGGGCCGTTGTGGTTCTGGATGCCGATCCGCACGCCGTATCGATCCAGCAGGGGCAGCAGGGCGTCGTATTCCTGGCGCTGGCGCGCCTCGGCGGCCATGTAGCCATCGGCGGCGTCCATGCGCAGGCAGACGCGGATGGTGGGGATGCCGGCCTCGGCGCAGGCGGCGATGGTGGCCTCGTCCGTCGGTCCAGCCACGCTATAGATCTTGAGGCCGAATCCGGCCAGCTCCCGTGCCAGCTTGGGCAGCCCCTGGCGGACGCTCTCCGGCTCCACCTGGTAGCCGGGCCGCACCGGAAACTCGATCCCCTGGAAGCCCAGTTTGGCCACGAACTCGCCCAGCTCGGGCGCGGGCATCTTCCAAGGCTTGGTGAAAACAGTATAGATGATCCCCGACATGTGCGATTCCCTCCTTGATCTACAAGCGTGGCATCTCACCGGTTCGATCTGGCCCCATGATAGTCAAGCGCGCGTCCACGTCAAGGCGCGCGGAAACCGAACTTGCCGCCAGTCCCAGACCTGGTATGATCAGGGAAACTGGCCGCACACCACAGATAAGGGAGATGATCATGGCATTCACACTCGAGCTGGGAAAGCGCGCCCCGGATTTCGCCCTGCCCGCCACCGATGGCAAGACCTACACCCTGGCCGATTTCGCCGACGCCAAGGTGCTAGTCGTCTTTTTCACTTGCAACCATTGCCCCTACGTGACCGGCTCCGACGAGGTCACGCGCCAGACGGCGGAACGGTTTGCCCCCCGAGGGGTCAGGTTCGTGGGCATCAACTCGAACTGGGTGGGGACTTATGCTGAGGATAGCTTTGACCACATGGTCAAGCGCATGGAGGAGAAGCGCTTCCCCTGGGTCTATCTGTACGACGAGTCGCAAGAGGTGGCGCTGGCCTATGGCGCCCTACGCACCCCGCACTTTTACGTTTTCGACGCCGACCGCAAGCTGATCTACACCGGCCGCGGGGTGGATAACCCGCGCCAGATCGAAAAGATGACGGTCAACGACCTGGCCCGGGCGCTGGAAGAGCATCTGGCAGGACGGCCTGTGAGCGTGCCCTTGACCAACCCCGTCGGCTGCAACGTCAAATGGGCAAACCAGGACGAGCACTGGATGCCCGCGGATGCCTGCAGCCTGGTCTAGCACCTGCTGCGAAAGCGCGCATTTGTTTCTAGCGGCGCGCCAGCTCGGCCGATAGGTCCAGGTAGCGCTTGATCGCCTCCGGCGGCACGTTCCAGGGGATGTGGTTGCCGATGCACATCATGTAGCCGCCGGTGAGGCGGGACGTCTCCACCATGTCGCGCACCATCGCCTCGATCTCGGCGGGATCGTTGCGATACAAGACCCGGTTATCGCCCTCCCCGGCCAGGAAGCAGTCCTGGTGCTGTCGCGCGATGGTCTTGAAATCGGTGTAAGGCTCGGTGATGATGCCGCGCGCGCCGCAGGCAAAAACGTCGTCGGCGTAGGCGTCGGCGCGGCCATCGGTCATAA
>JAAYEA010000057.1 GCA_012689325.1 Chloroflexota bacterium
AGCGCGCGCTGACGCCGCTGTGCGAGGGGGCGTAAAAGGCGGCCTTGGCCGAATTGGTCGCCAGCGCCCGCAGGCCCAGCTCTTCCACCGGCGCCACCACCATGCAGGTATCGGCCACCACGCGCCCGCCCGCCGCCTCGATGGCGGCGACGTGGCCCAGCGCGGCGGCCTCGTCGCGGATGGCCCGCGCCGTGGTGACCCAGAGCGCGGCGCGCAGCCGCTGCCCCGCCACCTGCCGGGCGATCTCGGCGAGCTGCGCCAGCGAGGCGTGGGGGCAGCCGATGGTGACCATGTCCACAGAGTCGAGCGGGCTATTGAGCGCCGCATAGCCCTCGGCCAGGTCGGCGATGGTCACGCGCTCGGCGGCGGCGGGCAGGATGCCCTCCTCCCCCGCCTCGGGGGTGACGCCCTCCACATGGTAGAGCGCCACGGCGCCGCTGGCGGCCAACGCCGCGCCCAAGCCGCGCAGCAGCTCCTCGCCGGCGCTCCCCGGCCCCAACGACAGGTCGGGCGTCGGGCCCAGGAAGCGGAAATAGGGGACGCCGTTGCGCACCCGCCGGCCCACCAGGTACCCCAGCGCGCCGAAATCGGCCTCGCTGGACAGGGGGCAGCGCACCTCCACCAGGTGGGTGGCGCGGCGGGCCTCGTCCAAATGCAGGCCGGAGCGGGGCGTGCGGCCGGTGAGCGCGGCGGCCAGCGCGCTGGGGCCGCCCTCGCGGTTGGTGCGCGCGCCCAACAGGCTATTGGCGAAACTGACGGCGGACGACTCGCTCCAGGCCAGGTGCTCGCCCCGGCGGGGGCGATGCCCCACGGCATACGGCGCGCACGTGAGGGTCGGCGCGATGCCCATGGCCAGGTAGGCGTCGATGACGAGCCCTTGCTGGCGGGCGAACTCGGCCGAGACGCCCAGCGCGCGCCATTGGGCCAGGTCCATCCCCGCGGGGTTGAGCGTCGTGGGGACGCGGACCCGCGCCCCCTCCGCCGCCCACTGCTGCAGGAACTCGAGCCCGGCTTGGCCGAGGTTCTTGTAGCTGACGCCCGCCACCTGGGCGTGGGCGACGGCCACCAGGTCCTCCGCGCCATAGATGCGCCCCAGCGCCACGACGATCTCCATGGCCCGGCGAAGGGCGGGGCCGGCGTCGCCGCGAAGCATGGCCTCTTCCTCCGGCGTCAGGCGCATGAGCCGCCCTCCCCCTCGTCCAGGTATTCGGCGAGGTCCACGCCGCCATAGCCGACGCGGTAAAAGCCCTCGATCTCGGCGGGGGTGTGGGCGCGCCCGTCGGCGGCGGTCCAGGGGATGGTGGCGTCCACGCCCAGCTTGGCCGTGCGGGATTTCTGCCCGGGCACGTGCAGCGCGGAGGGGTCCAGCGAGCTGCTAGGCTGCTCCCGCAACAGCACCAGGTCGCGGTCCGCCTGAAAGCGGGTGGCGATGGCCCATTCCACGCTGTGGGGGTCGTAGAGGTCGATGTCCTCGTCCACCACCACCACGTGCTTGAGCGAGCTGTGGCCGCGGAAGGCGGCCTGGATCGCCCGCGGCCCATCGTCCGGCGCGCGCTTGGCGATCTGCACCACGGCATGGAGCCAGGAGGCGCCGCCCGGGGTGATCAGCACGTTGAGGCAGCGACAGACCTGGTTGACCTCGGCGAAAATGGTGGGCTCGCGGGGGACGCCCATCAGCAGCTTGTGCTCCTGCCCGCCGGCCAAAAGCGCCTGATAGACGGCGTCCCGGCGATGGGTGAGGCATTCCACCACAAAGACCGGCTGCTGCCGCACGATGTCGGGCTTTTCGGTGAGGTCCAGGAAGGGGCCCTCGGCGACGAGCTGATGGGTGAGCCGCCCCTCCAGGACGAACTCGGCCTCGGCGGGGACGTAGAGGTCGAGGGTGCGGCACTTGACCAGGGGCGTGGGAGCCAGCGCCTGGGCGATGGCCAGCTCGTCCACGCCCTTGGCGGGGGACATGGCCGCGGCCACCAGCACCGGCATGTCGTTGCCGATGCAGACGGCCATGGGGATATCCCCGCCGCGCGACCAGGCGGTCTCGGTCCCGCGGCCCTCCACCAGCCGGGCGGCCAGCCGCCGCTCATCCAGCCGCAGCAGGCGGTGGATGGACATGTTGCGGCCGTATTGGGGGTCCTGGATGATGGCGACGCCGGAGGTGATATAAGGGCCGCCGTCCTCGGCCAGGTGGGTGAGGATCGGCAGGGCGCGCAGGTCCACCTCGCGCTCCACCACCTCCTGGCAGGGGGCCTCGGCGACCACCGGCGGCGGCTGGGGATGGGCCAGCGCCTCGGCCAGGGCGGAGATCAGCCCCTCCCGCGCCACGCCCAGCCCCGCGGCCATATAGTCGCGATGGGAGCAGAGCCCGGCGGCCACGGGGTACTCGGAGCCGCGCGCGGAGTCGAACCAGATCGGGCGCCCCTCCAGGCGGTGGATGACCCGGGCCATCTCGAGGTGGGGGTCCACCTCGCGGCGGATGACCGCGGGCTGCGCCACCTCTTGCAGCCGCTGCCACAACGCTCTCACGCCCATCAGGACTGCTCCTCCGCTTTTTCCGCGCCCAGCACGCGCACGTGGTCGAAGTCCTGCACCACGACGGCGCCGGGAAAGACCTGGCGCGCCTCGGCCTGCACCACCTTGCCGGGGTAGCGGCGCGAGACGTGGGAGAGGTAAAGCTCGCCCACCCCGGCGTCGCGGGCCAGCTCGGCGGCCTGCCGGGCGGTGAGGTGGCCGAAACGGGCGGCCATCTCGGCCTCGGAATCCACATAGGTGGCCTCGATCACCAGCGCATCGGCGCCGCGGGCCACCTCCAGCAGGTCATCGGTGCGTCCGGCATCGCCCACATAGACGAGCTTGGGGCCGGGGACCTGCGGGCCCAGCACCATCTCGGGCGCGATGACGCGGCCATCGGCCAGGGTGATGGGCTCGCCTGCCACCAGGCGGCGCCGCTCGGGGCCCGCCGGCACGCCCAGCCGCTCCGCTTCCTCGACCAGGAAGGGGCGCTTGGTCTCTTCCTGAAAGCAATAGCCGTAGCAGCCGCGGCCGCGGTGCGAGACGGGGAAGGCGCTCACGGTGAGGTGCTCGCTGGTCCAGATGGGGCCGGGCTCCACCGGCTGATAGGTGACGTGCATCTCGGGCTCGTCGCCGCGAAAGACCACCCGCCCCAGCAGGTCGCCCACGCGGTCCAGCGCCCACGGCCCGCCATAGATGGTGAGGGTGGGGAGCGCCTCCCAGCGGGCAAAGGTGGAGACGAGCCCGCCCAGCCCCAGGATGTGGTCGAGGTGGCCGTGGGTGAGGAGCACCTTGTCCAGCTTTTTAAAGCCCAAGCCGCTGAGCAAGAGCTGGCGCTGCGTGCCCTCGCCGCAGTCGATGAGGAAGCGCTGGTCGCGGTGCAGGAGCATCGTCGCCGAAAGCCCGCGCTCGATGGAAGGAGCCGAGGCCGAAGTGCCCAGGAAGATCAGTTCTATCACGTCCGCCACCCATCCAACCACGATAAACCGTCCAGGTCACGGCCCAAGGCGCCGCGACCTGGCGGTGGGGAGATGTCTCTCCGCTGGCTCAGGCGTTCTCGAGGAATTGGCGCCACCCGCCGTGGATGCCCTCTTCCGAGACGCCATAGTAGATATGGACCTTGCCCTCCGCATCGCGCTGGGCAAAGTCGTAGCGGGTGCGGCCGCCAAAGGTGCGCTTGCGCACCAAGGCGATATCGCCCTGCCAGGTGATGCCCTCCAGGTGGTCCTGGCCCGACTCTTTTTGGGTGATGGCATAGCGCCAGAGCCGCCGGGCCGAGGAGCGGGTCACCTCGCGCACCACGTTGCCGTTGCGCAGGTCGCGCAGGGCATGGTAGGTGACGCCCTTGCGCTCCTCGCTCTCCAGGATCTCGACGCCGGTGCGGGGCGCGTCGCCCAGCACGGCGGCCGCCTCCTGGATAGCGGGCGCGTCCTCCGCCAGCTCGGCAGGCTCCGTCGCACGCTCTTCCGCCGCACGCTCTTCCGGCGCGCGCTCCTCCGCGAGCTGCGCGGCCACTTGGGCCACCAGCTCGGGCGAGACCGACCCGGAGCCCTTGGGCGCGCCGCCCCTCTCCCGGCCCGGCCTGCGCTTGGGCGCCGCTTCCGCGGCGGCCGGCGCCTGGACCGGCGCGACCGGCGCCACGGCCCCCTCCTGCAAGAGGCTGCGCTTGACGAGCTGGATGATCTCGTCGCGCACGGCGAGGCTGGTCTGTGACTCTTGCCGCACATAGATGCGGATGCCGTCCAGCAGGTAGGGCGTGTCGGTCCCCTTGGGGACGGTGAGCCGGACGATATCGCGGCCATCGCTTTTCTGCACGTCGATGGGCACGTCCAGCCGCGGGCTGACGGTGCGCTGGAGCTCGCCGCGCAAGAGGCCCACGACCTCCTCCGGGTTGGGGACGCCGATGACCGGCGACTTGGCGTTGGCGCTGGCGCCCACATAGATGGTCCCGCCGTTGGTGTTGGCAAAGGCCACCACGTCGCGCAGGATGGCGCTCAGCCGGCCGCCGGCCCGCGTGGCGCTCTCGTGGAAGCATTGCACGATATTGGGCCCTTGGTCCCGCGCCGCCTGGATATAGTCGAAGGCCTTGGCCTCGGCGCGATAGGGCCGCGTGCGGGCAAAGTCATCCTCCAGGAAGAGCTCTTTGAGCGCGGCAAAGGTCCGCTCGGGCAGCAGCACCTCGGTGACGCGGTCCCCCACGCCCAGTTGCGTCTTGTCGCGGGGGTCCGGGTTCAGCCGGTGCGAGTCCGACCCCTGGATGCAGTGCATCCGCCGGGGGTATTGCGGCTTGGCGCCGTTAAAGAAGGAGGCCGTCGTCCGCCGCCGTCCCGTCTCCAGGTCCGTCACCTCCAGGGCGTGCAGGTTACGGTCCTGGGTATAGGCGATCTTGGTCTGGCCGCCGAAATCAATGTCCAGCATGGCGACGCCGTGGGTGGAATTCGCGTGCGCCGCGATCACCAGCCCGCCCGCTTCGGCGATAATCTGGTATGCGGTCAGCACGTCCACCGTGGCGCCCACTTCGCTGGAGCCGAGATCGAGCTTGTCCTTCGGAATCCGCAGATCCAGGAGGATATGCTCCAATTCGCGCACGCTGGTCGTCTCGGGAAAGATCCCGAGGATATGAAATCCCAGGGTGGCGGTGAGCTCAAAGCCCGGCAGGACCAAGACCTTGTCCAACAGGCGGCGATACTCCAGCAATTCGCGGCGCTCGTCCGGCTGCAGGCGGTTGGACCTCTCGAACATTTCCAGGTCCTCGATGCGGGACCGCGCGGCATCCACGCCCGCCACCGTGTTATGATCCGTGAAGGCGATCATGTCGAGGGATTTCTCCTCGGCCTTTTGCAGGATCTGCAGGTAGCTCACGTGGGGCTCATGATAATCGTGCGAGGCCGCCGTGTGCAGGTGGAGATCGACCTTGTACCAATCCATTTTTCTTTTTTTATTAACCATATCTCTGTCTTCCTATATCTTCCTCCTTGAGGTGATTGGGGTCATTGCGGCCAGGCGGACGTCTGGCCTACGATTTGCGGGGGTCCGCCCGATCCGGCTGGGGGGCGAGCGCCCTGGCGAGCCCGCCCAGCAGGTCGTTGAAATCGAAAGGCTTGAGCAAAAAGGCGTTGGCTCCCGCGGCCAAACACCGGCGCTCCAAATCCAGCCCCGAGCACATCAGGACCGGCACCGTCGACTCGGCGCGAATCTGCTCCAACAGGGCAAAGCCGTCCAGTTGGGCGGTGAGCCGGACGTCGAGATAGACGAGGTCCGGCCGCTCCGCGCGCACCGTGTCCAGCGCCAGTTGGGGATCCATCACCAGCACGGGCCGATGTCCCTCCAGGGCCAGGAGCTGCTCCAGCAGCGGCCCGATGTCGGGGTCGTTTTCCACCACCACCACGCACGCCATGGCTTACGCCCCCTCCGTTGCCGCGGCCTCGGCGCCCGCAGCGCCCGCTGGTTCCGCAGCGCCCGCTGCGTCCGTTTCCTTGAGCGCGGCGGCAAAGACCTGGTCCAGCGTCTCCACCAGGACGAAATGCATCTCCTGGCGCACGTCGGCGGGGAGGTCGTCCAGGTCCGGCTCGTTGCGCTTGGGCAAGATCACCGTGTCCAGCCCGGCGCGGCGGGCCGCCAGGATCTTTTCCTTGAGGCCGCCGATGGGCAGCACCTGGCCGCGCAGGGTGATCTCGCCGGTCATGGCCACGTTGGCCCGCACCGAGCGGCCGGTGAGCAGCGAGAGGATGGCCGTGGCCAGCGTGACGCCGGCGGAAGGGCCGTCCTTGGGGATGGCCCCGGCGGGCACGTGCACGTGCAGGTCGGCGGTATCGAAAAAGCTCTCGGAGAGGCCGTGGGCCGCCGCCTTGGAGCGGACGTAGCTCAACGCGGCCTGGGCGGACTCTTTCATCACGTCGCCCAGTTGGCCGGTGAGCAGGAGGCCCTTGTTGCCCTTCATCTTGGTCGCTTCGATAAAGATGATGTCCCCGCCGGTGGGGGTCCAGCTCAACCCGGTGGCAACGCCGGGGACCTCGGTGCGCTCCGCCGCCTCGAAAAAGTAGCGGGGCTTGCCCAGGTACTCGACCACCTTGTCCGGCTCGATCAGCTCGAGCGCCGCGTCGTCCGCGGCGGCGCGGGCCACGCGGGTGACCACCTTGCGGCAGATGTTGCCGATCTGTTGTTCCAGGTTGCGGACGCCGGCCTCGCGGGTAAAGTCGCGGACGATCTTTTGCAGCGCGGGGACGGTAAAGTCCACCTCGCCATCGCGCAGGGCGTTCTCGCGCCGCTGCCGGGGGATCAGGTAGCCCTGGGCGATCTTGATCTTTTCCTCTTCCGTATAGCCGGAAAGCTGGATGATCTCCATGCGGTCGCGCAGCGGGAGCGGGATCGGCTCCAACTGGTTGGCCGTGGTGATGAACATCACCTCGGAGAGGTCAAAGGGCACGTCCAGGTAATGGTCGCGATAGTCGCGGTTCTGCTCCGGGTCCAGCACCTCCAACAGCGCGGAGGTGGGGTCGCCCCGCCAGTCGTTGCCGACCTTGTCCACCTCGTCCAGCATAAAGACGGGGTTCTTGGAGCCCGCGCGCTTGAGCGCCTGGATGACGCGGCCGGGCATGGCCCCGATGTAGGTGCGGCGGTGGCCGCGAATCTCGGCCTCGTCGCGCATGCCGCCCAGCGACATGCGGACGAACTTGCGGCCCAGGGCGCGGGCGATGGAGCGGCCCAGCGAGGTCTTGCCGGTGCCGGGCGGCCCGACGAAGCAGAGGATGGCGCCCTCGCGCTCCAGCCGGAGATAGTCGTGGGTTTCCTCGCGCTTGAACTCGTCGGCGCGCTCCTTGCGCAGCTTGCGCACGGCGAGGTATTCGAGGATACGCTCCTTGATCTTTTCCAGGTCGTAATGATCCTCTTCCAGCACCTCGCTGGCGCGGGCGATGTCGAGGTTATCCTCGGTCACCACCTGCCAGGGGAGGCCGATGAGCCACTCCAGGTAGGTCTTGATCACCGAATACTCGGCGGCGGCCATGGGCA
>JAAYEA010000058.1 GCA_012689325.1 Chloroflexota bacterium
ACCCAACTGCGCTATAATGGCAGCCATCCCGGTTCGGAGGAAGTGATGATGTTCGGCGCGGACTGTGTTCCCGAAAGCAACAAGCGGTTGCTTCTCCAGTATCGGCGCTATCTGGAGGCGCGCCACACCGACGTCGCGCTGATTGATGCCCGCATGGCCGATGCCAGCCTCTACGCCCTGGACTATACGGCGGAATGCCTGTACGGGAGCGACATCGCCGAGATGAACGCTTTTGACGTCTATTGCTTCCTCGCCGACTATGCGATCTGCCATCAGCCCCATGGCAGCGAAGAGACCATCGCCCGCGTGTTGGAGTCGATCGCAGCCTTTGCCGCGTTCCTGGAGGATGAAGCAGCCATCGACATGGAGGACATGTACGAAGTCGCGCGGCTGTGTCAGGATCCCAAGCCTTATCTCGATCGTTGGCAAGAATACCGCCGCTTGCTGGCCGCCAAGGACTCGGCAGGCCTCAAGCGCTGGCGAGAGAGCGTCCTCGACAGCTTTGGCGCCTAGGGCTCACCCGAAAGAAGCTCCCCATGCTCATCCTAATCCAGTACCTGCCGTTCTGGGGCATCATGCTCCTGGCCAACCGCGCCGAGCGTGACAAGACCGCCCGCACCCTGACCTACCTTTCCTTGGTCTTGGTGAACTTGTTTCTCCTGTGCGGCGCCTTGGTCTGCCTGGGCCTGTACGCCATCAGCCAGCCCGAATGGCGCGAAGCCATGCCCGACCTGGTGCTTCCCTTCGAGTCCGCCGCCCTGCTCGGCCTGGCGGGAGCCCTGGCCGCGACCGCCTTGGCGGCCCTGGTGTTCCTGCTGCCGCCGGTGCGCCGGCTGCTGGCGCGCTGGCTGCCCATCGATCCGGCCTCCTGTATGGATTGCGTGGCGTTGGTCTTTGCCGTCTATTTCGTCGGGCTGACGGCCCTGCAGTTTGGGCTCTTGGGCGGGGTGGAGGGCTTGGCGCTGGCGGATTTCTCCCCCACCGCGGCGGATCTCTTGTTCAGCGGATTGGCCCTCATCATCTTTGCCCTGTTGGGCGTTGGCTGGATCATGCGCCGCAGCACCGGCGAGACACTGCAGCGGCTTGGGCTGGGGCGCATGCAAGCCAAGCATCTGCTGCTGGCCCTGGGGCTGATCCCGGCCTTTCTCATCTTGGACGTGGCCGTCTCCCTGGTCTGGTCCGCCCTGGATCCCACGGGAGCAGAGCAAGTCGCCAACGCCAACAAGGCCCTCTTTGGCGGGATGGCCACCCTCTCCCTGGCGGTGCCCCTGGCGCTCGCCACCGGCATCGGCGAAGAGGTGCTCTTTCGCGGGGCCGTGCAGCCGCGCCTGGGGCTCTGGTTCACCTCCGTGACCTTTGCCCTCGGTCACCTCCAGTACGGCCTCTCGCCCGCCCTGCTGCAGATCCTGGCCCTGGGCCTGGTGCTTGGGCTGGTGCGCCAGAGGGTCAACACCACCACCTGCATCGTCATTCACGCCCTCTACAATCTCTCCAACCTGTTCCTCATGTCCTGGCTCTCCCAATTCGCAAGCTAACGCCCCCCTGAACGCCCGTTCTAGGGATTTGACCGCAGAGAGCCTTGCGCTATAATGGCACTGCTGATCTCAGCGGCCAGATGGTCGCCCGCAACCTCTTTCAGGAGCCTCCTTCGCCCATGGACCTGCGAGACAAACTCGAAAGGCTTGGCGTGCGCAAGGGCGCGCAGCATCTTGTCCCGCGCCCGGCGGTGGAGCTGCGCCCCCATGGCATCGAGCGGGTGTTGCCCGGCCAGATCGTCGAGAACGAGAGCGGCGCCTTTTACCTGACGGAGGAGACCTATCTCCCAGGGTACCGGCACGGCGACTGGCCGCTGGCCGCCCTGCTGGAGCAGCCCGCTGCCCACGTGCTGCCGCTGGCCAAGGATGAATCGCTGGCGGGGCTGGACTTTCGCGAGGCCGTCTTTATCGACACCGAGACCACCGGTCTGGCCGGAGGCACGGGGACCTACGCTTTTCTGGTAGGCGTGGGCTACTTCCAAGGCGATTCCTTCACCCTGGCCCAGTTCTTCCTGCGCGACTTTGACGACGAGCCGGCCATGCTCGAGGAGCTCTCCGGGCTGCTGGACCGCCACTCTGCCCTGGTCAGCTTTAACGGGCGAGCCTTCGACTGGCCGCTGCTGGAGACGCGCTACATCCTGGCCCGGCGGCCCGCTCCCCTGGCGGGCGCCCCGCACCTGGACTTACTGCACCTAGCGCGGCGGCTATGGCGGGTCCGGCTGGCCTCCTGCTCCCTCTCCTCCCTGGAGCAAAACATCCTCGGCGTGCAGCGCGACGGCGACGACGTGCCCGGCTGGATGGTGCCGCAGCTCTACTTTGACTATTTGCAGAGCGGCGACGCCCGGCCCTTGACCCAGGTCTTTTACCACAACGCCCAGGATATCCTCTCCCTGGTGACCCTGGCAGCCTATCTGGGCCAGATCGGCGCCGACCCGCTGGGCCAATGCTTGTTGCAGGGCGAGGATCTCTATAGCTTGGGACGCTTTTTGGAGCGGTCGGGCGAGCCGGAGGAGGCTCTCCGCATCTATGAGAAATCACTGACTTGCCCCCTCTCGCTAGAGGTGCAGCATGGCGTGGCCCTTCAGCTCTCTCTGCTCTACAAGCGATTGGGGCAGATGGAGCAAGCCGTGCAGCTCTGGTCCAGCGCGCTGGGGCAGGGCCAGCTCTATCCCTACGTCGAGCTGGCCAAGTACTATGAGCACCAAGCCAAGGATTACCGCCAGGCTCAGGATTGCGTGCGCCAGGCCATGGAACTGGTCCAGCAAGCTGGGTACGGCAATCGCTGGGAGCGGCAGCGCGACCTGCAAGAGCTGCAGCGACGGCTCCAGCGCCTGGAGCGCAAGCTGGGCGGCTAGCCATTTTGCCGATCCAGCGGATTTACACTACAATCGCTGGCGTTACTGGCCTCGGGCGAAAGCTGTTCCCTGGGAGGGTTGCCGTGTCCGAACTGACCGACCTATACAAGCAGATCACCTCGTGCCGGCGCTGCGCCGACCTGGCCAAAACCCGCACCAGCACGGTCCCCGGCGACGGGCCCGAGCACGCCGACATCATGTTCATCGGCGAGGCCCCCGGGTTCCACGAAGATCGCATGGGCCATCCCTTCGTGGGCGCGGCGGGGCAGTTCCTGGACGAGCTGTTGGCTTCGATCCACCTGCGGCGCGAAAACGTCTATATCTGCAACATGATCAAATGCCGCCCTCCGCAGAACCGCGACCCCCTGCCGCAAGAGCTGGAGGCCTGCCAGCCCTATCTCGATCGCCAGATCGCGCTGGTGAACCCCAAGATCATCATCACCCTGGGCCGCTTTTCCATGGCCAAGTTCTTCCCGGGCGCCAGCATCTCGCGCATCCACGGCCAGCCGAGCCGGCGCGGCGATCGGGTTTATATCCCGATGTTCCATCCGGCGGCGGCCCTCCACCAGCCCAAGTATCGCTCCCTGATCACCGAGGACTTTGCCCAACTCCCCGGCATCCTGGCTGACCTCGCGGGGGTCCAGGGCGAAGAGCCGCCCATGAAAGCCGAACAACTCAGCCTCTTCTAGAAGGTGCAATGAGCCAACCGTTGAACCTGCGCGTCATCCCCATGGGCGGCGTCGGCGAGATCGGCAAGAACATGACCCTTGTCGAATACGACGAGCGGATCCTGATCATCGACGCTGGCCTCATGTTCCCTGAAAACGACATGCTGGGCGTCGATATCCTCATCCCGGACATGAGCTATGTCCTGGAGCATCGCGAACAGGTCTGCGGCGTCATCGTGACCCACGGCCACGAAGACCACACCGGCGCCCTGCCCTATCTCTTGCCCCATCTGGATCAGGTGCCGGTCTATGCCACGCGCCTGACCCGGGGCCTGGTCGAGGTCAAGCTGAAGGAACACAAGACCGCCCAGCCCAACTTTTGCACCATCGCGGCGGGCGACAAACTCGATATCGGCCCCTTCCAGGTCGAGTTCTTTCACGTCAGCCATAGCATCCCCGATGGCGTGGGGCTGGCGATCCGCACGCCGGCGGGACTGATCGTGCATACCGGCGACTTCAAGCTGGACCACAGCCCGGTGGATGGACAGCGCACCGATTTCGCCAAGCTCGCTGACCTGGGCCGCGAGGGCGTGCTGCTGCTCCTCTCCGATAGCACCAACGCCGAGACGCCAGGCTACACCCCCTCCGAGCAAGAGATCGCCTCCACCCTGGAGCAAGCCTTTATGGGGGCGCAAGGGCGCGTCATCGTGGCCACCTTTGCCTCCAACATCTCGCGGGTGCAACAGGTGGTGGATATCGCCGCGCGCCACGATCGCTTCGTCTCGGTGATCGGCCGGAGCATGGTGAACAACGTGCGCATGGCCCAAGAGCTGGGCTACCTCCACGTGCCCAATGGCGTCATGGTGGGCGCGGAAGAGATCAACTATTTGCCCTCCAACAAGATCGCCCTGGTCTGCACCGGCAGCCAGGGAGAGCCGACCTCCGCGCTGGTGCGCATGGCCTCCGGCGACTCGCGCTCCATCACCCTCAAGGCCGGGGATACCGTGATCATTTCGGCCACGCCCATCCCAGGGAACGAAGAACTGGTGAACCGCACGGTGAACAACCTTTTTCGCCGCGGCGCCACCGTCTATTATGACGAGCTGTTCGACGTCCACGTCTCCGGGCACGCCAGCCAGGAAGAGCAAAAGATGATGCTCAACCTGATTCGCCCCCAGTTCTTTGCGCCGGTTCACGGCGAATACCGCCATCTGGTGTTGCACGCCAGGCTCGCCGAGCAGGTTGGCCTCCCCAAGGAACGCATCTTTATCCTGGATAGCGGCGACATCTTGCAGCTCAACTGCCTCTCGGCCTCGCTCGCCGGGCGCGTCGCTCAGGATCGCGTGTTCGTGGACGGGCTGGGGGTGGGCGATGTGGACGACGCCGTTCTGGAAGAGCGACGGCTGCTCTCGCGGAACGGCTTCTTGGTGGTCGCGGTGGCGGTGGACGTCTATACGGGGCAGGTGCTCGCGCCGCCGCGGATCGTCTCCCGTGGATTGGCCTATAACCAGGAAGCGGAAGCGCTTTTGCGCGGCATCGAGGAGCAGGCGGGCAAGCTCGCCGCAGAAGGCGGAAACGCCGCCGCGATCTCTTCGCGACTGAAAGCTTCACTGGCAAGCTATGTCTACGATCAGATCGGGCGGCGTCCGGTCATCCAGCCGCTGGTCATCGAAATCTAGGCGCTAGCCCAGGATCGGGAAGAGCTCTTCCAGGTTGCGAATCACAGGGCAAGCGGGGTCGTCGTCCTGATGGCGGCCCTCGCGGTCCACGAGGACGGCGGTCAGCCCGGCGTTGGTGGCGCCCACCACGTCGGCCGCATAGTCGTCGCCGATGTGGATGGCGCGTTCCGGCGCCACCCCCAGCCCCGCCAGGGCCTGGCGAAAGATGCAGGGGTGCGGCTTCTGGCACCCGGCATAGGCGGAGCCCATGATGTGGTCAAAGTCATCGGCGATCCCCACCTGCCGGCAGCGCTCCCGCAGGTTCCAGCTCCAGTTCGAGATCACCCCTAGCTGGTAGCCCTCGCCGCGCAGGCGGGCTAGCACCCTCTTGACCTCCGGATAGAGCCGCATGACCCCCGGCTGGCTATAGAGCGCGTCCTCGCGCTCCACCAGCCGCCGCAGAGTCTGCTCGTCGCGCACGCCCAGGCGGGCCAGCACCTCGCGCCGGAACCCCAACTCGCGCGCGTGGTCCTGCGCCTCGCTGGGGTCGAAGGTTTCCGTGGCCCGGTTGCTGTTATAGAGCCTGTCCACCTCTCGCCAGGCGGCCCCCAGCGTTGGGACATCCACCGCCACCCCGGCCTCGCGGAACGCGCGCAGGGTGACTTCCGCGGTGGTCGGCTCAAAGTACACCAAGGTAAAGCCAACGTCAAAGAAAACGCCATCGTAGCGTCGAGTCATCAGCGCCGCTCCTGGCGAACCTAGCTAGTGGCCTCGAGCTGGAGGAACTCTTGGATGTCGGCCGCCTCACGCTCCACCTGATACCAGGCCGTGAAATTCTCCTGCTGGCGTTGTTCGAGGATAGAACCCTCCAGGGGGTGCACCTCGCGGGCCGCCAACCTGATGATGTGATAGCCGTAATCCGTCTTGACCAATTCGCTGGTCTCCCCGACCTGGAGCTTGGTAAAGACCGCGTCATCGAACTCGGCGACCATCATGCCCTGTGGGAACCAGCCCAGGTCGCCACCCGCGTCTTTGGTGCCCGTATCGGTGGAATAGGCTTTGGCCAAGTCCTCGAAGGGCTCGCCCGCCTTGAGCTTGGCCAGCACTTCCTTGGCGGTCTCTTCGCTCTCCACCAGGATATGGGAGGCTTTGGCCTGCAGCTCTTCCGCCGTGCCGCCATGATTCGCCACCATCGCCCGCACCAGCAGCGAGTTGGCGATCTGCTCGCGCGCCTTTTCCTCGGTCAGGTTGTTCATCTCTAGGACCTGCTCCCAGGAGGTGAATTGCCCGCCGGCCAGGACGCTCTGCTTGGTCGAGGCATACTCGGTCTCGATGGCCTCGTCGGTGATCGAGATGCCCTCGGCCTTGCCCAACTGCCAAAGCAGCTCGAAATCGATCATCTGCTGCAAGATGCTGTCCTGGATATCGGGCATATAGGCCTGCACTTCGGCCAGGTTCCAATCCAGTTGATACTGCATAGTCAGGGGCACCAACTGCCGCCGCAGCTCTTCATCATAGGCTGTCGTGGTGATCTCGACGCCATTGACCGTGGCGGCCACGTTGCCCTCCGGGAGCTTGATCAGGCCATAGGCCACGTTGACATCGCCGGGCGTGGACACGGCCAACTCGGCGGTGGTCGGGGCGGCGGCGGGGGTTTCCGTGGGCACCGGCGTGGCCGTGGGCTCAGGAGTCGAGGTCGCCGCGGGTGTCTGCCCGCAGGCGGTGATGAGCAGCAAGGCTGCCAAGACACAGCACAGAATGAGACTCTTTTTGATCATTTTTTCCTCTTTAGACGGTTCGATATATGGAAAAAAGGCCAAGCCCGTTCGCTGGACTCGGCCTCTCCTGAAGACGTATCAGCGAATGCTTTGTGGGATCCGCGGGGAATCGCAGATCACGCTTCGGCGGATTGCACCACCACGGTCACTTCGGGCGCGATGTTGGCCATGAGCTTGATCGGCACGGTATAGCGCCCTAGCTCGCGGATGGGCTGCTCCAACACCACCTTGCGCTTGTCCACGACGTGCCCCGTTTCCATCTCGAGACCTGTGGCGATATCCGCCGCCGTGATGGAGCCAAAGAGCTTGCCCTGCTCGCCAGCGCGCGCGGTAAAGGTCAAGACGACCCCCTGAAGCCGCTCGGCCAGCGATTCCGCGGTGTTCTCTTCGCGCTTTTGCTTGCCCGCCTCGACCTGCTTCTTCTGCTCGAATTCCTTGATGATCCCTGGCGTGGCGGCGACGGCCAGCCCGCGCGGAATCAAATAGTTGCCACCGTAGCCATTGGCGACCTCTTTCACGTCGCCCTCTTTGCCCAACCCCTTGACGGCCTTGATCAAAAGAACCTTCATGGCGCGTGTACCCTCTCTTTCCCGGTGATATGCCCATGCTGCCCCGCGGGCAGGCGTGCTTGCTGTGAATAGCCCCTCTATTTTAGCATAAATCGCTTGAAATGCTAAACGGCCTTTCGCCTTTCGCGGTTCGCGGGTGCGGCGCGCGGCTGCACAACCGGCTACAGCTCGCGCAGGAGCCGCTTCCATTCGGGCAGGGTGAGCGTCTCGGCGCGGCGCTGGGGGTCGATATCGCAGCGGCGCAGCTTTTCCTCGACTGCGTCGGCGGGCAAGTTCAGCCCTTTGGAGAGGGTGTTGCGGAGTTGCTTGCGGCGCTGCGCAAAGCCTGCCCGCGCCAGCGCAAAGAAGCGGGGGATATCCGGCTCGGGGATGTCGAGGGCCGGGAAGGTCTCGATGCGCAAGATGGAGGAATCCACCTTGGGCCGCGGGTAGAAAGAACCGGCAGGGACGTGGGCCATGACGCGCGGCCGGCCATAGAACTGCACGCTGACCGCCAGCAGGCTCATCTCGCCTGGCTCGGCCACGATGCGCTGGGCCACTTCTTTTTGCACCATCACCACCAGCAAGGCAGGGCGCGGCGCGGCCTCCAGGGCGTGGCGCAGCGCCGCCGAGGTGATGTTGTACGGGAGGTTGGCCACCACCTTGTAGGGCGCGCCGCCGGCCAGTTGCCCGATGTCGGCCTTGAGGATATCCTGGTGGATGATTCGCACCTGCGCCAGGTCGGCCAGCTTGTCCTGGAGCAACCCCACCAGACCCCTATCGAGCTCCACGGCCACGACGCTGGCGCCAGCCTCGGCCAGGGCGCGGGTCAGCACCCCGAGGCCGGGGCCGATCTCCAACACCCGATCGCCGGGCTGGATCTCCGCCGCCGCCACGATCCGCCCCAAGGCGCCGCGATCGAGCAAAAAGTTCTGCCCCAGCCCCTTGTGCGGCTCCAGGCCATATTCGAGCAATAACTGGCGCGCCGACGTGGTCATCCTATGGGAGCGCTTTCATTCGCGGGGCCAGGTCGGCAGCGTCCAGCTAATGCGGCTGCGCGCCGGCGCGGGCTCGAGCAAATAGATGTCCACCCACCTGTACCACGGGACATAGCTGGCCTCTTCGTAGCAGAGGTCGATGCGCAGGCCCTTGATCTTGCCGCCGGTATCGCCGGCGACGCCCAGGCCATAGCCCGGCACATACATGTTGGTGGTCAGGGGGATGGTCTTGGGGTCCACGGCGACGATGCCCCGCCTGGCCCGCCAGCCCAAAAAGGTGATGCCGAACTCGGGGTGGTCGCGGGTCTTGCCCGACGAGGCTGCCGTATAAGAGGTGGCCAGCACGCGGAAATGCCGCCAATAGCGCAAGGTCCCCTCCGCGGTTTGCAGCTCGCGCACGACGATCTTGGTGCCATAGACCAGCACCCGCGGCTGAGGCTCCTCGGCGACCCATTCCCGCTCCAGCACCTGCGAGGTTGGCTGGCCATTGACGTAGGTCACGCGGTAGCGCCGCTTGCGCAGCCCGTCCCGCCCCGATTGTTCCACGTACTGCTGATCTAGCTCCAGGGTCTCGGACGGGCGGGAGAGCGTCTCGTAGGGGATGACCTCGGCCTCCACGACCCAGTCCTCCACCACCCGCGACACCTGGATCTGCTGCCCGGCGGCCAGGGCCATCTCGGCGGCGGGCTCGCTATAGTCCTTGCCGGCCAGGTTCACCCCCTCCTGTGCCAGCGCCTCGCCCACCGTGGCGCCGAGGGTTCTGGTCTTGATAACCCCCTCCTGGGAGACGATCACCACGGGCTTGGAGCGCACCACCTCGATCTCCAGTCCATCCTGCACCAGCTCGGCCAACGCCGGACGGACGATATCGCCCAGGTAGGTGACCACGCCCGCTTCCCACAGGGCATCAGCGACGGTGCCCGAAGTGGTATAGATGGTCTTGGTGAGGGAGCCATCGCGGATGGTGACGGCGCTGGCGCGGTGGACGGAGATATGGACGGGCGCCGGCTGCTGGCCAAGCTGCGGGAGGTCGAGCTGGGCCCATTTGGGCGGCAGGAGCGCATCGGCCTGAACCGGCTGGCCGTTCAGGGACAAGTCATCGTGAGGGGAGAGGGCGACGCCTGCCTCGCTCAACGCCTGCGCCACGGTGAGGGCATGGGTGGCGACCTGGAGCTCCTGGCCATCCGCCTGAATCACGGCCGGGCGGGCCTTTTCCACGGCGATCGCCACGCTATCGGCCAGCGCCGCGGTCACTTGCGGCTCGATGCGATCTCCCGGGGCCAGCACCACGCCCAATTCGTCGAGGAGGGCGTCCACCGTGGTATGCGCGGTCAGCACTTCCATGACCAACCCATCAACGGAGAGGGTCACGGTCCGCTCGGCGCGGACGAGGGGCGCGGATAGGGTTCCGCCGAGGGCGCCCAACACCACCAAGCTCAGCGCGCCAAGCCACCAGAACCGGCTGCGGCCTGTCGGGTCCGGCGATATCGTCTTTGGGGCATGAACGGACACGTTTTACCACCCTTGGAGCGCGGCGCTCATGCAGAGGCGCCGGGCTCCGCCGCGCATTCCCCGGCCAGGTAGCCGGTGGAGAAAGCGGCCTGCAGGTTGTATCCCCCTGTATCAGCGTCGAGATCCAGCACTTCGCCACAGAAATAGAGGCCCCGAACGCGCCGCGACTCCATCGTGCGCGGCTCGACTTCGCTCAGGTCCACCCCGCCCGCAGTGATGATGGCCTCCTCGATGGGCCTGGCGCCGATCACCGTCAGGCGCAGATCGCGCAGGCTGGACATCAGCCGCTGGCGCTCCGCCGCGGTGATCTGATGCCCAGGCTTGTCTGCCGGTATGCCTGTCAGTGTAACATAAAGGTCGCGCATGCGCAAGGGGACCAAACCCTTCAGGATATTGCGAAAGGTCTTTTTGCCGACCTCGTCCAGGTCGCGGCGCAGGCGCGCGTCCAATTGCTCATCGCTGAGCGCCGGCTTGAGGTCGATGGAGATTTGCACTCGCCCCTGTCCCAGCGCCGCCACCGCGGCCTTGCTCAACGTCAGGATGATCGGCCCCGAGAGGCCGAAATGCGTGAACAGCATCTCGCCAAATTGCTGGGCGCGCACCTCCTCGCTCACCAACAGCGAGGCCCGCACGTTGCGCAGCGCCACCCCCTGCAAACTGGCGACCCAGGGCTCCTTGGTCACCAGCGGCACCAACGCGGGGCGCTGCGGGATCAGGCGATGCCCCACCTCCCCGGCCAAGCGATAGCCATCCCCGTTGGAGCCGGTGAGGGGATAAGAGAGGCCGCCCGTCGCCAGGATCACGGCGCGGGCGGGAAGCGCGCTGCCGTCCTCCAGCTCGACGCCGGCCACGCGCCCCTCCTCGATCAGCAGCCGCCGCACTGGGGCACGGTAGCGGATCTCCACGCGGCCCTCGGTCAGATAGGCGGTCAGGGCCCGCACCACATCCTCGGCCTCGTTGGAATAGGGAAAGATGCGCCCGCCGCGCTCGATCACCGTGGGCACACCGCGCTGCTGCAAAAAGGCGCGCAGGTCCTCATGGAAAAAGCGGGAGAAGGCGCGGTAGAGGAAGCGGCCCTGGGGGCCAAAGTGGGTGATGAACTCGCGGAGCTCGGCCTGATTGGTCACATTGCAGCGGCCCTTGCCGGTGATGCGCAGCTTGTTGCCGAGGCGGCCCGTCTTTTCCAGGAGCAGGACAGGCGCCCCGCACTGGGCCGCCCGGCCAGCCGCCATCATGCCCGATGCGCCGCCACCGACGACGATGATGCCATTCTCCAAATCGCAAGCTCCTATAAAGCGAGAAGGGGTGGGGTCGACCAACATCCCCCACCCCCCAACGAACACGACCGCGCCCCCTCTTGCGACCCTATCCCGCAGGCTTGGCGAGAAGAACAGGCCAGGACCAGGCTGCCCTGCGGCACCCGAAGGTGACCGCTTACCGTTGCTTCCTCTCGGACCTGGCGGGGTTCACAGGCCTCCGCCGCGCAGGACCCAATCCACGAAACCATGCTCTTCCCGCCAGACCTGAGGGATACAGGCTGCAGAAGGGGAATCCAGCCTCGCCCTGGCCGAGCGCAGCCAAGGCGCCGCGCC
>JAAYEA010000453.1 GCA_012689325.1 Chloroflexota bacterium
TGGAGACCATCGCCCAGCTCACCGACCGGCGCCCCGACCTGGACCGTCTCCCCTTCGACGACCCGGCGGTGTACCGGATGATCGCCCGGGCCGACACCATCGGCGTCTTTCAGGTGGAATCCCGCGCGCAGGCGCAGGTGCTGCCGCAGTTGAAACCCGTTTGCTTCAACGACCTGGTGGTCTCCATCTCGCTGATCCGGCCCGGGCCGCTGCAGGGGCAGATGGTGCACCCCTACCTCAGGCGTCGCCGGGGCGAGGAGCCGGTGAGCTGTTTCCATCCCCTGCTGGAGCCCGCCCTCGCGGAGACCCTGGGGGTGATCCTCTTTCAGGAGCAGGTGCTCAAGGTGGCGCGGGACCTGGCCGGTTTCACCGCCGGGCAGGGGGAGCAGTTGCGCCGCGCCCTGGGGGGCAAGGACGCCGCCGCCAAGATCGCGCGCTTTCGCGACGCCTTCCTCGCCGGGGCCGTGATCAAAGGCGTGCCCTCGGCCATCGCCGAGGAGGTCTTCACCAAGCTGGCGGCCTTTGGCGGCTACTCCTTCCCCAAGAGCCACGCCGCCGCCTTTGCCGTGCTGGTCTACCGCTCCGCCTGGCTCAAGCTCTATCACCCCGCCCCCTTCACTGCCGCCCTGCTCAACCACCAGCCCATGGGCTACTGGAGCCCGGCGGTGCTGGTCAATGATGCCAAGCGCCACGGCCTGGGCGTCTGGCCGCTGGACATCCGGCGCAGCGCGGGCAAATGCAGCGTGGAGAAGAACGGGATACGGCTGGGCCTGGAGTACGTCAGCGGCCTGGGCGAGGAGGGGAGCGCGCGCATCACCGAGGCGCGAGGGGAGCGCCCCTTCGCCGACCTGGCCGATTTCTGCCGCCGCACGCGCCTCCCCCGCCGCCTGGTGGAGGAGCTGATCCTGGCCGGGGGGATGGATAGATGGGGACGGGAGCGAAGACAGCTCCTCTGGGAGCTAGGCAAGCTGCGCTACCGCGAGGAGGAGCTGGACCTGCCGCTCCCCGACGAGGGGGTGGATCTGCCGCCCCTCTCGCGGGCCGAGGCGCTGGGCGCGGAATATGGCATCCTGGGGCTCTCCACCGGCGAGCATGTCATGGCCCTCTACCGCCCCTGGCTGCGGGAGCGGGGCCTCTTGAGCAGCACCGAGTTGGCGGAGTGCCCGGTGGGGCGGCGGGTCAGGGTCGCTGGGCTGGTGGTGGTGCATCAGGCGCCGCCCACGGCCAAGGGCCACCAGTTCCTCACCCTAGAGGACGAGTGGGGGCTGATCAACGTGATCGTGCGGCCGGACGTGGCCGAGCGGTACGGGCGGGAGTTGCGCGGCGGCCCGATCCTGTGGGCGGAGGGGACCGTGCAGCGGCGGGATGGGGTGACGAACCTGGTGGCGGAGGGGGCGGGGGCGGTGAAGAGCTTGAACGAGGAAAAAGAGAGATAGCACACAATCGAGTGTGCTATCTCCTCTCCCCCAACCAAGCCTGGGGCAAATGCCGCGTTTGTACCAGCTGGTGCTTTGTCAGATGGGACGCACCTGGCCTGTCTCATTTGCGAACGGGTTAGGCCCTGAGAGGGACGGGCCCCGGACCCGCTTGGCAGCTGGACGTTCCTGACTAGACTCCTAGCTGATAGTGCGATCTGCCCCCCGGGCTGAGCTCCGGTATCCGGCGCGGCTTGGGCCGGCTGACCTGCACACGCGACGCGGAGGTCGCCATGCCGATCACCATCGATCAGTGCCTATCCTTGGCCAACCTGACCGCCGCCTGGGAAGAGGTCGCGCAGGGCAAAGGCGCGGCAGGGATCGACCACGTCACCATCGCCCGCTGGCGGCGCCACTGGGAGGAGCGCCTGGTCAACCTCGCCCGGGATGTCCGCGCCAACACCTACCGCCCCGCCAGGCTCCGTCGCTTCAGCGTGCCCAAGCGCTCCGGCGGCTACCGCCACCTGACCATCCCCACCGTCACCGACCGCGTCTTGCAGCGCGCCGTGCTGCGCGTCGTGGACGACCTCTTTGACCAGCGCTTCCTGGCATGCAGTTGCGGCTACCGCCAGGGGCGTGGCCTGCGCGACGCGGCGCGCCTGATCCTCGACTATCGCGACCGCGGGTACCGCTGGGTGCTGGACGCCGACGTGGACGAGTGCTTTGACAGCCTGGACCACGCGCTGCTGATGGATTTCGTCCGCGAGGACCTGTCCGACCCCATCATCCTGCGGCTCGTCGAGCAGTGGCTTTTGGCGGGTCGGCTGAACCCCGACCTGCCGCGGGGCATACCCCTGGGCTGCGTCATCTCGCCTCTGTTGTGCAACATCTATCTCCACCGCCTCGACGAGGAGCTGATCTGGCTCGGCCACCTGCCTGTGCGCTATGCCGACGATTTCTGCGTCTTTTGCCGCACGCGGGAGGGAGCCGAGCGCGCCTGGCGCGACACCGCGGCGACGTTAGCGGCGCTGCACCTGCAGCTGGAGCCCAGCAAGACCCACATCACCCACTTTGATGAGGGCTTTGACTACCTGGGCATCCACTTTGAGGGCGACGCCTACAGCTTTATCGCCAACCGCAAGCACATCGAGATCGAGGGCGACTTTGACGACCGCGTCTTTTACGATTACGTGCCGGATGGGTACAGCTAACCCCGGAGGTGGCGCATGGCGACGATGTACGTCACGGAGCAGGGGGCGCGGGTGGAGAAGGAGTATCAGCGCCTGCTGGTGACCAAAGACGATGAGGTGCTGCTGCGCGCGCCCCTGAGCCGCGTATCGCACGTGGTGCTGGTGGGCAACGTCGGCGTGACGACGCCGGCGCTCTTGGCCCTGCTGGAAGCGGATGTGGGCTTGAGCCTGATCAGCCGCAGCGGGCAGCTGCGCGGCCGGCTGATGCCCCCCACGGGCAAGAACATTCCCCTGCGACAGCAGCAATACCAGCGCGCGCAAGACCCGGCCTTTTGCCTGGAGGTGGCGCGGGCCATCGTCATCGGCAAGGTCAGGAACCAGCGGACGCTGGCGCGGCGGATCGTCCTGGCGCATCCCAGCATCGGCACGTCAGGGATCGAGGCCATGGCCGCCGCGATCAGGAGTGCCGAGAGGTGCCAGGGGCTGGGTGGCCTGCGCGGCGCCGAGGGCCAGGCCGCCCGTGCCTATTTCGACATCCTGCGCCAGGCGCTGCCGGAGCCGTGGCGCGCGCCCAGGCGCCAGCGCCGGCCACCGCCGGACCCCATGAACGCGCTGCAGAGCCTGGGCTACACCCTGCTAACCCAGAACTTGATGGCGGCCTGCGAGGTGGTTGGGCTGGACCCGTATGATGGCTTTTTCCACGCCGACAAGTACGGCCGTCCTGCCCTGGCGCTGGACCTGGTGGAGGAGTTTCGCTCGGTCATCGTGGACTCGGTGCTGCTGACGGTGGCCAACAAGGGCATCCTGGGGGTGGACGACTTTGACCAGGCGGAGGGCCGGGCAAGCCTGACCCCTCGCGGGCTGAGGGTATTCCTGCAGCAATACAGCCACCGCCTCAATACGCGCGTCCAGCATCCCGCCGCGGGCCGGGCGCTCACCTATCAGCAGTGTTTCGAGGTGCAAGCCCGCGCGCTGGCCAAGGCGATCGGGGGGGAGAGCCCCTACTTGCCGCTCCGAACGAGGTAGCGTAGAATGGCCCATAAGCAATTCGTGGTGGTCACCTACGACATCAGCAACGACCGGCGCAGAACCCGCCTGCACAACCTCCTGCTCAGCTATGGCACGCCGGTGCAATACAGCGTCTTTGAGTGCCTGCTGGATGCGGAGGAGCTGGCCCGGATGAAGCGGGCTGTGACCAAGGCCATCCGCCCGCGGCTGGATCGGGTGCGCTATTACTATCTCTGCGAGAGCTGTCTGGCCAAGACCGAGGTGACCAGCGGACCAGAGGCGCTGCACGACCAAGAAACCATCGTCATATGAGCAATCGTTCGCCAAAACCTGCTTTTCGAGCATCTCTCAAACGCTTCGCACCCCCCGAGATGCTCGAAAAAAAGCGGGCCGTTTGAGCCTCGAAGCGTGGTGTCCCTCATGCTTGGTCGCTGCTCTGGCCCATTGCTGAGCGATAATGAGCAAGATAGCTCAATAGCGGAGCGACTAGCTGGCAAGCTGACCGTTAGGTCAGCGGACGGAGGAGAAAGAGAGGGCGGATGTCAGGAACCATGACCGCTGTCGAGCCGTTTTCGAGCATCCCCCGGGTTTTTCGCCGTGGCGAGATGCTCGAAAAGGGCCGAGAGGCCGAAAAACGGGCGTGGATGGGCGATTTTGCCCCACCAGAGGCCCGAAATGTCAGCTTGGAGGCCTTGTTGACAGATTTGTCAGGTTGTGATACAGTGACAATGTAGGTAGAGCCCTTCGGGGCGTTGAAACCGTAGTACCCTCCCATAGTGTGCTATTGGGCCTAACTGGGTGACAATGTAGGTAGAGCCCTTCGGGGCGTTGAAACCGAGCGCGCCGCCCCACAACTCTGGGTGGACGGTCCAGGTGACAATGTAGGTAGAGCCCTTCGGGGCGTTGAAACGTGATAGCGGCGGCGATCAAGGGAGCTGCTTCTTCAGGTGACAATGTAGGTAGAGCCCTTCGGGGCGTTGAAACACGGGCCTCCCGAAAATGGACGCGCCCTTGTCGTACACCCAGATGTGACAATGTAGGTAGAGCCCTTCGGGGCGTTGAAA
>JAAYEA010000454.1 GCA_012689325.1 Chloroflexota bacterium
AACCTCGGCATCCAGGCGCGGCTGGCCAATGGCGCGCTCCTCTCCCTGACCTCGGCGGACGGCGTGCCCGCGGGCGCCCATCACCTGACGGTCTATGGCGATGGGGGGACGCTGACGGTGGACTGGGTCAAGGAGCCGGATATGGCCATGGTGGTGCACAGGCCGCAGGGGCGCGAGAACCTGGCGGCGGAGATCCCCGACACCAACACAACGGCGGCCTTTGTGGACACGGTCCTCTCCGGCGCGCCCAACCTATCGCCAGCGCGCGATGGCGCCCACGCCGTGGCCCTGAGCGAGGCGGCCTACCTCTCGGCGGCGGAGGGACGGATCGTCAAGCTGGAGGCTCCGGCGGAGGGCTAGGATAGCGCCGCGGGCAAGCTCCAGGGGTGCATGGCTACCGGCGGATCGTCGCGGCGTGGCTGATCCGGTACACGAACCAATGGTAAGACTGGCACGCAGATGGCCCGGATCCGAGATGATCAAGCATGAGGCTATGACGTTTCTTCAGGCCCACAACACGGATATGTCGTCAGCCTGGACCCTGCTTGCGGGAGAGCCTCTTTGCGCTATCTACTGCCTTGCGGAGAGCCTTGCGCGCCTTCCAGATGATCCGGCGCACTCGCAGCTCTCTGACCAGGCCTTTGACCGCTTGGCGATCATCGGGCAGGAAATAGTGCACGGCTTTGCCCGGAGGTGGCGAGTTTGGCTCAGCAGGCTCGATCGCGCCGCAGGTTGGCTCGTTGCTTGAGACCACTTCGATGACATCGTCCAAGGTAGCCAGGACGAAGTGCCGTGCGTTGACAGCATAAGAAGGGAGATGGGCGGGGCCGGTTCCGTCCCAGTTCGATCCCTCGAAGGTGAACGTATTGCCGCACCTTTGACCTGACTCGTCGAGGTATTCCCACAGCGCTGGGAGGAATGTCTCATCGGTATTCCGATAGGCTGAGTAGCGCTCAAAGCTCACCCGCCATCGGCGCAGCGACGGGTCCCGCAGGGACTGAACCACGATCTCGAGATGGCGGTTTTGGTCCGAGAGAGACACCATTGCGAGGTCCGGGATATCAGAGACCGCAGTCTCCCATCTGCGAACGACCCAACCTCGGTACATACCTACCTCTGTTTCAGCCGAGGTGCTGCTTGATCTCCTCGGCGATCTGCAGCCGCTCCTCGATGGGGATGCGCTGGAATTCGCCCTCGCCAAAGATGCGCCCCGGCTCCTCGCCAGCGTAGCGCGGCACAATGTGCAGGTGATAGTGGGCCACCGACTGCCCCGCGGTCACCCCGTTGTTCTGAAAGACGCTAAAGCCCTCGGGCCCATAGGCCGCCAGCAGCGCGCGGATCAGCTCCTGGGCATGGGCAAAAACGGCCGATAGCTCCTCGGCGTTCAGGTCGAGGAGTGTCGGCGCGTGGCGGATGGGGATCACCAGCACCGCGCCCTTGCCGTAGAGGCGTGGGTTCACGAACGAGGCGATGACCTCGTCGCGATGGATCCACGCGCAGGGGCGGCGGTCGGCCAGGTTCTCGCAAAAGGGGCAGGTGTCGCGCTGCGGGACGACGATGGGCATGGGGCCTCCGGAAGAAAGGGAGGCCCAACAGGTCTCGGCATGGAATGCCGAGACCTGTTGGGCCTGGGGTGTCTTACATGTGGAATTGGTTCCAGGCGGCTTCCAGGATGGCGACCTGCGGCCGGATGCTGGTCGGCGTCACGGAAAGCGGCCCGCCGTTGCGGAGCGTCTCGTAGAGGTCGAGATAGTACCCGACCTGGCCGGGGTCCTTGCTCTCCTTGATGTCCC
>JAAYEA010000455.1 GCA_012689325.1 Chloroflexota bacterium
GCAGTGGGGCTATGCCCTGACGGACCACGTGGCCGAGCTTTACGCGCCGGTGGGCGATTACGAGATGGTGCGGCACCACTATTGGCGCACCGTCACCGACATGTTCATGGACGCCTATTTCGCCGAGATCGGCCAGTGGTGCGCGGCCCACGGCGTCAAGTTCGGCGGGCACGCCATGGGCGAGGACTCGCTGCACGCCCAGATCTCCTGGACCGGCGCGGCGATGCGCTGCTACGAGCATATGCAGTTGCCCGGCATCGACCACCTCACCCTCAGCCTGAGCTGGCCCAACTGGCACAAGTTCATCTTTACCCCCAAGCAATGCTCCAGCGCCGCCCACCAACTGGGTCGCGACCAGATCTTGGCCGAGATGTACGGCGTCAGCTCGCAGCGGATCAGCTTTGAGGAGCGCAAGATGCTGGCCCACTGGCTGGCCGCGCTGGGCATCACCTACCGCTGCTACCACGGCTCCTTCTATTCCATGCGCGGGGTGCGCAAGCGCATCTATGCCCCGCACCTCTCCTATCAGCAGCCCTGGTGGCCGGAGAACCGCCGCATCGCCGACTATTTCACCCGTCTCTCCTATGCGCTGCGGCAGGGCCAGTTCCAGGCCGACGCGCTAATCATCCACCCCATCGAGTCGGCCTTTTGCCGCTTCGACCCGACCTACAAAGAGCCGCCGGCCGAGCGGGTGCTGGGCCGCCGCCCCAAGCGGATGGTGGGCCAGCCCGAGCTGGAAGAGATGAACGATAGCCTGCAAACCTTGAGCGAGCATCTGCTGGATATCCAGCGCGGCTTCGAGTACGCCGACGAGCACCTGCTGGCGCTGCACGGCCGGGTGGCCGACGGACAACTGGCGCTGGGCCAGATGTCCTATCGCGTGGCGATCCTGCCGGCGACGCTGACGCTGCGCCGCTCCACCGTGGACCTGCTGAACGCCTTCATCGATGCCGGCGGCACAGTGCTGTCGGTGGGCGAGCTGCCCGCGCGCATCGACGGCCGAGCCGACCCCGCCATCCAGGCGCTGAACCAGCGGGCGCTGCCCGTGGAAAACAGCCCCGAGGCGCTGCGCCGGGCGCTGGACCTGCTGGTCCCCGCCAGCGTGGAGGTCTCCTTCGCCGCGGCCAAGCCCGCCAATATCTGGGTCCACGAGCGCCGGCTGCCCGGCCAGCGCATCCTGTTCCTGGCCAACACCACCCGCGTGGAGGGGCTGGACACCGCCGAGCAGGAAGAGACGCTCCAGGCGCAGGTGCGCATCTGCGGCGCGGGGCGCTTGGAGCGCTGGGACCTGGAGACCAGCGAGGTGGCGGCGATCCCGCAACGGCAGGTCGGCGACCAGATCGTGGCCGAGCTGACCTTCCCGCCCGTAGGGGCGCACCTGCTGGTGCTGCAAGAGAACGAGGCGCCGATCCAGCTTGAGCCCGCCGCCCCCCGCGTGACCCGCAGCGTGACCCTGCCGGGGCCCTACACGGTCCGGCGCGGCGATCCCAACGCGCTCACCCTGGATACCTGCCGGTATCGCCGGGGTCAGGGCGAGTGGAGCGCCGAGCTCCCGGTGATCGCGGTCCAGGAGATTCTGGACGACGAGGGCTACCGCGGCCCGCTCTCGCTCCGTTTCCGCTTCCAGGTCTCGCACAAGCCGGCCAACCTCCAGGTGGTGATCGAGGACGCGGCTGATTGGAAGATCGAGGTCAACGGGCAAGCGGTGGCCTACGCCGGGCTGCCCTATTATGTCGACCGATCCTTCCTGCCGGTGGAGATCACCCCCCTGGCGCAGGTCGGGGCCAACACCATCGAGCTGACCCGCGAGTTCCAGCCGGTCGCCAAGGCCGCCTTCAGCCTGGGCAGCCTCTTCCAGACCCACACCGGCGTCGAGCTCGAATCCATCTATCTCATCGGAGACTTTTCCGTGAATGGCACCCCCTCGCTGCGCGCCTGGCGGCCACGCTGCGTCCGCTTCGCCCCGAATTTCGTGCTGGCGCGGGAGGATGGCCGCACCCATGGCGACCTGGTGGCCGCGGGCTATCCCTTCTTTGCCGGGCGGATCACCCTGGCGACCACCGCCCATCTGGCGGCGCCCGCCGCCGGGGAGCGGATCGTGCTGGCCCTGCCCAACCTCGACCTGCCGCTGGCCCAGGTGCGCGTCAACGGGCAAGAGGCCGGGGCCATCCTCTGGCCGCCCTACGAGATCGACATCACCGCCCTGGCGCGGCCGGGGGAGAACGAGATCGCGGTGGAGCTGATCACCTCGCTGCGCAACCTCTTGGGCCCGCACCACCGGCTGGATGGCGAGCGCGACGACGTATGGGGCAACCCGCACTATTCGGGGCGCTACGAGTCGGGCAAGGACTGGTACAGCCGGCGCGGCGAGCCGGGCGTGGAATGGACCGACGATTATTTCGTCCTCGCCTACGGGCCCAAGCGGCCCCTGATGATCGAGTACCGGGCCTGATACCGAATGAGGGAGGCGATCTTTCTTGACTGCGTTTGAGCGCCGCCAACAGATCCTCAAGTTGCTGCAAAGGCAAGGCTCGGTGCAAGTCAACGAGCTGGCCGGCCGGCTGGCGGTCTCCCGGGTCACCATCCGCCACGACCTGGAAGCGCTGGAGGAGGAAGGGGCGCTGACGCGCGTCCGCGGCGGGGCCGTGCTCCCCGAGGACTATCGGGCGCACAGCCCCACCTTTGCGGCGCGGGCCCAGGTGAATGCCTCGGCCAAGGACCGCATCGCGCGCTGGGCCGCGGACATGATCCAGGAGGGCGAGGTGGTGCTGGTGGATGCGAGCACCACGGTCTTTCACATGCTCCCCTACCTGATGCGGATCCGCAACCTGACGGTGATCACCACCAGCCTGGAGATGGCGGCGGCGCTGGCCAAGGACCCCTCGCACACCACCATCCTCATCGGCGGCGAGCTTTCGCCCACGGGGGCCAGCGTGCGCGGCCACCTGGCCAAGCAAAACCTGGCGCAATTGCACGCGCGCACCGCCTTTATCTCGTGCAGCGGCTTTACCGTGCAAGAGGGCCTCATGCAGGCTGATATCAAGGAAGCCGAGCTGGGGGAGAGCATGATCCGCGCGGCCGAGCGGGTGGTGGCGCTCATCGACTCGTCCAAGTTCGGGCGGCGCGACCTGGCCTCCTTTGTTCCGATCAGCCGGGTGGCGCACATCCTGACCGATGGCGACCTGGCGCCCGCCTTTGTCGAGGAGCTCCGCGCCGCGGGGGTGGCCTTTACCGTCTGCGGCGAGGAGACCGTCTCCTCATACACGCCGCTGGACCGGGCCAAAACGCACTACAAGATCGGCTTTGCCAACATCAGCGAAGAGACCAGCGCCTTCGCCCTGGAGGTGCGGCGCGGGCTGGAGGCCGCGGCCCAGAAGGCCGGGGATATCGACCTCATCTTTGCCGATAACCAGCTCAGCGGCGAGGTGGCCATCTCGGTGGCCGACCGCCTGATCGAGGAAGGGGTGGACCTGGCCATCGAGTACCAGATCGACGAAAAGGTCGGCGCCATCATCGCCAACAAGTTCCAGCAGGCCGATATCCCGGTGATCGCCGTGGATATCCCCATGCTGGGCGCGACCTTTTTCGGCGTGGACAACTATCGCGCGGGGAAAATGGCCGGCGTGGCGTTGGGCAAGTGGCTGCAGCAGCACTGGCATGGCGAGCTGGACCGTCTGGTGGTGTTGCAGGAGCCGCGGGCCGGGCCGCTGCCCGCCGCCCGCATCCAGGGCCAGTTGGACGGCCTGCGCGAGGTCGCCGGCGAAATCCCTGCCGACAAGGTCATCTATCTGGATAGCGGCCACCTGAGCGAGGTCACGGAAAAGCAGATGGCCGCCGTGCTGGAGGGCCTGCCCGGCGCCCGCCGGCTGGCCGTCATCTCGTTCAACGACCGGGCAACCATCGGCGCGCTGAACGCCGCGCGCCAGGCCGGCCGGGAATCCGACGTGATCCTGCTGGGCCAGGGGGCGGACCGGAGCGTGCGGGAAGAGCTGCGGCGGCCCGGGTCGCGGCTCGTTGGCGCGACCGCCTATTGGCCGGAGCGCTATGGCGCCAAGCTGGTGGATATCGCCCTGCGCCTTTTGCGCGGGGAGCGGGTCCCGCCAGCCGTCTATATCGACCACGTTTTCATCAACGCGGACAACATCGCCGAGTACTATCCCGAATAGCGACGCAAAGGAGAGAGATGCTCACCGCCGAAAAGATCAAACAGTACGCCAAGGCCTGCGGCGCAGACCTGGTCGGGATCGGGTCCATGGACCGCTTCGAGGGCGCGCCCTTGCAGATGGACCCCCGCTACATCATGCCCGAGGGCAAGTCCATCATCGGGCTGGGCTTTCGCATCCACCGCGGGCTGTTGCGCGGCATCGAGGAGGGAACCTTTTTCGCGGGCTACCCGGCCATGGGCTATGCCAACATCAACGACGTCTATGCGCCCATGGTGCTGCGGGAGGTGGGCAACCTGCTGGAGGACGAGGGCTACGAGGCGCTGCTCTACCAGAACACCAGCGTGCGCCTGGGCTCCGGCGCGGGCCAGGCCGTCTCGCCGGACAAGCCCCGGCCCGACGTGTTCCTGCATTTCCGCATCGCCGGTTTCATCTGCGGCATGGGCGAGATCGGCTGGAGCAAGGTCTTTCTCACGCCCCAGTTCGGGCCGCGCCAGCGCCTGGCCTTTATCCTCACCGACGCGCCGCTGGAGCCGGACCCGCTCTTCGAGGGCGGGCTATGCGACCGCTGCATGAGCTGCGTGCGCGAGTGCCCCGCCGGGGCCATCAGCGAGACCAAGTCGGTCAAGGTCACCGTGGCGGGGCGCGAGCTGGAGTGGAACGCCCTGGACACCTACAAGTGCGGCATCGTCTTTCAGACCGGCGCGCCGCAATATGGCCCCTTCCTCACCGATGAGGCCAAGGCGGTGGTGCAGGACGTGATCGATGGCGTGCCGGAGAAGGAGACCAAGATAGGCCAGACCTACCCTGGCGGCGTGAACGCGTACGTGCGGGAGCAGGTCGCCTTCACCAAGAGGACCTGGGACAGCTACCACCACCCCGGGGCCATGGACGGCGCGCGCGGCTGCATCCGCGCCTGCATGATGCACCTGGAGAGCCGCGGCGTGCTGGAGAACAAGTTCCATAACAAGTTCCGCCAGCGCAAGCCCTGGTCGTTGGGCGGGCTGCCGGATGGGGCGGCGGGCGAGGAACCGGACAAAGAGGCCTGATCGCCAGGTGGGGGCAGCCATGCGCTTTGCCGTAGGTTACCAACTGGCCGAGGAGGGCGAGGAGCCCTTTATCGCCCTGGTCCAGGATTACGCCGAGCAGATCGCCGAGGTCTATTTCCCCTGGATGGGGATGGCCTCGGGGCGCTCGCCGCTGAGCGTGCGCCGCGGGTATGCCGATTGGACCGCGCAGGAGCGTCTAGAGGAGGAGCTCCGGGCGCTGCACGCGCGGGGGATCCACCTGGACCTGCTTTTCAACGCGAATTGTTATGGCGGGCGCGCCATCAGCCAGCACCTGCGCAACGAGGTAGTCTCCATCCTGGACCACCTGGGCGAGGCCGTGGGCGGCGTGCAGATCGTCACCACCACCTCTCCGGCGGTGGCCCGCATGGTCAAGGAGAGCTTTCCAGAAATCCAGGTGCGCGCCTCGGTCAATATGCGCATCGGGACGATCAAGGGCATGGAGTACGTGGCCGACCTTTTCGACGCCTACCATGTGCAGCGCGAGCACAACCGCGACCTGGCCTACCTGCGCGAGCTGCGCGAGTGGGCCGGCCGGGAGGGCAAGGCGCTGGTCATGCTGGCCAACAGTGGGTGCCTGAGCCATTGCTCGGGCCAGTCCTTCCACGATAACCTGGTGGCGCACGAGGCCGAGGTCGCCGAGATGCGCAACCTGGAGGATTGGGTGCCTCACGTCTGTTGGCGCTACCTGCGCGACCCGGCGCATTGGGTCGCCATCCTGCAGAACACCTGGGTCCGCCCGGAGGACCTGGCGCATTACGAGGGGCTTTTCCCGGTGGCCAAGCTGGCCACCCGGATGCACCAGCGCCCGCGGGCGGTGCTGGAGGCCTACACCACGCGGCGCCATCGCGGCAACCTGCTCGACCTCTTGGAGCCGGGGTTCGCGCCGCTGCTGGCGCCGCAGGTGCTGGACAACGCCCGGTTCCCGGCGGACTGGTTCCTGCGGACCAGCCAATGCGACCGGCGCTGCCACCTTTGCAGCTATTGCGCGGGTGTGCTGGGCCAGGTGCTGGTGAGGCCGGAGGGCGAGCTCGCCTAGACAGTCCAGGGGACTGTCCAGCGTGACGCGATCCTGACCGGCGCGCCACGGAACGTGAAAGGGGGTGAGAGGCGGGACGCAGCGCGCCCGCGAGGCCGATTGGCGACACAAAAACAGTGGGATAGGCCCAGAGAGCGCTGGGCCGTGTGGTCTTTCCATGGTATGGGAAAGGAGTTCGAGATGGCGTCCACAAAGCATTTGGGTCGGCGCGAGTTCTTGAGGCTCTCTGCCATGGCTGCCGTGGGGGCGGTGGCGGCGAGCTGCGCCAAGCCCACACCCGAAGTGATCGAGAAACCGGTCACGGTGGTGGTGGAAAAAGAGGTGGCGGTCGAGAAGCAGGTCCTGCAAACCGTGGTGGTGGAAAAGCAGGTGCCTGTGGAAAAGGTCGTGAAAGAGACCGTCGTCGTCGAAAAGGCCGTTGAAGTCGAAAAGGTGGTCAAAGAGACCGTCATCGTGGAGAAAGAGGTGGTGTCCAGCCAGCTCCGCGAGGCCCCCATGCTCGCCGAGTTGGTCGCCGCGGGCAAGCTGCCGCCGGTGGATGAGCGGATGCCGCTCAAGCCCAAGGTCTGCAACGAGATGCCCCCCTCCCAGCTCGCCTTCCAGGTGGGCCGCTATGGCGGGACCATCCGCACCTTGACCTCCTCCGCCAACTGGGATACGGACATTTTCGTGATGTGCAACGAGCCCCTGATCAACACCCCCGGCATCCTCGGCGAAGAGATCACGGGCAACATCTGCGATGCCTTCCAGGTGAACGCCGAGCAGACCGAGTTCACCTTCCACATGCGCGAGGGGATCAAGTGGTCTGACGGGACGCCGGTGACCACCGAGGACGTCCGGTTCGCCTACGAAGACGTCATGATGAACACCGATCTGACCGCGCGCCCGCCGACCTGGCTGCGCTCCGGCAACAAGGGCACCGGCACCCCGTACGTGGTCAAGGTCAAGGATGATTACACCTTTACCATCTCATTCGACAAGCCCTATGGCGGGTTCCTGCTGGTGCTGGGCATCTCGGGGTGGCGCAGCTATATCGAAGTGCTCAAGCCAGCGCACTATTTGAAAAAGTTCCACACCAAGTACGCCAGCAAGGCCGAGATCGACGCCGCCATCAAAGAGGCCAACGTGGAGGGCTGGCCACAGCTCTTCGCCCTCAAAGACGTCACCAACTGGGAGATGACCTATCCGCCGGCGCTGACCTTCCCCAGCCTCTACCCCTGGATCCTGAAAGAGACCTCGCAACAGGGGCAGATCTATGAGCGGAACCCCTACTATTTCAAGGTGGACCCGGCGGGCAACCAACTGCCCTACGTGGATTATCTGGATAGCGCCTACGTGGCCGACACCGAGGTCATCCAGATGAAGATCCTGGCGGGCGAAACCGACTTTTCTCGTTCACATCCCAAGTTCGTCAAGCTGCCGCTCTATAAGGAGAACGAGGAAAAGGGCGGCTTCACCACGGCGATGGTCCAGTTCCACGCCACCAGCATCGACCTCTTCCTCAACCTCACCCACGTCGACCCGGTCTGGCGGCAAGTGGTGCGCAACCCCGATTTCCGCCGCGCGCTGAACCTGGCCCTGGACCGCGAGGAGATCATCGATGCCGTGCTGTATGGCTACGCCTCGCTGCCCGACTTTAACCCCGCCGAGTACAACGTCGAGAAGGCCAATCAACTTTTGGACAGCATCGGCCTGAACAAAAAGAACGCCGACGGGTACCGTCTCGGCCCGGACGGCCAGGTCTTTGAGATCCCCTTCGAGACCGGCGTGCAGCGCACGGACATGATCCCCACCCTAGAGCTGGTGGTCCAGTTCTGGGAGAAGGTGGGCATCCGCACCACGATGAAGACCATCGATGGCGCGTTGTGGACCCAGCGCAGCGCGGCCAACGAGCTCAAAGCCACCATCTATTGGGTGGAGGCGCTGTGGTACAACTCGCCGGTCGGCATCAACCTGTGGGCGCCGCTGTGGGACCAGTGGTGGAACACGGGCGGCGCCGAGGGCGAGGAGCCGCCGCAGGACGTGAAGGACCTGCTGGACGTGCGCGCCACCATCACCACCCTGCCGCCCGCGGAGGGCATCAAGGCCTACGCCGAGATGAAAAAGCTGGTCGCCGACCAGATCTACTTCTTTGTGCCCGTGGAGAAGGTGCTGCAGCCTCTGATCTTTAGCAAGCGGCTGGGCAACGTCTCCGATTCGCCCGACGCCATCGCCATCGGCGTCAACTTTTCCGCCGAGCAGTTCTACTTCAAGTCGTAACGGCTGCCATGCCGCGCCGGACGGGCCGCATTGGCCCGTCCGGCGGCGAATACTGCGAGGGCCAGGGACATGCTGAGCTATATCGGGCGTCGCGTCGCGCAGATCATCCCGCTGCTGGTCGGTTTGTCGCTGATCATCTTTATCGTTATCCAGCTCCCCCCCGGCGACTATGTGACCATGTATATCCAGCGGTTGGAGGCGGCTGGGGGCAAGGTCTCGGAATACGAGATCGCCAACCTGCGGCGGCTCTATAACCTGGATCGACCGTTCTACCAGCAGTATTTCATCTGGATTCGCAACATTGTGCTCAAAGGCGACTTTGGGCGGTCGCTGCAATGGGAGCGCCCGGTCTCCGAGCTGATCGGAGAGCGGCTGCTATTGACCATGGTCGTTTCCATCTGCACCCTGATCTTTACCTACACCGTCTCGATCATCATCGGCATCTATTCCGCCACCCACCAATACACCGCGGGGGACTATTTCTTTAGCTTTCTCGCCTTTATTGGCATCTCGGTGCCCGGCTTTTTGCTGGCCCTGGTGATCATGTACTTGGTCTTTGTCAATACGGGCGTGGCGGTTACCGGGCTCTTTTCCGAGCAGTTTGTCCGCGCGCCCTGGAGCTGGCCCAAGGTGGTGGACGGCCTGAAGCACATCTGGCTGCCCATCGTCGTCATCGGGCTTTCCGGCACGGCCTCGCTGACGCGGACCATGCGCGGGCTGCTCCTGGACGAGCTGCAACAGGCCTATGTCATCACCGCGCGGGCCAAGGGCGTCGCCGAGACCAAGCTGCTGTTCAAGTACCCGGTGCGCCTGGCCATCAACCCCATGATCAGCACCCTGGGCTGGCTCTTGCCCACCATCGTCTCCGGCGAGTCGCTGGTGGCCATCGTGCTGAACATGCCGACCACGGGGCCGCTGCTGCTGCAATCGCTGCTGGCCCAGGACATGTTCCTGGCCGGCGGATTTCTGCTCATGACCAGCACCCTCACCGTGATTGGAACCTTGCTCTCGGATATCCTGCTCGCCTGGTTGGACCCCCGCATTCGCTTTGGCGGCGTGTCCGAGCACTAGGGCGCCAGCTTGGCAAATGGAGGAGCGCCGATGGTGAATCGTGAGCCTATACCCGACCAAGAGATCGGCGGACCTGCCGCGCCGGCGCCCAACGGGGCCACCCCGCCGGAAGAAGAGGTCAAGGCCATCTATTTCGCGTCGCAATGGAAGCTCATTTGGTGGAAGTTCCGCAAGCACCGGCTGGCGATCATCGCCGGGCCGATCTTGATCGTGCTTTACCTGAGCGCGCTGTTCGCCGATTTCATCAGCCCCACGCTGCCCGCCACCCGCTTTACGGACTACAAGGGCGCGCCGCCGCAGCCGATCCGCTTCTATAGCGCCGAGACGGGCTTGCGCGGGCCGTTCATCTATGAGATCAAGCGCGAGACCGACCCCAAGACCTTCAGGCGCTATTACGTCGCGGACCAGTCAGTGCGTTACCCGGTAAGCCTCTTTGTGCGCGGGGAGCCCTACAAGCTGCTTGGGCTCTTTCCCACGGATATCCACCTCTTTGGCGGCGAGGGGCCGCTCTTGCTGCTCGGCTCGGACGTGCTAGGGCGCGACCTCTTTACGCGGATCCTGTATGGCTCGCGCATCTCGCTCTCGGTGGGACTGGTGGGGGTGGCGCTGACCTTTGCCCTGGGGATGCTGCTGGGCGGCATCTCGGGCTACCTGGGCGGGCTGGTGGACACGCTCATCCAGCGGTTGATCGACCTGCTGGTATGCATGCCCACCGCGCCGCTGTGGATGGCGCTGGCGGCGGCGCTGCCGCGCAACTGGCCGACGCTGCGCATGTACATCGGCATCGTGATCATCACCTCCGTCATCGGCTGGGGCGGGCTGGCCCGGGTGGTCCGCGGCAAGCTTCTCTCGGTGCGCGAGCTGGACTTTTGCATGGCGGCGCGCCTGGCTGGCGCCTCCGACCTGCACATCATCGCGCGCCATTTGCTTCCCTCCATGTCCAGCTATATCATCGTCTCCCTCACCCTGTCCATCCCCCGCACTATCCTGGGCGAGACCTCGCTCAGCTTCCTGGGGCTGGGGCTGCAAGCGCCGGTGGTGAGCTGGGGCGTGTTGCTGCGCGACGCGCAAGACCTGGCCGCCATCGGCTTGCACCCGTGGCTTTTGCTGCCGGCGCTGTGGATCGTGGTGACGGTGCTGATGTACAACTTTCTCGGCGACGGCCTGCGAGACGCCGCCGATCCCTACAAATAGGAGATCAAGTGCCCGCCCGGCCCAATATCCTGTGGCTGATGACCGACGAGCAGCGCGCCGATTCGCTGGGCTTTCTGGGCGCGCCCTGGGCCCGCACGCCCCATCTGGACCGCCTGGCCCGGAGCGGGACCTGCTTCGCCCAGGCCTACACCCCCAGCCCGGTCTGCATCCCAGCGCGAGGCTGCCTGCTCACCGGCCGAGCCGGCTCTTCCATCGGCGTGCTGAACAACCACCACATCCTGGCGCCGGACGATCCCCAGTTCCTCACCTGGCGGCTGGCCGCCGCGGGCTATCAGGTGGCGACCTTTGGCAAGCAACACTATGCCTGCCAGCGTCGCGCCTTCGACCTGGAAGGCGGGCAAGTGCTGGGCGACCTGGTGGGGTACTATGAGTACAAGACGCCGGTGGACCCGCAAGAGGCGGGGGTGGTGCGCTACGATGGCGGTCGGAGCCCCTGGCTCTTTGCCGGGCGCTATCCCGGCGGCGCGGATGAGACCCCCGAGATGGCGAACGTGCGCGCGGCGCAGGATTGGCTGCGCGGCCGAGATCCCGCGCGCCCCTTTTTGCTGCGCGTCTCTTTCAATGCGCCGCACACGCCGGTGGTGACGCCCGCGCCCTATGACACGCTGATCGACCCGGGGGATATCGACCTGCCGCTGGATGGCCCCCAGATGGCCTACGCCTCGGCGACGCACCGGGAATACCTGTGCGACTATGCCGGGAGCCATCGCCTGACGCCGGAGCAGATTCGGCGGGCGCGGCAATGCTACTATGGGCAGGTCGCCTTCGTCGACCACGCCTTCGGGCGGCTCCTGGAGGCGCTGGGCGCGATGGGCTCGCTGGAGAACACGGTCATCGCCTACGTCTCGGACCACGGCTGCCACCTGGGCGACCACGGCTTTTTCCAGAAGCAGAGCTTCTGGGAAGCGTCGGCCCGGGTGCCCTTCTTCCTGGCGGGGCCGGGGATCGAGAGCAGCGTGGTGAGGACGCCGGTGAGCGCCGGCAGCCTGCTGCCCACGCTGCTCGAGCTGGCCGGGGCAGAGCCCCCCGCGGGCGTGCAGTACCCGAGCCTGGCGGCCGCCTGCCGGGGCGCGGCCGTGGCGCCGGCGCCCGTGTTCAGCGAGGTGGACTATGGCCTGTGGTTCTACCGCTCCGGCGAGCGGTACGTGATGGTCCGCGACGGGCGCTGGAAGCTCTGCCTATACCGCGACCCCCGCGATCCGCGGCGTTGCGCCGGCCGGGAGGATGCGGTGCTCTACGACCTGGAACGCGATCCCGGCGAGCGCGAGAACCTGGCCGCTCAGCCCGCCCATGCCGAGACGGTCGGGCGGCTGGTTGGGCTGATCGACGGCTGGGACCGCGGGCGGCCCATCGTCCCCGCGCAGGCCAACGCGGCGCACGGGAAAGCGAGCCGCCCCGCAGAGGCATCGAAAGGATAGCATGGACCTCGTCATCATCGCGGCGATCCTGTTCGTCGTCGGCGTGCCCTTGTTGCTGGCGGCGCTGCTGCTCGGCGGCAACAAGCTGGCCGACTGGATCATCGGCGACCGGCACCGCGACCTGGAGTCCGTCTTGGAGCGCGGCGCCGTGCCCGCGCGCTGGTCGGCGCCTTTCGCCCGCCGCATCGCGCACGCGGCCCAGGCGGGCGACGAGGAGCAAGTTGCCCAGTTGCGGCAGGAAGCCCAGGCCAACTACCTGAAGCGGCTGGACCAGCTCGCCGAGTACATCGGCCGAACCCGCCTGGTGGATTCCGACGAGACGCGGCAATCGGTGCAAGCCAGGCTGCGCGAGATCAAGCGATCATGGGAAGAAGGAGAGAATACTTGACCACAGATAGCGTAAAGGCCCTGCTGGCGGCGCGCAAGCCGATCCGGAGCGGGCGGGTGGGCGTCTTTTCGGTGGGCCACTATTACTATTGGCCGCAATTCCCCGGCGTCCGGGAAAAGCTGCTGGAGCACACCGCCTATTTCATCAAACAGCTCGAGCAGCAGGGCAAGGCGACCATCATCGCCGCCGAGGGGCTCTGCGACAGCTCCCAGCGGGCCTTTGAGGTCGGCAACCAGTTCGCGCGGGAGCAGTTGGACCTGCTCTTTTGCTTCGTCGCCACCTACACCCCCAGCGCCCACGTGCTGCCGGTGATCCAGCGCGCCGGTGTGCCGGTGGTGCTGATCGCCTTGCAGGCCTCGGCGGCGATGGACTATACGCGGGCCACCATCGCCATGCAGCTCGAGAACGACAACATCACCAGCCTGCCCGAGATCGCCGGGGCCATGGCCCGGGCCAACCAAAAGCCGGTGGACGTGGTGGTGGGCACGCTGCGCGACGACGACCGGGCCTGGGAGCGCATCCGCGCCTGGTGCGAGGTGGCGACGGTCTGGCACGAGCTCAAAAACGCCCGCATCGGCCTGATGGGCCACGTCTATGAGGGCATGCTGGACATGAACTCGGACCCCACCATGGCCGACGCCCACCTGGGGATGCACGTCGAGCACATCGAGATGGACGACCTGAAAGCGCGCGTCGACCAGGTGACGGAGCGCGAGGCGGCGGACAAGCTGGCGCTGATCGAGTCGGTGTTCGATTTCCCCGATCCGGGCGCCGACCCCGTCGCCACCAAGGCCACGCGGGAGGACCTGATCTGGCCGGCGCAGGTGGCCTGCGGCATGGACCGGCTGGTGGCCGATTTCGGGCTCACCGGCTTGGCCTATTACTATCGGGGACTGGGCGGCAACGACTATGAGCGCATCCACGCAGCCATGATCATCGGCAACTCGTTCCTGACCAGCCTGGGCGTCCCGGTGGCGGGCGAGCTGGACCTGAAGAACTGCATCGCCATGCTCATCGTGGATCGTTTTGGCGCCGGCGGCTCCTTCGCCGAGTTCCACCCGGTGGATTTCGCGGAGGATTTCGTGCTGGTGGGGCACGATGGGCCCCACCACCTGCTGATCGCCGACGGCAAGCCGGCGCTGCGCAAGCTCAGCGTCTATCACGGCAAGCGCGGCTCCGGGCCCTCGGTGGAGTACAAGCTCAAGGTCGGGCCCATCACCATGCTGGGGCTGACGCAGACCCACGAGGGCAAGTTCAAGATGGTGCTGGCCGAGGGGCAATCGTTGCCGGGGCTGATCCCGGCCACGGGAAACACCAACACCCGCGGCAAGTTCGAGCCCGACGTGCGGACCTTTCTGGAGCGCTGGACCATGGAGGGGCCAACCCACCACTTTGCCCTGGGCGTCGGGCACATCGCCGACAAGATCGCCCTGCTGGCGCGCTGCCTGGGGATCGAGTGCGTGCTAACCACGCCCAAATAGGCGCGAGCACCACAGCTCCCAGAGACAGAAAAGCCCTCCGGCGCCACATGCCGGAGGGCTTGGTCGTTACTGCTAGAGCGTGACGATGCGCTTTTCGGCCACGGACTGGTAGCCCGCCAGGACCACCCGCAGCGCGTCGGTGGCCTCGTGCACCGAGGGCAACGGCTCAAAGCCGCCCTCGATGGCCGAGACGAAATGCTCGATGGCCGCGTGGGCGGTGCGCTCGATGTGCCAGCCGGGGTACTCGATCACCGCCGGGGACTGGAAGCCGATGGGCTGGTAATAGAGCTTGTCCAGCTCGCCCCAGAGCTCACCCTTTTCCCCCACGATCTGGAAGCGCAGGGCGCGCATGCTCGGGGCGGACATGGCCCAACTGGAAAAGATCTTGCCAGTGACGCCATCCGGGAACTTGAGCAACACGCTGGCCGTGTCCTCGCCCTGGATGCCCAGGCGATAGCTCCCCAACATGGCGGCCACCTCGGTGGGCATTTGCCCGGCCAAAAAAAGCAGCCGATAGGTGGGGTGATAGCCGGTGTCGATCAGCTCGCCGCCGCCCATCTTGGCGGGGTCGGCGCGCCAGGTGCCCTGGTGCCCCCAGGCCTGCGCCTTGCCCCAGCGCGACTTGTCCGGGCTGAGCGTGCCGCGCGAGGCGCCGCAATCGTACGAATTGACCAGAAAGATCTTGCCCAGGTCGCCATTGAGCAGCATCAGCTTGGCCTGCTGGATGGAGGGCATGAAAAGCTGGTTGTGCATCGCCATCATGGTGACGCCGTTCTTTTTGACGGCATCGGCAATGGCCGCCGCCTCCTCCAGGTCCAGGCAGAGCGGCTTTTCCGAAAGGAGGTGCTTGCCCGCCTCCGCCGCCGCGACGATGGATTCGCGATGCAGGAAATGCGGCAGCGAGATATCCACCGCGTCGATGGCCTTGTCCTGAAGCAGCTCGTGATAGTCCTTATAGTACTTGACCGGCTTGCCGATCTGCGCCGCGCGGACCTTGGCGGTCGCCTCCGAGATGTCCGAGATGGCAACGATCTCGGCCCGGCTGGCGATGGCGTTCCAGCCATCCACATGCCGCTTGGTGATGCCGCCGCAGCCGATCAACCCAACCTTGATTGTCATGGGGTGTGACTCCTCCTCATCATGGCGCGGGGCTCTCAGGCAACCCCGCCGGCCTGGAACAGCTTGTCCATGTAATGGTTGGCGAGCTTGGCCGCCTCCAA
>JAAYEA010000456.1 GCA_012689325.1 Chloroflexota bacterium
AAGTCGCGCTCGGCGATGAACTCGCCGAGCTACGGCGGCATGGAATGCCGGGGCTGCGCCTGATGAAATCAGGCTTCGGATTCCACGCCGCGGAGGCCCCGGAAGCCCGATTCCATCGGGCGCGGTGGCGTAGCACGGCGTCGGCATTCCATGCCGCTGATCGCCGTGCGGGGCGGCGCGCCAAGCCAGCTACCGACTTGGCACAAGCCCTGGCGCGCTCACGAAAGCCGGCTGGTGCAATGCTCGCGCTGGCCGCAGCGGGCGCAACGCTGGGGCTCGTGGTGGTTCGGGGGAACGTCCGCGGCGGCGGCTTGTTGGCGCATCTCGCCCAGCAGGTCGACCAGCCGGCGGCGCAGCGCGGCGGTGTAGGGGACGCGGAAGGTCTGGTCGCGGTAGCGGATGAGGCCATAGGGAGGCGCCTGACCCTCGGCCTCCTCCAGCAGCAAGCAATAGGCGGCGAGCTGCATGATGTCCGAGGGATAAGGCTGAGCGGCTTGGCGGCCCGGCTTGACCTCCACCGGCACCAGGGCGCGCCCCTGCCGCACGACATAATCCGGACGGCCCGTCAGCCGGTGGCGCTCCGAGTAGAGCGGCTCGCGGAGGCGCTCCCAGGCGCCCATGTCCGAGGCGACGATCTGGCCAGGGGGAAGCCCCAGGCGGCGCCGCTGGCGGGCCGACCACCCCAAGGCCAGGGCGGCCAGGGCCAGCAACAGGAGCGCCAGCGCGAGGAGCAGCCCCCTATCCATCGCGGTCCATGGTGAGGGGGGTGATCAGGACCGGCACTCCCTGCGGGCCCCAGGCGGTGAGCCAGGCGGCGTCGGCGGGGGGGATGCGGATGCAGCCGTGGGACATGGGGCGCACGCCCAGGTCGCCCAGGTCCTGATAGACCTTCTTTTCGCCCTCCTTGGTGTAGGGCGCGCTGTGGATCAGGATGTTGCCATCGTCCTTGAAGAGGTGCCAGGCTTCGTCGGCATAGACATCATAGGCGAAAAAGGTGCCCCAATACTTGCCGACGCGCCCGCTCCAGGGCTTGGTGACGGTCTTGGGGTCGGGCAGCCCGGTGCTGGTGGGGATAATCCGCACCACCTCGCCGTCCTGGAAAAGGTACATCATCTGGCGGTCCTGCCAGATATAGATGAAGCGGCGGTCAGGCGCCTCGGCGAAATCCTCGTACCTCTCGTCGGGCGGAAACCAGTGCGAGGCTCGCGCCTGGGAGGGAAAGACCGCCTCCTCATCCACGTCCTCAGGGAGAAGCAGCCCCTTCACCGGCGCGGGATCCGTCGCCTGGGCGGCAGCGCCCAGAGCCAATTGAGTCAGCACCAGGGCCAGCAAAGCCAGCCGGACCAGCCAGCGGCCGGGCCGAGTCAGATCAAACAACAGACGCAAGTCAACCTCCACGATAGGAAATCCAGAGCGCCGCGGCCGCCACCAACGCGGCGGCCAGCAAGAGCCAACCCAACCACCCCGCGGCGCGCGCGCCGACGCTGCCCCAGCCGTGAGCGGCGTGGGCGGCCCGGCCCGCGGCCAGGTCCTCGAGGTTGGCGGGGGCCAAGCCGCGAACTCGGTGCAGCCACCAGCTTGTGGCGCAAAACAGATACTCCCCGACCTCGCTGGCGCGGATCACCCGCGCCGGACGCTCAGGCACCGGCATCCCCAGCGGGCTGGCGGGCGTTCAGCCGCTCCTCGAACTCGCGGAGCGCCTGCTGCAGCGCCGACTGGCGCATGGCGACGGTAAAGTCGCCGCGGGTCCGCTCCAGGACGCCGCGCACCATGTCGGTGGTCCGGCGCAGGCCGCCGGTGAGGGCGCTGGGAAAGTCGATGGTCACCAGCACGTTATAGATCTCTTCCATGGCGTCCAGGCAGCGCTCGCCTTCCTGCAGCCGGTCGTGGCGGATGATGTCCAGGATGCGGCGGCGCAGCTCGCTGGCGGCCTCGGCCAGGCCCTGCAGATAGGCCACGGTCTCCATGCCCAGCTCCTGAGGCGTGGGGAGCGGCTCGTCATAGACCAGGGCATAGGTGGCGCTGGCCTCCACGTACTCTTTCATGGCGTCCTGCGTATAGCCGGCAAAATAGAGGTCGGGGTAGGGCAGCAGGCGCCCCTTCATCTCGAGCGCGGCCTCGCGGGCCTCGGCCAGCATGGCAGCGGCCGCGTCCTTTTCCTCGCGATGGACCGCGCGGATGGTGTTGGCGCAGGAGCGGATCAGCTTGCGGGAGGAGAGGAGCGCCTCCTCGCGGACCTGGTTGCGCGCGGTGAGGTCCTGGATCAGGCCCTCCGCGATCTCGTTCAGGTTTTCTAGCACGTGAGCCTCCTATTTCCGGAAGCCGAGGGCGCCGCGCCGGCCGCTAGCCGCCTGCCGAGCAGCGGGTCGCCGCGTTGTCGCGGCGTTGGCGCACCGCCTCGGTGTCGATGATCTGCAGGGCCGCGTCGTACTGCTTGGCCGCATTGCACCATTCGTTCTTGCTCGCCAACAAGTCGCCATAGTTGACGTGGGCGTCGTGCAGGCGCTGGCGCACGTCGCGATAGTTGGACTCGATGCGATAGACCGCGTCGAATTTCTCGATGGCGGCGCCCCAATCGGCGCCCCAGTAGCCCAGGCCGGAGACATAGAGCGAGGCCAGGTGTCGCTGGCCCAGCACGTCGGGGTTCTTGGGCTGCAGGGCGAGGGCCTGGTCGAAGCGGTGGACAGCCTCCTCCATGCGCCCGTCGTTCACCAGGGCCAGCCCGCTGTTGTAGTAGGCCCAGAAGAGGAGCGTCTCCACCTCTTGCTGCTGATAGCTGGCATCCACCGCGCGCAGCTCGTCCAGCTTGGCGATGGTCGCTTCCCAGTTCCGCTGGTTATACTCGGTGCGCGCGTCGCGGTAGAGCTGCTCGGCGGCTTGCAGGTAGGCGTTGCCGGTGGGGGTCGGGGACGCGGCGCTCAGGGCTTGGGCCTCGGCCAGCTTGATCTTGGCCCCCTCAAAGTCCGGGTTCAGCCGCACGGCCTCTTGCATCTCGGCGACGGCCAGGCCATAGTTGCCCTCGGCGAGGTAGCCCAGCCCTTTTTCGTAGTGAGTCTGGGCCAGTTGCAGCTTCTCGCGGTTTTGATCCTGCAGGCCGTGGTAGGCGCCCAGCGCGCCCAGTCCGAGGATGATCAGGAGGAAAAGCAGGGTAAAAGCCCCCGTGAGCATCAGCCACTTGCAACCGGACGGCCGCGCTGGGGCGGCCTTGTCCGCGTCGGGCTCGACGACCATCCGCGGGGTAGGGCGGGCCTTTTCGGGGCTGGCCGGCGCAGGCGCGGGCGCCGCCGCGACGGGCGGCTCCACCTGGACGCGGCTCTTGACCCGATGCCCGCAGTGCGGGCAAAAGACCGTGCCATCGGATACCTCGGCCCCGCAATTGGCACAGCGCATAAACGATCCTCCTGTCGACCAACATCTCTCGAAAGGCCCGGCGCGCGGGCGCTGAAACCACCCCCGCGTCGCGCCAGGGTCATGCTAGAGACGCCGGTCGCTCGCCGATGGTTCCCCGGGGCCGGCCGCGACGCTGGGCCAGCGTCATGAGCGCCGCCCGCGCGGGCTGCCCCGTATGCCTATTATACCCCGTTCGCGCCGGGCGCCAAGCGGCGCCGCTCAGGAGAGCGGGGCCGCTCAGGAGATCTGGACCGTTCGGCCCTGCTCCGCGGCAAGGTAGGCGCTGTACATCACGTTGACCACGGCCCGCCCCAGCGCGCCATCGGAGAGCGGCTCGCGGTCGAACTGGACCGCCTCGATGAAATCGCGCAGCTCGCGCAGGTAGCCCAGGGCCCACTCCTCGTCGGCGGGGGGAAAATTCCAGCCCGCCTTGGTCTCTAGCTTTTCCGCCAGGTACTCGCTCTCGAATACGGCGGGGTCGGGCGCGTAGGTCTCGATCAGGTTGTTGCGGGAAAAGTTGCACTGGATGCGGGCGTTGGACAGATAGACCTCGAGATAGTCCTTCATCCCGCCCAGGCAGACGTCGTTGGCAAAGACGGTGCCCTTGGTGCCATCGCTAAAGGTGATGATCACCGTGGACCAGTTCTCCACGTCCTTCCAGCCGCGGACGATCCACGGCGCGTCGCTGGCGGCGAAGGAAGGGACCTGGGTGAGGTCGGCCACCTCGGCGGTGACGGCGCGCGCCGTGATGGGCTGGCCGTTGCGCCAGAGGCCCTCCTGCCGCTTCAGGTGCAGCATCCCGCCGATGGGGTGGGAGCCCAGCCGGATGAGGGCGCCGCCGCCGGTGTACTTCCAGTGCAGCGAATAGGGCGAGGCGGAGCCGTGGTGGCTTTCCTCGGCGCGCAGGTCGAGGATGGCGCCGCCGCTGGCGCGGGCCAGCCGCTCCACCTTTTGCAGAGCAGGCGCATAGACCCAGTTCTCGGCGTACATTAGCTTGACGCCGTGCTCCCGGCAGGCGGCGAGCATCTCGTCGGCGTTCGCCAGGGCTTGCTCCAGCATGGCCGAGCGCGGGGCGTGGCCGGCGCCGTCGGAGCCATCGCCGAAATAGCCAGTGAGGGGCTTTTCGCAGATGACGTGCTTGCCCGACCGCGCCGCCTGGATCACCAGGTCCTTGTGCATATAGTTGGGCACGCACAGGTCGATGATGGCGATCCGGGGGTCGGACAGCAACCCGCCGAGGTCATCGTGAGCGCGGGCGATGCCGTGGCGCTGGGCGAAGGCTTGCGCCTTGGCGGGCGTCTTGGAGGCCACGCCCACGATCCGCACCCCCGTTCCCGATAGCTCGTGGACCATGCGCGCGTGCAGGTCCGCCGCAAAGCCGGCGCCGATGAGGCCGATGCCTATCTCGTTCAAAAGAGCCCTCCCTTGGGGTAGACTGGGGTTATGTTTTGACATCGCCGTCCTTCGACCAGCTCAGGGCGCGGCGCTCGCGTTGCTGCGGGTGCAGCCGCGGCGCTCCCGCGCAGCGACTCGCTCCCGTGGATCACGCCTTGCGCCAAAGCAGATACGGCTCCAGGCGCGCCCACGCCGCGTCGATCTCATGCAGGTCCTCGGCGTCCAACGGCGCGGTGGCGCCGCGCATGCGGTGATCGCGCAGCACGCCGCGCCGGACCATGATCTCCTTGGCAAAGGCCATGCCCATCAGCCCCTCCAACACCAGGGCGGGCAGGACCTTCTCAAAGAGGTCGCGGGCCGCGGCTGGCTCCCCCGCGTCCAGCAACTCCCAGACACGCTGGACCACATCCACCACCTCGCAGGCGCCGACGACGCCCTTGGAGCCGCGCGCCCACTCGGTGAGCATAAAGCGCCCCGCCGAGCCGCCCATGACGCCCCGGATCGCGGGGCAGTTCTTGGAGAGGAGCGCGGTGATGCTGTGGGTGCTGGGCGAGACCTCTTCCTTCACCCAGCTCACGTGCTCGATCTCGGTGCAGAGGCGCGCCACCTGGTCCGCCGAGAGCGCCGCCACGCCGGCGTTCTGAATCCAGACGGGGACGGTCACCGCGTCCGAGATGGCCTGGAAATAGGCGTGGGTGGCCTGGGCGTCGAACCGGGTGACGTAGGGCGGCATGGCGATGACGCCGGCGGCGCCCAGCTCCTGGGCATAGGCGGCGTAGCGGGCGGCCAGCGGGGTGTTGACCGCCGCCACGTTGGCGATCACGGGGACGCGTCCGGCGGCGATCTCCAGCGGCAGGCGGATCATGGTCCGGCGCTCGTCCTCGGAGAGGACAAAGAACTCGCTGACCATGACGGGAACCACCAGCCCCGGCGCGCCCGCCTCGATGCAGAAGGCGATCTCGGCGGCCAGCGCTTCCTCGTCGATGCGGTCACGGTCGTCCCACGGGGTCATGGGGATGGTGAAACAGCCCCGCCAGTCTCGTTGCGGCATGGTGCGGCGGCTCCCTCTTACCAGTGGATCACCACGGGCGTGCCGACCGAGGCGAAGGCATAGACCCAGGCGGCGTCGGTCAGGGACAGGTTGATGCAGCCGTGGCTCATCGGCTGGCCAAAGTTGTTGTGCCAATACGCGCCGTGGATGGCATAGCCGCGGTCATAGTACATGGTGTGCGGCACATTGGGCAGATAATAGCCGGGCCCGGACATGGGCGTGGCCAGGTACTTGGTCTGGATGGCAAAGCGGCCCGTGAGCGTGGGCGTGCCCGGGAGGCCCGTGGAGACGATGGCATAGCGGGCCAGGGTCGCCCCTTCCCAGCACATGAGCGCCTGGTCGCTCAGGTCCACCTCGATCCAGCGGCCGGAGAGGTCAGATGCCCCGGGGACGATGGCGGTGGGCGCTGGCGGGGCCGTCGGCTCGCCGCTGACGCGCAGCTTTTGCCCCACATAGATCAGATTCGGGTTGGCCAGATGGTTCAGCGCAGAGATGGCCGAGACGGTGGTGCCATAGCGCGCCGCGATGCGGTAGAGCGTCTCGCCGGCCTGGACCACGTGGATGGTGTCGGCGGGCACCGGGGTCGGCTCGGCGGGGGCGGTGGCCCCTGGGGTGGCGGTCTCCGGCGCGACGGTGGCCGTCGGAGACTCGGCAGGCGTGGGCGACTCGGTCGGGACGGATGTGCTCGTCGGCGCCGGCGTGTCGGCAACGGCGCTGGTAGGGACGGGCGTGTCCGTGGGCGCGGGCGTATCCGCCACGGTGGCGGTGGGAACCGGCGTCCGCGCATACGGCGAAAGGGGCACGGGGATCACCAACTGCTGCCCGACCAGCACCCAATCGGGGTAGAGGAGGTGGTTGGCCTGGACGATGGAAGGCACGGACACGCCGTAGCGAGCGGCGATGCGTGTGAGGTTCTCGCCCCATTGGACGATGTGGAAAACGTACACGTCGGAGCGCGCTGCCGCCGCCAACGACGGCGCGATCAGCATCGCAATCACGGCCAACGCCAGCGCCAGCCGCGCTCCCCTGCCAGTATGGAACGGTGCCATGGTAGCCTCCCCGCGAGCAGAGTGCCCCCCCGAACAGGCCCGAGGGATACGGACCCGGTCCAAGTATATGCAAAAATGGGCAGTCGTCCAATGGGCCGCGCCGTGCAGCGGCTTGACAAAACGGCCTATGTGCCGTATTCTCCTGCTCAAGAAACCGGCGATCGGCAGGATTTGGGAGGATCTCTCATGAATTCCAGGGAACGCATTCAGAAGGCGCTCAACCACCAGCAACCGGACCGCTTGCCGGTGGATTTCGGGTCCACGGCGACGACCGGCGTCTCGGCCAGCGCGGTGTTCAAGCTGCGCGTGGCGCTGGGCCTGCATCGCCCCGGCGATCGGGTCAAGGTCATCGAGCCGTACCAGATGCTCGGCGAGGTGGAGAGCGACCTGCTGGCGGCGCTTTGCGCCGATTGCGTGGGGCTGAGCGCGCCGTCGGGCTTTTTCGGCTTCCGGAACGAGAACTGGAAGCCCTGGACCCTCTTTGACGGCACGCCGGTCTGGGTTCCCGGCGCCTTCAACACGGTCCCCGAGCCCAGTGGCGACATCCTGCAGTACCCCGAGGGCGACCGGAGCGCGGCGCCCAGCGGCCGCATGCCCAAGGACGGCTATTACTTTGACTCTATCGTGCGGCAGCAGCCCATCGACGACGAGCGGCTCAACGTGGAGGACAACCTGGCCGAGTTCACTCCCGTGAGCGACCAGGACCTGGCCTATTACGAGCGCGAGGCCAAGCGCCTGCATGAAGGGACGGACAAGGCGATCATCGCCAACTTTGGCGGGACGGGGTTCGGGGACATCGCCCTGGTGCCCGCCCCCTTCATGAAGGACCCCAAGGGCATCCGCGACGTGGCCGAGTGGTACATGTCCACGGTGATCCGGCGGCCCTACGTGCAGGAGGTCTTTGCGCGGCAGGCCGAGATCGCCGAGGCGAACCTGGCGCGCATCTACCAGGCGGTGGGGAACCGGGTGAGCGTCATCTTTATGTCCGGCACGGATTTCGGCACGCAGCGGGCGACCTTTATCTCCAAGGACGCCTATCGCGAGCTCTACAAGCCGCACCATAAGCGGCTGAACGACTGGGTGCACGCGCATACCTCCTGGAAGACCTTCATTCACAGCTGCGGCGCGGTGGAGCCGCTGATCCCCGAGTTCATCGAGGCGGGGTTCGACGTGCTGAACCCGGTGCAGACCGGGGCGGCGGGCATGGACCCGGCGCTGCTCAAGGCCAAGTATGGCGACCGCGTCGTCTTTTGGGGAGGCGGCGTGGATACGCAAAAGACGCTCTCCTTTGGCTCGCCGGAGGAGATCAAGGCCGAGATCAGGGAGCGGGCGCGGGTGCTGGGGCCGGGCGGCGGGTTCGTCTTCAACCCGATCCACAACGTGCAGGCCACCACGCCGCAGGCGAACCTGGTGGCGATGGCGGAGGCCCTGCAAGAGCTGTGCCGGGCCTAACCAGCGTCGACTCATGCGGGCTGCCCGGTTTGGCCGGGAACAAGGAGAGTCACCATGCCCCAAGAGACGATCCTGATCGCCGATGACGAGCGGTTCGTGCGCGAGGTCTGCGTGCGCGCCACGCAGGAGGACGGCTACCGCATCGAGGCGGTGGGCAGCGGCGAGGAGGCGGTGCGCGCGGCGCAGGAGCGGGACTTTGACCTCTTTTTGACCGACCTGCGGATGCCGGGGATGAGCGGGCTGGACGCCTTCCGGGCCATCCGGCAGATTCGCCCCGAGATCACCGGCGTGGCCATGACCGGATATGCCACCATGGAAGCGGCCATCGAGGCGCTGCAACTGGGCTTTCACGATTTCCTCCTTAAACCGTTCTCTCCCCAAGACGTGCGCCTGGCGGTGGCGCGGGCGCTGGAACAGCGGCGGCTGCGCCAGGAGAACGCCAGGCTCAAGGCGCTGATCCCCGTCTACACCATGACCCGCGCCCTGATGAGCATCACCGACTGCGGCGAGTTGCTGGATCAGGTGATCCGGCTGGCCACCCAAGAGATGGGCGCGGATATGGCGGCGATCCTGCTGCTGGATGAGCAGGGCGCGCGCTTGACGCTGGCGGCGGCCAGCGGGCTGGGCGACGTCGCCCAGGCGGCTCAGGCGGTGGCGGGGGCCGAGGGGAGCTTGCGCGAGGCCATGCGGGACGCGCAGCCGCGCATCTGGACCCGCGAGCAGGGCTTCCACCTCCCGTTTGGCGAGCACCTGGGCGCGCTCACTTCGGTGCCGCTGGTGGCCCAAGGCCAGCCTCTGGGCTTGATGGTGGTGGGCCGGCGCCCGGGGGCGGGGCCAAACGGCGGCTCCTTCACCTATAGCGACGTCGAGCTGCTCTCGGTGCTGGGGGGGCAGGCGGCGGTGGCGATCAAGAACGCGCAGCTTTTCGCCGAGGTCCAGCTTGCCTACCGCAAGGTCGAAGAGTCCGACCACCTCAAGTCCGAGTTCATCGCCATCGCCAGCCACGAGCTGCGCACGCCCCTGGTCAGCATCCTGGGCTACGTCGAGCTGCTCACCTATGACGCGCAGGGGGAGGCCAGGGAGCAACTGGAGACCGTGTTGCAGCAGGCCCTGCGCCTGCGCGATGTGGTCAACGACATGCTGAGCCTGACCGACCTGCGCTCGGGGTCCAGCGTGCTCACCTGGGATCAGGTCTCGGTGGGCGACATTGTGCGGCGGGCGAGCCGCGACCTGGCCGCCGAGGTGGAGGCCAAGTCGCTGCGCCTGGTCACCGACATCCCGGAGGATTGCCAGATCATCCGCGCTGACCACGAGCGGCTGCAGCTCGCCCTGGCCAAGCTCATCTCTAACGCCGTCAAGTTCAGCCCGCTCCAGGGCCGGGTGCTGGTCCGCGTGGCGCGGGGGGAGCAAGCGGTGCGGTTCACGGTGTCCGATCAGGGGCCGGGCATCCCCAAAGAGGCGCAGGAAAAGCTCTTTCGCCCCTTCTACCAGGTGGAGGAATCGCTGCGGCGCAGCCACAGCGGGATGGGGCTGGGATTGTCCATCGCCAAGGGCTTGGTGCAACTGCACGGCGGCGACATCCACGTGGAGAGCGAGCCCGGCGAGGGCACCACGTTCGTCTTTTCTATCCCTCAGCCCGACCGACCGGCGAATGGGGCGTAAGGCCCGTCGCTCCTCCAATCAGTACATTTGTTCTAATTCCCTCTTGACAACCGCGCTCATCTGCGTATAATAGTGTATAGAACGTTAGTTCTATTCGCTGAGGCACGGTCCTCTGGGCCGTGCTGGGAGGAAACGAGATGAGCAAAGCTGTACCAGCCGAGTTCGCCGCCTTGGACCAGCAGCTCCAGAGCCTGGCGGGGACCTTGCGCCTTCGCTGGGTGGGCTGGGTGCTGGACCAGCTCGAGCGGCGCGAGATGCTGGCCACCGACGCGCCCCGCCCCGAGGCCTGGGGCCAGTTGGAAGTGATCGACGCCCAGGAATTCACGCAGTGGCTGGGCAAGCACCTGAACGTGGGCGGCTGGCGCGCCCTGCTGGACGAGATACGCCAGCACAACGCCGCCCACCCGGAACAGCCCTGGGACCACGCCTGGCCGCGGGACATGCTGGACGCGCTGGAGACGGTGTTGCAGGCCAAGCCGTCGGCGGCGCTCGCCGCGCAGCCAGAGCCCGCGCCAGACCGCCAGGCCAGCTCGCGCGCCGTGACCCCTGCGCCGGGCGCGACCATCCGGCCCGTCCAGAGCGACATCGTCTCGGGGGTGGAGGAGCAGGGCCAGGCCATCGACAGCCTGAAAGTGATCCTGGCCGCCGACCCGGAGGAGGGGCGCAGCCTGCGCACGCCGTGGCTGGCCTGGCTGCTGGCCCCCCATGCGGCGGCGGCGGTGGTGCGCGCCCAGGCCACCAGCGCCAAGGCCTTCGCCGAGCTCAAGCGGGCCCGCAGCGAGGCCATGCTCCACGCGCTGCATACCTTTGAGAACGACGTGCGTTCCAGCAACGTGCTGGCCCAGATCAAGGACCTGCGCAAGCGGCTGGGGCCGCACCTCGTGTCCTATTGCCGCGAGCACGGCATGTCGGTCCCGCGGCAGGACACGGAGGAGGAGGCCAACCTGCTCTTCCTGCTGAACGCCCAGCTCATCGCGCTGGAGGATGCCCAGGAAGAGATCGCCAAGCGCGGCGCCGACCTGGCCCGCGACAAGATTCGCATGGCTGACGAGAACGCGCGGATCACGCTGGAGGCCAAGGCGCTGCCCGCCCGGCTGGAGGCCAAGACCGCGGCCAACCCCCTGCGGGAAAAGTTGGTCTGCGAAGAGATGCGCCACCGCAGCGCCAGTTGGGTGGCCCAGGTCACCGGCGCCATGGGCGGCGCCATCAGCGGCTTGCTCACCGCCCTGGCCGAGGTGGCCGTGGCCACGCTGGCCGAGACCGCCGTGGTGAGCGCCCCGCCGCTCATCGTCTTTGCCCTCACGCTGGTGGCCGAGACGCTGGGCGCGACGGAGGCCCTGACCCCGGCGCTGCTGGTGCGCTACGCGGGCACCGCGCTCTGGAACGGGGCGCTCATGCTGGCCTTGACCCTGTCCGGGTATGCCCTGTGGCGGTACGCGCAAAAGCGGGCGCGGCTGCTGGAGACGCCGGACCGCCCCGAGCGCGCCAGGCCGCCGCAGGGCCGGCCGCTGCACTATAGGACGGAGGGCTAGGCGGCATGGAAGGCGATAGCGTTCTGCGCCAGCCGGCGCCCGACCTGCGCGCGCCCGTGGCGGAGCTATGGGCACAGGTGGCCGCGCTGCCCGCCGAGCTCAAGGCGGTGCTGTTGGGGATCGTGACGATGGTGGTGGTCGTGGGGGCGCTGCTGGTGGGGAAGAGCTGGACCGCCCCGCCGGCCAGCGCGACCCGCGCCAGCCGGTCCGCCGCGCAGGCCGACGCCCCGGCCGTTGGCGAGGCCGCGCCGCTGGCCAAGGGCCAGACGAGCGCCCTGCGGCAGCCCGTGAGCCTGTCGACGCCCGGCGAGGCGCTGGGCCGCGCCAGTCTGGCCCTGACCAACGGCCTGCCGCTGGACGAGGCCGACAACCTGCGGTGGGCGCTGGTCCGCCGCCACGCCCTCGCCGGCGAGGTCTATGACGGCCAGCGCGGCGTGGACTGGGAGGCGCTGCGGCAGGTGGTGGCCGAGGGCGATATCCTGGTTCCCGCCGGTTTCACCTGGAGTTTCAACGAGACCTTTCAACAGGGGCCGGGATACAAGCAGGCCAGCGGCATCCTGGCCGGGGGGCACTGCGCGCTGGCGACGGTCTTTAACGCCGCGGCGCGGGCCGCTGGGCTGCCCACCGCCTACCGGCAGCACCGCACCCCGTTCCCCGGCTACCCGCTGGACCAGTCGGTGAACATCTATTGGGGGCGAGACGACCTTCGCGTGGAGAACACGACGGGCGCGGACCTGGAGCTGCGCTGGCAGCTCGACGCGGGCGCGGTGACGGTCCACGTCCTCCCGCTGCCCGATGGCGCGCGAACGCCCCTGCCGAGCCTGGAGGGGGCGACCATCGCGCTGACCTATGGCCGGCCTCGCAGCGGCAAGTGGGGCTCGCTGGGGCTGACCGACATCGTGGACCACGGCATCCACGCGGCGAGCCAGTTCGCGGCGCGGGTGGACGGGTGGAACGGCGACCGGCCGACGGTGGTGGCGGTGAACCCCAACGTGGTGATGGCCGGGGCCAGCCCGCTGGACCGGGCCTATGTGCAGCACCTGATCGCCGAGGCGGAGCGGCGGGGCGCCTACGTCATGCTGGACGTGCAGACCGGCGGCAAAGACCCGCTGGCGCTCTTTCGCGGGCTGATGGACCAGTACCTGCGGCCCAACGTCTGGTTCGACTGGGACCTGGAGCACACCGACGGCGGGCGCGTGAGCGCGGCGCAGCTCAACCAGGTGGCCGCCGAGTATTTTCGGCGGCGCGCGGAGGCGGGTTATGTGCAGCCGGGCCTGTTCGCCTTCTATATCTTTGACCTGAGCGCCGTGCCCGACGCGGGGGCGCTCCAGTACGCCTACGACGGCGGGCAGGTGGTGCCCATCTTTGACGGCTATGGCGCGCGCAACGCCAAGCTGGCCAAGACCGCCGAGTTCCAGCGGCTGTTCGAGGGGGCCGCAGTGGGCATCATGGAGTTCGAGACGCGCTGGGGGACCAAATACGACGGGCTCACCGCGCAAGAGTATCTGGCGGCCTTTCCCGACGTCTTGATCTATGCAAGCCAGTGAGCCAAGGCTGGCCCGACGCGCCCGATGATCGCGGGCGTACCCCTCTGCGGGCCCGACCTGGTTCCTTCCTTCCCATGCGAGGCAAGGTGCGCCCTCGACCAGCGCCCTTGCCTCCTCCTTTTTCCCGCGTGCCGGATGGCGAAAAGCGGCTATAATGCCCGTCACCACATTCGGGGAGGCGCTTCATGTTCGACTATCGTATCGTCAAGGTGCTGGAGGTGGGCCAGAACGGAGGCGAGTGGCTGAAATTCGCCGACGTGGACGGCGACGGCCAGAAAGAGATCGTCTGGCGGCAGAGCGGCGGGATGTTCGACTCGGATGCGTACAAGACCTCCGGCCACGGCTACATCACTGACGAAAACCAATACTTGCTGCAGCTCACCTGCATGAAGCAGGACGGGCGAATCCTTTGGCAGCGGGGGAAGCCCTGGACCCAGGAGAGGCCCTATAACACCCACGGCGGCAACCAGATGACGGCGATCCGCGACATCAACGGCGACGGCAGGCTCGAGCTGGTTTACATATTCCGCGGGGAGCTGCACATGCTGGACGCGGCCACCGGCGCGCACCTGCGGAGCATCCCGCTCATCACCGACGCCATCAGCATCATCGGCTTCCAGGGGCTGGGCGCGGCGGGGTGCAACATCATCCTCAAATCCATCGGCACGAGCCCTTACGGCTATGGCCGCCCGCTGCTCGCCTACGACGCGGACCTCAACCTGCTCTGGCAAGACACCACCGGCGGGAATGGCCACGCCCTGGTCTTTCGCGACGTGGACGGCGACGGCAAGGACGAGATCCTGGAAGGCTATCGGCTGATCGACGACGATGGCCGGGTGCTGTGGTCCCACGAGTGGCCTTCCCATGCTGACCACATCGCCGTGCAGGATCTCGACGGGGATGGCGTGGAAGAGGTGGTCTATTGCACCGACAATGAGGATTTCATCATCGTCAACGGGCGCGGCGAGATGCTGCTGCACCGCACCGACTTTCCTCATCCGCAGACGACCAGCATCGGGCGCTTTGTGGCAGGGGAGCCAGGGTACCAGATTTTCATGAACAACCGGGCGACCCATGGCGGCGCCGTGATGATGGATTGCCACGGCCGGACGCTGTGGGATTTCCCGTGCAACGGCTATTCGGAGACGCTGCCCAACCCGGAGCCAGGCGGGCTGGATCTGATCCTGCACAAGCCGGGGCCGGGACGACTGCCAGCGGCCATCGAGACGGCGCTGGTGCAGCGCGCGGCGGAGTTGGGCTACGAGGGCTTGCCAATCCAAGGCAATGCGGGGTTCGAGCCGTTCATCCTGGACGGGGAGGGGCGCGTGCTTTATACCTTCCCGTTCCTGGAGGCGAGCCTGGACGTGACCCGGTGGGGGATCGACCCGCGGCTCAAGATGGACCACGGCGCGGGCTTTGGCCTCACCATCGACGACGTGGACGGGGATGGCGTGGACGAGTTCGTCTTTGCGAACCGCTGGAAGGCGTGGTTCCTGAAGCGGTAGGCGCCATCTGCGGCCTCTTGCCATAGCGAAGCAAACGAAAGCGCCGGGTCTGCCCGCTCGCAGCGGCAGGCCCGGCGCTCTTGGTCGGCGGGCGGCATCCTGGCGCGGCTCCTACCCGAACGACTGGTGCTCGGTGCGGGCGATGATCTCCTCTTGCAGCGCGGGGCCCAGGTCGCAGAAATAGTCGCTGTAGCCCGCCACGCGGACGATCAGGTCGCGGTAGGCGGCGGGGTTGGCCTGGGCGGCGCGGAGGGTGGCCGCGTCCACCACGTTGAACTGGATGTGGTGGCCCTTCATCCCAAAGTAGGCGCGGATGAGGTGCACGAGCTGGTCCAGGCCGTTGTCGTCGCCCAGCAGGCGCGGCGTGAACTTTTGGTTGAGCAGCGTGCCGCCGGTGCGCAGGTGGTCCATCTTGGCGGCGGACTTGATCACGGCGGTGGGGCCGTGGCGATCGGCGCCCTGCACCGGCGAGATCCCCTCCGAGACGGGGGTCCAGGCGCGACGGCCGTCGGGGGTGGCGCCCAGCACCGAGCCGAAATAGACGTGGCAGGTGGTAGGCAGGAGGTCGATGTGGTAATGGCCGCCCTTGGTGTTGGGTCGCCCGTCGATGGCAGAGTAATAGGCCTCAAAGACGCGGCGCATGATCTCGTCGGCGGCGTCATCGTCGTTGCCGTATTTCGGCGCGCGGTTGAGCAGCAACTGGCGCTGGCGCTCCCAGCCGGCGAAATCGTCGCGCAGCGCGGCCAGCAGCTCGGGCATGGCAAGCGCGCGCTGCTCATAGACCTGCGACTTGAGCGCGGCCAGGGCGTCGGTGATGGTCCCCAGCCCCACGCCCTGGATGTACGAAGTGTTGTAGCGCGCCCCGCCGGCGTGATAGTCCACGCCGCGCGCGATGCAGTCCGAGATGAGGACCGAGAGAAAGGGCGCCGGCATGCGGCTCGCGTAGAGCTGCTCGATGACGTCGTTGCCGCGCAGCTTGATCCGCAGAAAGTGGTCGAGCTGGCGGGCATAGGCGGTAAAGAGCTCGTCAAAGCTCGCCCACGCCGCCGGATCGCCGGTCTCCAGGCCGATGCGCTGGCCCGTGCGGGGGTCCACGCCGTTGTGCAGGGTGATCTCGAGCACCTTGGGCAGGTTGAAATAGCCGGTGAGGTTATAGTTCTCCTTGCCAAAGGCGCCCACCTCCACGCAGCCGGAGGTGCCGCCGTCGCGGGCGTCGGCGAGCGACTTGCCGTGGCGCAACAGCTCGGCGATGGTGGCCTCGGTGTTGAACACCGACGGCTGGCCAAAGCCGGTGCGGATGATCTCGCCGGCGCGCCGGATAAAGGCGTCGGGGTTGGCCGCGCTGACCTGGATGGAGGAGGAGGGCTGCAAGAGGCGCATCTCCTGGATCACGTCCAGCAGCAGGAAAGAGACCTCGTTGACGCCATCGGCGCCGTCGGTGCGCAAGCCGCCCACGTTGATCTGGGCGAAATCGGTGTAGGTGCCGCTCTCGGCGGCGGTGACGCCGACCTTGGGCGGGGCGGGCTGGTTGTTGAACTTGATCCAGAAGCATTGCAGCAGCTCTTCCGCCGACTCGCGGGTGAGCGTGCCGTCGGCCAGGCCGCGCTGGTAAAAGGGCGCCAGGTGCTGGTCCAGCCGCCCGGGATTGAAGGCGTCCCAGGGGTTCATCTCGATGGTGACGCCCAGGTGGACGAACCAATAGGCTTGCAGCGCCTCCCAAAAGTCGCGCGGGGCGCGGGCGGGGACGCGGCGGCAGACCTCGGCGATGCGGCGCAGTTCGGCGGCGCGGCGCGGGTCGGGCTCCGCGGCGGCGATCTGGTCGGCCAGCTCGGCGTGGCGCTCGGCGAAGCGGATGACCGCCTGGGCGGCGATGCGCATGGCCTGGAGCTCGTCGCGCTGGGCCTGGATGGCCTCGCCCGGCTGCCCCTCTCGCCTAGCCAGCTCGGCCTCCATATCGGCGATGAGGTCCAGCAGGCCGCGGCGGTAGATCTTGTCGTCCAGGGTGGTGTGGCCGGGGGAGCGCTGCTCCATGAACTCGGTAAAGATGCCGGCCTCGTAGGCGGCGAGCCACTCCGGCGCCATCTCGGCAAAGATCGCCTCGCGCATGGTGCGCCCGCGCCAGTGGGGGATGATCCGCCCCGCGTAGGCCTGGCGGGCCGCGGGGGAGACGCGGAAGGGGATCTTGGGCCGGCCGTCGAGGATGTCGAGGTCTTGCAGGGTGTGGCAGCAGAGCTCGGGATAGGTGGGCGTGGCCTTGGGCGCGGGGCCCTTTTCCCCGACGATCAGCTCGCCGGGCAGGATGCAGACCGCTTTGCGCTCCATCAGGTAGGCCAGGGCGCGGGCGCGACGCACAGGTGCCGGCATCTCGCCCGCCTGCTGGTCGAACTCGGTCATCAGCTCGGCGCGCTCGGAGGACAGGGCCGGCACGGCCTCGAGGCTCTGTTGGCGCAGTCGCACGACGCGATCGGTCATGGTCATGGGTCGTTCTCCCCAGGGGGATAGTGGTGTCTTCTGGGGAGATTATACGCGGGAAGGGGTGCAGTGGCAAGAGGCCAGTGGCAGGTTGCAGGAAGGACGTCCAACGTCGAAGGTCGAAGGACCATGACCTGACGGGTTCTGGACGGTCCCGCCGCGGCGAAAAGAGACCTCTGAGGTCTTCCGAGACCTCAGAGGTCTGGCTTACACCTATCCCCGCTCCACCAGCGCCGGCCCTTGCCAGGACTGCGGCGTATAGTCGTGCAGCTCGATGCGGTTGCCGTCGGGGTCGGTGACCCAGGACTGATACGACTGGTCCTTGCCGAGTTTGATCTCGCTGCATTCGATGCCCTTGGCGCGCAGCTCCGCCACGGTGGCCTGGATGTCGTCCACCTCCAGGCAAAAGTGGCGGTAGGCCTGGCCCTTGACCGGCGGGTCCACCGGGCCGACGAACATCTCGATAAAGTTGCGCCCGCCGATGTGCAGGTAGCAGCCGTGGCGCTCGCCGGTGTCGCGGACAAAGTCGAAAGCGTGGGTGAAGCCGAGCCCTTCCTGGTAGAACTTGATGGACCGGTCCAGGTCCGAGACGGTGAAGCAGATGTGGGCGATTCCGGTGATCATGGGTGGTTTGGCCTCCTCAGTGTGTGGGCGTGTCATAAATCGCTCATCGCAAATCGCTTATCGTAGGAGAGATACGCGATAGGCGATACGCGATGGGCGATACGCCATACGCGCTACTCCAGCAGCGGCATGAGCGACGCGGCGATCAGTTCGAGCGCGAGCACGATATAGAACCAGCGATAGATGCCCTTGGTGGGCAGCATGGCCAGCACCGCCACCAGCGGCGCCGTCATCAGCACGGCCATGCCCACCAGGACGACCCTGGCCGCGCAGCGCAGGTTGTGGATGATCCAGCCGTAGCCCTGGGACTCGGCGCCGCGCGTCATCTCCCAGTACTCGGCGACGGGGAGATGCCAGTTGGCGACGACCGTCTCGAAGGGGGTGCACTGCCCCCAGCCGGCGAAATAGGCCAACCCGGCGCCGATGACGATGGTCATGCCGATGATGGTGAGAACCTCCATCGCCCGGACGAATTTGACGCTGGAGGGGTCCAGCGGGATGTCGTGTTCGTGGTGGCCCATGCTTGCCTCACAATCCCTTGGGGATGACGCCGAGGCCGCCCAAGCCCTTGACGATGTTGAGCACCCCGGAGACGAGCAGGATGCCCATCACCATGTGGCGCACCATCTTGGGCTTGGCGCGCAGCGCGAGCTTGGCGCCGATGCGCGCGCCGAGGCTGATGCCCACCACGGCGGGGACGACGATCATCGGCAGGATCGCGCCGTTGGCGAGATAGACCCAGGCCGCGGCGGGCGTGTTCACCGCGATGATGAGCATGCTGGTGGACGTGGCCACTTTGATCGGCGCGCCCATGATCAGGTTGAGGATCGGCACGTTGGCCCAGCCGGAGCCCATCCCGAACATGCCGGCGATGAAACCGGTGAGGGCAAAGGCGGGCACCCCCCAGCGCAAGTGCGTGCACTTGTAGTGGACCAACTTGCCCTGGGTCGGCTCGTACCAGCAGCCCTCCAACCCCAGGCCCGCCGCGAAAGGGCCCTGCACCTGGACGTCGGGGTACTCGACCCGCTTGGAGAGGGCCATCACCACCAGGACAAAGAGTAGGATCACGCCCAAGGCGATGGTGACATAATATTGCCCGTCGGCGAACTGCTTGGTGATCCAGAGGCCCGCGGCGCCGCCCAGCACCGAGGTGACCATCGAGACCGTGACGGTGGGGGCAGTGATCTTGAGGCTGGCCAGGCCGCTGCGGATGAGCTGCGGGGAGGAGGCCAGGGCGCTGGAGAGGGCCACCATCAGCCCGGCGCCCCGGACAAAGTCCACGCTGAAGGGGAAAAAGGCGGTGGTCAGCGGCACAAAGAGCACCCCGCCGCCCACGCCGGACATGGGCG
>JAAYEA010000457.1 GCA_012689325.1 Chloroflexota bacterium
GAGGATGGGCGGCTCGTGCCACAGCTCGCGCAGGTGCCGCCGAAAGTCGGTGCTTTCCTCGCTATAGAGGTGCCGCATGACCTCTTTCAGCGACCAGCTCTTGGGGTCAGGCTGCCACTCCGCTTGCACCTCCGCGACGGCCTCCACCAGGACGCGGATCGCCTCCGCGCTCGCAGCCAGTTGCCGGATGGTCCCCTCCAAGTCGATCATATGGTGCTCCTCCGGATTGGTACACGGGTTTACACGGATCGAACGGATCAGGAACTTCCATCTTCCTAATCTGCGTTCATCGGTGAAATCTGTGTGCTATTCCTGCTTTTTCAGCGCCTTCTGGTAGAGCGCCGTGCCATAGAACTCGTACGAGGCGGCCTTGTCCGGCACGTCCAGTAGGTGGACGGTGAACCGCGCGGGCACGCCGTTCTCCGGCAGGCGATCGCGAAAGTAGCCGCTATACGCCTCCGCATAGGCCTTGCGCAGCCGATCCTGCTCCGCCGCGTAGCCCAGCGGGTCCACCAGCGGGTTGGGCGTCTTGGGCTGGCAGCCAAAGGCATGTATCTCCAGGAAATCCACGTCCCGCAGCGAGCCGCAAATGCCCGCGTCCTGCAGCCACTTTTCCCAACAGGCAAAGACCAGCGGGATTTCGCGGTGCGGGTCCATGGTCACCACCTCGTCCAGGCCCAGCACGTTTTTGGCCGAGTAGCCGCCGGTGAGCCCCGCGAAATAGATCTTGAGGTCGCCATCGGGCTGCTCCTCCGTCACCAGCGACGAGAGCGTGGGGTGCTCCCCCACATAGTAGTAGGTCACCTTGCCGCGCTTTTTCACGTTGAACGCCATGCTCGCCTCCCTCTGTTATACACCCTGCTCGCCTTCGGCAAACAGCCCCGGGTCCTCGCCGACGATGTTCGAGATCACCCGGAACGGCGGGTCCGCCCGCAAGGCCGCCGGGTCGCAAGGCGCGAACTCGGCCCCCTGCGCCGCGTAGACCCGCAGCTTGCCCAGATCGCTCTCGCCTAGGCCCGCCGCCGTCGCCACCTGCAAATAGATGAGCTTTTGCGGGTCAAAGCCCATCAGGTAGCTGGCGACGCTATCCACCGCCACCACGTTGACGCCGGCAATGACCCACCCCAGGGCGCGGTTGCGCCCCCGCTGAAAGCCCGTCCCCTCGCGCCCGACCACCCCCTCCACCACGTTGAGGGTCGGGCGGATCACCTGCGCCGTATCGGCCAGCCGCCGGGCTAGGCCCTCCTGCCAGCGCTCGTGCAGCTCGCGGGTCAACCACTCCCCCCGCGGCCTAGGGTCGGACCGCGCCTCCTCCGGCAGCTCTTTCCAAGCCTGGCCGCAATAGTGCCGGTCGAAGACGTTGACCAGGCCCATCAGGTTTTTGAGGCAGAGGGTGGTGATGCCCAGGTTGTGGGTCTTGAGCTTGGGCACGTTGAGCAGCACCGCGCCCGGCTGGACGGCGAGGCGGCTGACGTTCAGCACGGGATGGGCCAGGGGACGCGGCACGGGCCGCTTGACGCAAGTGTAGGTGGTGGGCGAATAGAGCTTGACGCCCATGGCAGGGGCCATGGTGTCATAGCCGGTCCCGCGCCAATGCCGCGGGTCATTATCGTCGGTGTCGCGGGGGTCCTCGGCGATGGTGATGCGGCTAGCCCGCGCCCCATGCCCCACCAGGTGCTCGATCATCCCCTGGACAAAGCCGGGATGGACGCCGATGCCGCAATCGGGGTCCTGGAACCGCTCACCGGCGGTGACGTTGGGCTTGATCACCACCCGCTCGCCGTCCAGCTCGAGCTGGAGGGCGGCCAGCGCCTCGCGCGCGGCGCGCTGAAACTGGGCCCAGGGGACGGCGGCTCCGGCTCCGGCGGGAAGCAGGTTGTGGATCACCAGCACCGCGGCAGGGTCCTGGAGGAGAGGATGCATCTTCATGGTCTGGCGCTCCCGATGGGGACAGGATGATGGTGCTGGCGTGGATTGTAGCCGAGGCGGGCGGGGAGGCAAGTTGGCGGCGCCAGCTTGCCTCCGCATCGCCTAGTGCAGCGCCACCGTCCCCAGCAGCTCCAGGCTCTCGGTGGTATAGAGGTCACGTGGGGTCACGAAATCCGCCGCGGCGCGGAAGAGGTACGCATAGGCCGCGCTCCGCGCCTCCGCCGGGTCCGGCGCTGCCGCGAGCGCCCCCGCCGGCGACGGCCCCGCCTTGGCGTCATAGAGCGCCACGGCGAAGCGGTCCATCGCCGCGCGCAGCTCCTCCAGGCTCACCGTCTGGCGCGCCGCCGCTGACTCGCCCATCTCTACCTCTTGCAGGTAGGCCTTGAGCTGCCGGCTGAGCGTCCGCTGGCTGGGCGGCTTGGCCGCCGGGGCCGCCAGAGCCATCGGCGCAGCCGAGGCCA
>JAAYEA010000458.1 GCA_012689325.1 Chloroflexota bacterium
CCCCGCAGCACCTCCTTGAAGGCGTGGAGCGCGCGCTCGTCCCGCCGCTGGATCGCGGGGTCGGGGTGCTGGGCGCGCTGCCCCAGGCGCAGGCTCGCGCCACCCTCGCCCTCATCCTCCTCATCCGGCAGCGGGCCGATCCGCTCCTCGACCCAGCGGATCTGCTCGGCGACGGTCCCCAGCGGCGGCGGCTCCACCGCCCGGACAAAGCCCTGCCAGAGGGAGAGCAGCCGCTGCCCCTCCTCCGGCGGGAAGGGCGCCTCGCGGGACTCGTCATCGCCGGCGGCCTCGGCGATGGGACGGGCCAGGCGCGCGAGGGTCTCCTGCCAGGCCGCGCGCCCCTGCACCACCTGCCCCCAGTGGGCCGCGGCGGCCAGCCGGTCGGCGTCCGCCGGGGCGATCTCGACGCCGAGGCCGCCCCAATCCAGGTAGGGGCTGCGCCAGGCGTCCACCACCTGCCGCCAGGGCCAATCCCGCAAGGCCAGCGCCAGCAAGTCCAAGAGGGCGGCGATGCAAGGGTTGCTGGCCAGCGGCTCCTGGTCGGCCAGGCGGAGGGGGAGGCCGAACTCGGCGGCGGCCTCGCGGAGATAGGAGCGGTAGGGGCCCAGGTCGCGGGCCAGCAAGGCGACCTGGCCGGGCGAATAGCCATCCTGGACGACGCGCGCCTTGAGCCAGCGCAACGCCTCGCGGGCCTCGCCCGGCGGATCGGTGGCCTCCAGGAATGCGATGGCCCCCTGGCCGTCGGGGAGGTGGGGCGGCGCGATGTCGAAAATGTGCCGCTCCAGGCGGGCCAGCGCGGGGTGGAGCCGCGCCTCCGCGTCCTCGTAGGTCGGCGAGACGCCCAGGCGGGCCTCCAGCGCCTCCCGCGCGCGGTCGAAGCGGCGCTGGGCCAGCCGAGCGGGCCCGGCCTGGCCGGTCAGGGTGATGCACAGCTCGCCGACCCGCTGGCCCAGTCGCGCGAGGGCGCGGAGCTGCACCTCGTCCAGGTGGTCAAAGCCGTCCACCAACAGCAGCGCCAGGTCGCGGCCCAGGTCGGGCGACTCGTCCAGCGCGTCGAGGGCCTGCCAGCCGAGCTCCTCCTCGTCGGCCCAGCCGTGGGCCTCCAGCCAGCCCTGATAGCGGGCGTAAAGCGCCGCCAAGTCGCGCTGGGCCGGGGCGCCATCCCCCCAGAGCCGCGCCAACTCCGCCGGGCGAATGTACAGGGCTTTCAGCTCGCGGATCAAGGAGAGGAGCTCCTGGCAAAAGCCGGGCTTGGCGGCGATGGGGCCATAGTGGGGTAACTCGCCGCGGCGGGCCGCCTCCTCCGCCAGGACGCGCAGCACGCGGTATTGGGCGGCGGCGGCGAGTTGGGGCCGGGGAATGAGCGGCCCGCGGCTCAACAGGTCGCGGTAGAAGGAGCCAAAGGCACCGCTGCGGATGCCCAGCAGCCCGCCCTCGGCGGCCAGGCGGGCGCGAAAGGCGCTCACTTGGAGCGCGTTGGGCAGGCAGACCCAGACGGGCGCCAAGGGTCCGGCGCTCGCCGAGGCGCGCAGCTCCTTCAAGCGCTGGATGCACCGGTGGGTTTTTCCGCTGGCGGCAGGCGCGATCATGAGGTGGATGGCCATGCGTCCCTCCGCCCTCAGGATAGCGCGGTTGGCGCGGAAGGGCAAACGGCAGATTCGAGAGGTCTAGGAAGACCTCTCGAATCTTTGGGGCTCACGGCACGGTGTAATAGACCGTGAGCTTGGGGCGCCAGCCTAGTTGCGGCGACTCACCGGCGTAAAAGTCGTAACTGGAGACGGTCCCAGCGCGGGGGATGACGATCACGCCATAGTTGGCGGCGGGGTTGGCCGCCCAGCCCTTGACCAGGTTGGTGACGTCCATGTCGTACCAGACGTTCAGCAGGTTGACGGCGCTGGTGGCGGCCACCAAAAAGCTGCGGTCCTCGGCGGCCTCGGCGCCGGCGGTCCGCCACGGCTGCCCGTGCGCCGCCTGGGACCAGGTCGCCTCGGCGGCGTTCCAGGCCCGGCGCAGCGGATAGACGTCGATGTCCATGCGGCTCCAGCCGCCGGCGTAGGCGCGCAGGCTCAAGATGGCCTGGGTAACCACGGCGTTGCGCGGCAGGGCGGTGGTCAGGTCGTAGCGCAGCAGGACGCGCCGCTTCGGGTTGTCGCTGAGCCCCAGGCTCCCCTCGCCGGAGAGGTTGATCTCGGCGCAGTCGCTGGCGACGAGATAGGTGTCCTGCGCGCCAGTGTAGCCGTTGATCCCCTGTTGCAGGCTGACCACGCCGCTCAGGGCCTTGCTCCCCACGTCCGAGCCCTCCGCCTCGGCGGCCGAGCGCTCCGGCGCTACAGCCGGCGCCGCCGGCGCCACTTGCGCCGTGAAGCGGAGGTCGGCAAAGCCAGCCTGCCCCTGGAGGGTGTCGCTCCCCTTCCAGATGATATAGCCGTCCACATCGCCGCCGTCGTCATCGTCGCGCAGGCCAAAGGTGATGCCCATGCGGGCGCCCTCGGCCACCGTCTTGGACGAGAGGCTGGCGAGCGGGATGGCCAGCTCCATGTTATAGCCGGAGGCGCCGATGCCGACCGCCCGGACCACCGCCGGCGCGGCCTGGTCCATGTTGGTAAAGGCGCCGTCCGGCCGGAAGGTCAAGAGGTAATCGCCCGGGCCGCCGGGGGTCCGGTCGTAGGCGCCATCCAGGGCCACCTCGATGCCGTCGTCCTGCCAATGGCGCGTCCCACTATCGGTGACGATGCTCGCGTCGCGCACCGCGAAGGAGAGATATAGGTTGCGGTCGTCCCAGCGGGCGCTGATCACGGCCCGCGGGTCCATGGCTAGCAGCGGCTTGCCCCAGTGATAGTCGGCGGCGGCCGCGCTAAAGGTGAGCTGGCCCACCTCGCCCCACTCGCCCAAGTCGCCGTCGATGACCGGCGGCGTCTGGACGCGGTAGGCCACCAGCTCGGGGCGCGGCACGGTGGTAGGCGCCGGGGTGGGCCAAAAGACCTCGCCGACCCCGCTCAGCGTGCCCGAGATCGCCGCCACCCGGGTGGCCAGCGCGGCGACGCTGACCTCCAGCCCAGCGACGGCCGTCTGCACAGAGGCCGGAACGCCGGTCGGCGTGCCGGTGGAGACGGGCGTGGGCGTCGGTGTCGAGGACGACGTCGGTGTCGAGGACGCCACTTGCGTGCCGGTGGGCGTCGGTGTCGAGGACGACGTCGGTGTCGAAGACGACGTCGGCGTCGCACTGGGCAACGGCGTCAACGTCGGGGTGGCCGTCGGCGGGACGATCCCCGCGTCGTAC
>JAAYEA010000459.1 GCA_012689325.1 Chloroflexota bacterium
ACGGCCATCTGCTCGCTGATCCTGACTATCCACATGGTCCGCGAGCAGCAATACAGCGTGGCGCTGCTCCCCCTGGCGCTCTTTGGGGCCATGGCGGGCTTTCTCCCCTTCAACGCCCACCCCGCCAGGATATTCATGGGCAGCGGCGCGCATGTGGTGGGCTATGCCCTGGGAACGCTCTCGATCATCGCCGGGGCGCGCGTGGCAACGATCCTCTTGGTGATGGGGATTCCGATCGTGGATGTGGCCTGGCAGGCGTATAGCCGCTGGCGCGGAGGCAAGGCGATGGGCGGGGCGGACCGGGGACATTTGCATTACCGGCTGCAGGATGCCGGGCTCTCCCAGCGCCAGATCGTGGCGGTCTATTGCCTCTTTTCCGCCGCGTTCGGCGCGCTGGCGCTATTGCTCTCGCACCGGATCTACAAGCTCGGCGCGCTGGTGATCCTAGGGGGCGCCGCCCTGGCGCTCTTGTTCTTCACCACGCGGCGCGCCCCCCGCTGAGCCGCCCCCGTCCAGGTGCAGCTGGCGCTCCACCGTCCGTTTGACGTCCTCAAAGCCGCGATCCAGCACGGGATAGAGGAACCCAACCACGCCGAGGCTGGCCGCCGCGCCGGTGAGGGTGCGGGTGAGCCAGGTGGACTCCCACAGGCCCACCAGTTGGCCGACGCCATCGATGGCCAGCGGTGCGAGGCCAAGGAGCGCCACCTTCCAAGGGAGCGGCCGCAGCCTGGGCCGCACGAGGGCAAAGGCGACCCCCGCCAAAAAGAGCGTCACGTAGATGGCCAGGCAGCGCTGGCACAGCCCCACCTTGTAGCCGATCTCCCCATTGCCGACGTAACGCAGCGGCACCTCCCCGCCGGTCAGCGCTTCCAGCTCGGACAGGCTATAGGTGGCGCTGGGGCCAAAGAGGAAATAGGAGCGCTCCGGCAACTGGTGGCAGGTGGGCGGACCGTAGAGGTCGTAGAGATAGGCGCCCCAGCCCGCGTGGCCGTCATGCATCAGCACGGGGGCCAACAGGGGCAGCGCCACGTAGAGCAGCACCGCCCAATTCACCGCAAAGAGCCAATGCTTGGCCAGGATGTAGATCAGGCGATCCAGCAGGATCACCACATCCCTGGTTCGGCCGGTCACCGGCTTGGTCATGGGCTAGGCTTCCTGTTGTTGCCGGTCGTGCAGCCGCTGGAGCGCCTCGAGCTCGCGCTGCAGGCGCTGCTGTTGCCGGTACAGGCGATAGACGTAGAGGGCGATCAGGCCCCAGGTGACCCCCAGGGCCGCATAGAGGTATCCGAGGTTGCTCATGCTGCTCCTTGCCCGGGGCGCCGGGCCATGCGCTTTTCCAGCCGATCCTCCATCTGCCCCTGGAGCGCCTCCACCCGCTGCCGCAGGTAGGCGGCCCGCACCTGCGCCAGGCAGAGGGTGATGTACAGCAGGGTGAAAGCCACCAGCGCGGCCACCAGCGCGACCAGCATCGCCGGCTCCAGGTGCATCCCCCGCGCGTCCAGGATCACCGGGTGGATGGTGCGCCACCAGCGGATCGCCATGAAAACCAGGGGCACGTTGATAAAGCCGATGATGCTGAGCACGGCGGTGTAGCGGGCGCGGGTCTCGGGCTCGTCCACCGAGCCGCGCAGCGCCAGCACGCCCGCATAGTAGACCCACAGCACCAGGGTGGTGGTCAGCCGCGGGTCCCAGGTCCACCAGGTGTTCCAGATCGGCCGCGCCCAGAGCGAGCCGCTGAGCAGGACGATGGCGCAAAAGAGCACGCCGATCTCCACCGAGGCCGCCGCCCAGGCATCCAGCCGCCAATCGGGGCGGGCGAGGTGGCGCCAGCCCAGGGCAAAGGCCACGAAAAAGGCGAGGAACCCCACCCAGGCCGAGGCCAGGTGGAAATAAAAGACCCGCTGCACGTCGCCCATGCTCTGCTCGGTGGGAGCGTAGAGCAGGGCCGCATAGAGGGCCGCCATCATGGTCACGGCGCTGGCGACGCTGAGAAGCGGGAGCCAACGCCGGCCCGGAAGGGACAGGGGATCTTTCATCGCGACTCGCCTTTCCCGAGTAACCCAGCGGATGGGCCGACACCCGGCCCATTATACCGGCTTATCCGCGGCTGGACAAACCGCGCCGCGGGCCGGGCCGCTACCGCTGCACGGTCGCGGTCCCTTTCCGCCGATAGGCCAGGGGCCTGGCCGTCCCATGGATGATCTCTCCGTAGGCCCTCGCGATCTTGGACGCCATCACCGGCCAGGCGTAGCGCTGCTCCACGTGCTGGCGGGCGCTGGCGCCCAGCCGCTCGCGCAGTGAGGGGTCTGCGATGAGCTGCCGCAAGCTGGCCAGGATCTCGTCATTCGAGTCCACCAGATAGCCAGCCCCGGGCGCCACGATCTCTTGGGTTCCCGGGCTGCGCCGGGCCACGCAGGGCTTGGCGCAAGCCATGGCCTCCAGCAGCGCGATCCCCCAGGCCTCGGTGTGGCTGGGGAAGCAAAAGATGTCCATGGCGCTCATATAGTCCCGGCCCTCGCTCCACGGCTTGGCGCCGGGCAGGGTGAAGAACGGCCGGAGGCTCAGCTCATCCAGGCGGCGCTCCAGTTGCTGGCGCACCGGCCCATCGCCCACGGCCAGGAAACGGGCTTGCGGCGCCGCGCGGACCACCTCGGCGGCGATCTCGGGGAGGTCCAGCCAGCCCTTGGAGGGGACCATGCGCGAAAGGGCGCCGATGACGAGGTCATCCGGGCCATACCCCAGCTCGGCGCGCATCCGGGCGCGCGTCTCCGGGTCAGGGCGCCACGTCTCGGCATCCACGGCGCCGGGCATGACGTAACGGCGCCGCCCGTCGGGCAGCTCGTCCGCCGCCGCCTCGCTCACGGACATGATGGCATCGGCGCAGCCGCGCGCGAGCCTGAGCTCGAGGCTCAGCAAGAGCTGGCTAACCAGCGGGGGGCGCTGGGGCCGCCGCGTCATGGAATGGCGGGTGATCACGCTAGGGATCCCCAGCCGCCGCGCCGCCACCAGCCCCGCCAAGACCAGCCACGAGGCCAGGGAGTGGCCGTGCACGATGTCGTAGCGGCGCGCCGCCATCAACTCGACCAGGTGGGAGGGCAGGCGAGGGTCCAGCATGGGATCGCCGCCGCCCCACCGGAGCACCAGCCCGCTGAAGCGATAGGTGGTGAGCCACCCGTCGCCCAGGGGTTCGGACTCGGCGCGGACGGCGCAGCGGGACCGGCTGGCCCCCGGCGGCTCGTGGGTGACCACGTCCACCAGGTGGCCTTGCTGGGCGAGCCCCCTCGCCAGGCTATAGACATAGTGCTCGATCCCGCCCACGCTGGGAGGGTAGCAGTCGGTTAGCAAACCAATTCGGAGCGGCATATAGGCGACCATCCTACAAGAAGAGAGGAGGCGTGGCGCTGCCCGTCCGCCTCCTCCCAGTATTCGCGACGCACAAGATCAGATCACGTGCCACCTGCGGAACAGCGCGATCATCCCCACGGCCACCATGAGCATGATGCCCAGCACGATGCCAAAGGCCCAGGAGAGGTGGTCCAGCGGCAGATCGACATTCATGCCATAGATCCCCGAGATCAGCGAAAGGGGGAGCATGATCACCGAGATGATGGTGAGGATGCGCATGGTATCGTTCAGCCGGTACGAGATGACCGAGTCGCTGGTCTCGCTCAACCCTTCCACCACCTCGCGGTGGTCCTCCAGCATGTCCCACAGGCGCGTCAGGTGGTCGACGATGTCGCTAAAATAGACGTCCAGGTCCTCGCGGATGAAGGGACGGTCCTCCACCTCCAGGTTGCGGACGATGGGGATCTGGGGGCGGATGATGCGCCGCAGGGCGATGATGTCCCGCCGCACGATCGAGATGTCGCCGACGACCCGGCGCATGTCCTCGCTAAAGATGTTCCCCTCGATCTGCCGGATGTTGCTGTCCACCTTGCGCAGGACCGGCTCGCAATAGTCCACCAGGCGGTCGATGACGCTATAGAGGAGGCGGCTGGCGCCGCGGCCCATGATGCGCGAGCGGGTCTTTTCGAACTTTTGGCAATCGTCGAACAACTGGTAGATCGGCTTCAAGTCGCCATCGTGCACCGACACCAGGAACCCCTGGCCGACAAAAAAATCCACCTCGCTGGGGTGGCTCACCTGGCTTTTGGAATCGTACACCGGAAAATGCATCACGATAAACAAATAGTTCTCGTGCTCGTCGATCTTGGGTCGCTCGATGTTGCTCAGGCAGTCTTCCAGCTCCAAGGGGTGGAAATCATAATTGCGCCGCAGGACCTGGACGTCCTCCGGCGTCGGCTGCTCGATATTGACCCAAGTGACCTTGCCATAGGAGATGGTCTCTAGCGACATCCCCTCACCTCCTTTGCGCGATGAAAAAACGGCACGCGGACCGGCTGGGTCGCGATCATCCGCGCTCGCCGTCAAGATCGCCCCGCCCACGCCATAGCCCCGAACTCGCAGGGCCAGGCCTGCGGGCGGTTTTAGGCGGGTGTATGGTATCACAAAAGCAGGCAGGGGCCAAACGGCGTCACCTTTCCGCCGCAATCGCGTCTATATACTCGACGACGGCGCGCTGGCCGATTTGGCTGCGCCCTGGATACGTGTTATAATAAGCATATAGTTGATAGTTGCAAACCCGGCGCAAGCCCCACCGAGAACAGAGAGCCGAATATGTCAAGACGACTGACGTTGACCTGTTGCCTGGCCTTGATCTTGGCCCTGGTGGCCGCCACGCTTCCGCCCGCTGCCCTGGCTGGCCCCGCCCTCCCCGCCGCCCCAGTGATCGTCCTGCAGCAGGGCCTCGAGGGCTATGCCGGAGCGGAAGACACGTTTCTCACCTCGTGGTTCCCCACCACCCCACAGCACCACACCGACCCGCTAGCGGTGCGCGCCGACGGCGCGGCGGTCCCGCTGCTCCGCTTCGACCTGTCGCCGATCCCCAGCTATGCCGCCATCACCAGCGCCACGCTGGAGATCTATGTGGCGAGCCGCGGCGGAATCGCGCCGCTGGCCCTGAGCGCCTACCAGGTGCTGCGCCCCTGGGCGGCCGAGCAGGCCACCTGGCGGCAGGCGACCAGCGCCCAGGCCTGGGAACTACCCGGCTGCAACGGCATCGGGCTCGACCGGGCGGGGACCGCCGCCGCCACGGCGGAGCTCTCCGCCATCGGCGCCTGGTACGCCCTGGATATCACCGCGCTGGCGCAGGCGTGGCAGGCGAACCCTGCCGCCAATTTCGGGCTCGCCCTGCAGGGGGCGTCCACCGCCGCGGTGGAGTATCGCTTCTGGAGCGCCGAGCACTGGGCCACCGCCCAGCGCCCCAAGGTGACCATCGAGTACGCCTTCAGCGGCCCCACGCCCACGGCCACCCGCACCGCCACGGGCACGTCCACCGCCACCGCGACGGCCACGCGCACGGCCACGCAGACGCCCACCGCCACGCCCGCGCCGCGCGCGCTGGACGCCCAGGCGCTGGATATGCCCCTGTCCATCGACGGCTTTTTGGAGGATTGGACCTGGGTCACGGGCGCGCCGCTCGTGTTGAACTGGGAGACGGCCAGCACCCGCTACCCCGCCGGCCCGGTCAGCCCCAGCGATTGCAGCCTGGTGGCCCGCAGCCAGTGGGACCAGGAGTATCTCTATTTTGCCATCGACGTAACCGACGACGTGGTGCAATTCGACAGCCGGACGGAGGTCATCTGGAACTCGGATAGCATCGAGATCGCCCTGGATGGCGATGGAGACCACGTCTGGAACACCGCGGGTCCCTACGACCACCAGTTCGCCGTGCGGTTCGATGGGTACACGGAGCATGTGGGCCGCGGCAGCCCGGAGATCATCGCCCGCGCCCAGCTCAAGGGGGCCAACGAAGGCTATACCATCGAGCTGGCGATCCCCTGGGCCGACCTCTTGCCCAGCCCGCCGGCGTTCTCGGGGATGGTGGTCCCCTTCAACATCGCGATCCACGACGACGACACCTTTGGCGCCTATGACGCCTATCTGGTCTGGGAGGGCAGCGGCATCGGCGATGCCGGCCGTTTTGGCCCGCTGACCTGCCGCGGGCTGGGCGAGTGGTACCTGGAGACCTACCAGCAGGGGCTGGGGGGCTACCAGGGCGTCGTCGATACGACCATCAGCGAGATTAACAAGTCGGCCAACTATGCCGATGGCGGCTGGCTGCGGGTCGGCTACGATGGCGGGCGCGACATCGAGGAAAACGCGGCGCTGCTGCGGTTCAGCCTCCCAACGCTGCCCTATGGCGCCGTGGTGACGCGCGCGCGGCTCTGGCTTTACGCCGAGGGCCTCTACCACTCCAACCCCGACCTCAAGATCCGCGCCCATCAGGTCCGGCGGCCCTGGTCCGAGACCGCGGCCACTTGGATTCTGGCCATGCCCGGCATCCCCTGGAATCGCCCCGGCTGCAACGACCCGCTGACCGATATCTGGCCGCAGCCTAGCGACGAGTTCTATGTGGGCAGCGTCGGGCGGTGGTACGCTCTGGAAGTGACCAAGATGGTGGATGCCTGGGCGCGCGACGCCAGCGCCAACCAGGGCGTCGTGATCAAGGGCTGGTCGGCGGGGGTGCGCGGCTACGAATTCGTCTCCTCCAACAGCTTGAGCTATGCCCTGCGCCCCAGGTTGGAGCTGACCTGGCGCTATCCGCCGCCGACGCCCAC
>JAAYEA010000460.1 GCA_012689325.1 Chloroflexota bacterium
CCGCGGCGCATCAGCAGGCGGTCCCACTGCGCCTCGTTGAGGTCCTGCCCCACCAGGTCCTCGGGCAGGGGCGCGGCGCCGTGCTCGATAAAGCTGATGCCGTGCATGGGGTGCTGCGCCGAGTACATGGCATAGCCGGTGTTGGAGTTGAGGAGCAGGAACTGGCCATAGGCGGCATAGTTGCGGATGGTGAAGGGCAGGATGCAAGCGAACAGGGCCAGGCCCGCCAGGATCAGCAAGCGAAAGGCCCGCGCCAGCCAGCCCTCGCGCCAGCCCTTCCAGAGCAGCCAGAGGAACAATACCGGCACCCAGGGGAGGATCGACTGGCGAAAGAGGGCCGCCAGCCCGAGGCTCAGGCCCAATGTGATGGCTCGGCCGCGACTCGGCCCTTCGGTCAGGGCGATGGCGCGCTCCAGGGACCAAAGGAGGGCGATGATGTAGAACGTTTCGGTGAGCAGTCTGGCAGCATAAAGGATGAAAAACGCATAGAAAGCGACGCATCCAGCCACAAGAATGCCCAGTGCGTTGCGCCGAGGAAACACACGATCGGATAGCCGAAGAGCCATGAGGGGCAAGAGTGTACCGCCAAGGATCGCTTGCGCAAGCCGCGGCCACAGGGGCTGGTACCCCAGAATGCGATAGAAGGTCCCCAGAAACAAGGGATATGCAAAGGACCAGAAGGCCGTCGGGTGATCCGGCCGTGTGAAGGGATACCAGTTACTCTCAAAGCTGTACCCTTGTCCTGCCGATAGGCGCTCGCCCAGCGCTGAGTAGCTTTCGTCGTCGTGCTCAGGTGGGACCCAGTCGCCGTAGTAGACAGCGAGCGCCAAGCGTAGTGCCACCGACACCAGCAACACCAGAAACAGGATGCGCCCAAGCTTCAAGGTCACTCAGCCTTCCTCGCTATTGTGAGCAGGGAGATACCCACAGGAACTGGGATCGCTTGCTCCAGTCGCCGCAGCAGGGGCACCATCCTGTTAAACGCTTTCAGCTGGTCAGTTGGAGGTACGCTCTTGCGCAGAAGGCGGCTGTTTACGAACCATCCCAGCGCTCCTGCCAGGTTTATGTATTTCTGCATGACAGGAACCAGGTGAGCGCGTGTCAATGCAGCGGCCATAGACGCTTTATCATACCTTCGCAGGTGCCCTATTGCGCGATCTATGGAGCCGTACAGCCATGGATGTGCAGGCACAATGGTGATGACATATCCCCCGGGCACGACCAGATCTCCCATGTTCGCTAGCGCACACACATCATCCTCAACATGCTCCAAGACATTGATCGAAATGGCCGTATCCAGGGCAAAGCGATCAAGGCTCCTAGCCTGATCAGAGCAGATATCCATACAGAATAGACGAACCCTCTCGCTACCGCTGTAAATCCCGCGCAACGTCTCGATGCTGGCCATGTCCGTGTCCACGCCGACCACCAACTCTCGGTCACACAGGCGACCCACGAGATTCCCCAAACCACAACCGACATCAAGGATCCGCTGGCCTATATGGGGGTCGAACTCGCTATAGATCCAATCGTCCACACGATCGATAAGAAACCGAGTCTCCCGCACTTGTTGCAGAGCGTTCTCGTCAAATCTCATGATTATGTCGCATCTCTCCTGGCGCGGGGGCGAATGCCGAGGCCTGAACTGGCAGGACTGTCACAAATATTCGTAGATCCTATCGACCTGTTGGTACACCACCTGCCAGGCGTACTTGGCCTCCACCCAGGTCCGGCCGTTGAGGCGCAGGCGCTGGTTGAGGGCGGGATCGCCTAGCAGGCGAAGCACCGCCTCGGCAAAGCCCGCCGCATCCCCGGCGATCAGGATGTTCTCCCCATCCTGCACCGCGATGCCTTCCGCACCGATGGGCGTGGCGACGATGGGCAGGCCCCAGAGCCAGGCGTCGAGGATCTTGACGCGCATGCCGCCGGCGGCGTGCAGCGGGACGATGAAGGCATCCGCTGCCTCCAAGTAGGGCGCCGGATCTTCCACGTAGCCGGTGACCTGGATGCGCGGGTCAGCCGCTAGAGCCCGCACCTCGGGCAGGGGATCCTTGCCCACCACGACAAAGCGGGCCTCGGGGGCGCGCTCCCAGATGCGCGGCAGCACGTCGCGGGCAAACCAGAGCACGCCCTCGCTATTGGGCAGCCAGAACATGGTCCCCAGGTGCAAGATCGTCGGCGGGGCAGGGCGGTGGACGACCGGCGACACCTGGGAGGGATCGACGCAGATGGGGACGGGCACGAATCTGGCCGCCTGCGCTGCCCGTTCCGTCTGGGGGTAGAGCTGCAGCAAGAAATCGCGGTCCTCGCGGGTCACGGTGAGCACCGCGTCGAAGGCGCGGCAGACGCGGGCCTCGTAGCGGGCCATGGCGCGCGCCTCGCGTCGCAGCGCCAGTCGCTTGGCCGGGTTGCGCTGGCCGCTCGCCAGGCGCTCCAGCACCAGGTACATGGCGTTGTGCATATCGATCACGCCCCTAAGCTGGCCCTGGCGCATGGCCTGCAGGCCATACTGGGCCATGGAGATCTGATCGGCATGCACGGCGGCGAAGCGCAGCTCCGTGACCAGGCGCCGGATCAGGGCGCGCATCTCGCCGATCTCGTCGCGGGCGATGACCACGGGCAGGCCGGTCAGCAGGCCCTGGAGCGCGGCGCGCCCGTCGCGCCAGCGGGAACGTCGCATGGGGACGGTGTGCACGGCGGCGCAAAAGGAGGCCAGGTGAGCCACCTGCTCGGGCGTGTTGTCCGGGCGCACGAAAGAGACCAGCGTGACCTGATGCTGCTGGCTCAGGTAGCGGAGCATGTGGTATTGGCGGATCTTGGCCCCGCTATCCAGGGGATAGGGCAAGACCTGGGTGAGGACGAGGATACGCGCCAACCTATTGCCCCCGCAGGCTGAACATGATGGCCGGCGTCTTGAGCAGGATCAGCAG
>JAAYEA010000461.1 GCA_012689325.1 Chloroflexota bacterium
CGGGCTGGACCAGCACTTCCAGCCCGCCGGGCTGGACCAGCACTTCCAGCCCGCAGACTACGCCGCAGCCGTGCAGGAAGCGGTTGTGGCGGCGGGCCAGCTCGCGGAAATAGGCCTGGTCGGCGTTCAGCTCCGCCGCGCTGACCAACTGGCGCGGGACATAGCGCGCTCGCCGGAGCGGCCCGGCGATCGGCTTTTCCGATGGGCCAGCAGCTTTTGTCATGGTTCATAACCTCGCTCTGTCGCGCCTGGGCCGGGGGTCACGGCACGATGTGAAAGACGCTCACCCAGTCGCCGCCCTCGGCGCCGTTGCCGCTCAGCCGTCCCTGCACGCCATGCGTGGAGGGGCGCTCCGGCACGCCGGGCCAGAGGTTCTCGCCATCCAGGGCGCTCCCCTTTTGGTCCACCAGCCAGTTCCCGCGCAGCACCACCGTCACGGTGAGCTGGGGCTGGCCGGCGGCGTTGACCAGGCCGCACGCCTGCACCAGCCGCTTGACCACGTCGACGTTGTCCCACTTGACCTGCCCCAGCCGCAGGCGCAGGGCGGGGGCCAGCGACGCGGCGGCGGGGATCTCGGCCACCTCGGTCAGCAGCTCGAACCCGTCCGAGGCGACGGCGCTGCCGACGAGCCAGTGGATGTCCACCTCCTCGGCCTTGGTGGGGGCGACGGGCTGGACGGGGATCGGGAAGACGCACTCGCACTCGAGCTGGCCCAGGGGCGTCTCTTGCATCCGGCGGACCAGCACCTGGACGTTCCGGCGGTTGATGGCGGCCCGTTGCACCTCCCGGCTAAAGGCCACCGACAGGCCCACCTCGCCCAGCCGCTCGACGAACTCGGTGGAGCTAAAGACCTGGTCGTGGTGCCAGCTCGCCTGGACGACCTGGTTATGGTTTCCCGGCGTGAGGGTCCCGGGGTCGCCCTTTTCGCCTTTCTCGCCGCGCTCACCCTTTTCCCCGCGTTCGCCCCGCTCGCCCCTGGGGCCCTGGGGGCCGATGTCGCCCTTTTCTCCCGCCGGGCCGGCGGCGCCGCGGGGGCCGGGGATCCCCTCGCTGATGCCCTTTTTCAACATGCACTCGATCACCTGGCGCAGGGTGTTGGTGCTGGGGACCAGCGGCCGGTGGGTGAGGTTGTCGATCCGGTTGACCGTCGCGGATTCGTCGGTGGTCATGGGCTGGTCCCACTGGTAGCCCTGGATGGAGGCGAGGATCACGCCCTCGCTGGCGTCGGCGCAGCTCGCGCAGCCGTCGATGGAGCGATCGATAAAGGCGTCGCAGGCGGCCTCGTCGACATACAGGATGCTGACGCTGCCTTGCGCGGGGTCCGCGACGGGCAGGGTCTCGCTGGCCACGTACAGGCGTTGGCCCCAGAGGGCGAGGTTCTGGAACAGGGCGTTCCCTTTGGTGTGGACGGCGCCGGGGCCCAGCTTGGTCTCTTCCAGCTCGACGATGGCGGGGCCGCGCCGCTCGTTGATGGCGTCCACGGAGAGGATCAGCACCTCGCCGCGGTCGCGGGGCTGGCCCCCGGCGTCGAACTCGCGGCGCAGCACATAGCACCAGTTGTCCCGGGGCGAGATGCCGAGGTCCAGCGGCAGCGGCTTGGGCGGCTGGCCCCCCTCGGGCGGCTTGGCCAGATGCACGGCGCTATAGGCGTTGCCCTCGGCGGGGATGAGGGGGATCAGGTCGCCCAGGCTCTCGCGGACCTGGATGCGGTAGAGCATCTGGCTCCCCGCGCACAGCGCATAGAGGTACGCGCCGTCATAGCTGAACTCGACCACGGAGGGGAGGTGTCCCGGCGGCAGGGCAAAGGCTTTCATCAGGTTGCTGACGTTGCCGCCCAGCGGCGCCGCCGGGGCGAACTGGGCCAGGTGCAGCGCGATCAGGCGCGGCTGGGCCGCGTCGGCCACCACCATCCAGCGGCCATCGTAGCTGATGGCCATGTCGGCGGGGGTCACGGTCGCCGTCGCGGGCGCGGCGTCGGCGTTGCGCAGGTCCTGCGCGAGGGGGCTCGGCTCGGCGCCGGTCCCGTTGGCTTCCACCCAATCGCGGATCGAGTTGGCGCTCCAGCGCAGCACCCGGCCGTCGCGCAGCAGGGCGTAGAGGCTGTCATCCAGCGGCGAGACCTCCAGCCCCACCAGCTCCGCGGGGCCCACGGTCAGGCTGGCCCGCAGCGCCGCGCCGGGGTCGGTCTCCAGCCGGTTCTGCTCCCAGATCAGCACCTTGGCGACGGCGGCGTGACCTGGCTCCCTGACCGCCACGTAGATCAGGTCGCCCAGGTTGGAGCGGCAGGCCGCCACGGGCTGGACGCGCCGCTCGCCCAGGGCCACCGGCGGCGTCACCAGGCTGTGGTTGCTGGCGTCGTACATCCGCAGCCAGCCCTGCTTGCCGTCCCATTCCACCAGGTAGAGCCGCATCAGCGCGCGGTCCACCACCAGCGCCCGCGGCTGGGCGGCGGCCAGGGTGTGCTGCCACTCCAGCCGGGCCTCCAGCGGGTCGGCGCAGTCGCACGCCCGCCCGGCGGCTTGGCTCGCCGGGTCGTCCAGGCTCACCAAGAGGCGGTGGCCTTCCCGCGTGCGGCCAAACTCGACGCCGGACTCGCAGTCGCAGTTATCCAGCAGCGCGGGGACGGGCTCGGCGTCGCATTCGTGGTAGGCGAGGCGCACCAAGACGTCGTGGGGCGCGGGCTGGCCATTGGCAAAGAGCCCCTTGGCCTTGAGCGCCTCCTCGATCAGGTCGCGCAGGGGCACGACCTTTTCCTGCGGGACCACGATCTCGTTGCCGCAGCAATCGAGCGCCAGCCCCGGCTCCAGCACGACAAACTCGCTGCGGCAGGCGGGGTTGGGATGCTGCTCCACCTTGAGCCCGCAGACGGTGCCAACGCCATGCAGCAGGTCGTTGTGCAGCCGGCCCTTGCCCCTGAGATAGTTCTGCTCCTCCTGGAAATCCCTGGTGACCAGCAGCTTGCCATCAAAGTAGCGGTTGCGCTCGAAGGTTTGCAGGCCGCAGGGCAGGCAGAGGCCATTGGCGGACGATTTCATGGACATGGTTCACAACTCCCTTCCGGTTTCTCCGGCGAACGGCAAGGATGGCTGATGCGACAGCCCAGGCGGGCCTCGCCCAGGCGCGTATATCCGAGGCGAACCGAGACCGCGCGGGGCTCGGGCGGCGCGGCCAGCGCGGTGCTGACCCCCAGCACGCTCTCCCCATCCAGGCGGGGCGGCTGGGCGGGGAGCCGCCAGGTGGGGTGGCCGCCCAGCAGGCTATCCAGCCCCAGGGCGCTCCCCCGCACCGTCGCGGAGCCGAGCCGCACGCCCGGGGCCACCGGGCGCAGGCAAAAATGGGAGTGCGCGGGCGCGTTCTCCCCGATCAGGCGGGCCAGCGCGGCGCGCTTGTCCGCCGTATCCAGGGCGCAGGCGGGCAAGAGCACAGTGAAATGGTGGGGCGCGTCGTCCCCGGGCGGCTGGCCCAGCCAGGTCTCCAGGAGCGGGTGGCCGAGGCCCGGGTAGTGCTCGACGATCTGGGGCAGGGGCTCGGGCGCGCTGGCGTGCAGTTGCAGCAGGCGGCGCAGCCCGCGGATCGTCCCGCGGCGGCTGTAGAGCTCCACGATCTCGCGCAACACGGCCCGGCGCTGCGCCTCGGTCCAGCTCGGCTCCAGCGCCAGGTCGAACCAGGAGGCCAGCCAGGGGAGGAAAGCGGCGGGCGCGCCGCCGATATCCAGCGCGAGCCCGAAATCCTCGATCTGGCTCTCGATCTCGCCCCAGAGGGTGTCGGCGAGCGAGAGGAAACGGTCCAGGAAGTGGCGGCTGGTCTCGTCGGCCTGGTAGGCGGCGGGGAGCCAGCGCAGCGACGACTCCCGGCGGGCGTGGACATAGATCCGCTCCACGGTGGGGGTGCGGTCGCCGGGGCCGCGCAGCGCCAGCGCCAGGTAGAGGTAGCGCCCGGGCGGCGACTGGACCAGAAACTCGTCGGCGTTGGCGGGCGCCGCCTGCCAGGGCCCCCATTGCGGCGGCTCCTCCAACAGCCCAGCGGCGTCGAGGGCCGGCTGCAAGACGTCGCTGGCGCAAGTATAGGCGCGCACGCTGGTCCGCTCCGGCGCTTGCAGCTCCAGGGTGAGGCGGTGCCAGGGGTTGCCGACCCGCTGGCTATCCAGCGGCTGGACGCGATAGAGCCCGGCCAGGGCGTAGGTGGCGGCGGGGGGGATGTGGTGCAGGTAGGGGCCGTCGGCGAGCCCCTCCCCTTCCAGCAGCCCCGCGTCGGTGACGGTGAGGTCGGTGGGCAGGGGCTGCCGCCGCCCGCCGTGGGAATCGGCCGGGGCCAGCAAAAGCTGCCGCCCGCTCAGGCTCAGCCGCAGGGGGGGCAGC
>JAAYEA010000059.1 GCA_012689325.1 Chloroflexota bacterium
GCCACTGGGAGTACGCGCTGCGCCAGCTCTTGATCAAACGCGAGATCGGCGACGACGAGCCGCTGGACCCCTATTGGGAGGTCCATGCCGCCTTTGACCGCACCCCCGCCAACACCTGGGGCGTGGATATCGGGCGCCACCGCTCCGACGAGGAGGGCGGCTCCTGGGCCTATGACCCGCCCATCAAGTCGCCGGCGGATATGGGCCTGCTGGTCCCGCCGCAGTTCACCTTCAACCAGGCCAAGACCGACGCGGCGATGGGGCGCACCCAGGACCTGCTGGGCGACCTCATGCCGGTCAAGCTGGCCTGCGGGCCGGTGATGGGCGGCACGCTGTGCAGCCCCGCGGCCGAGCTGGTGGGGCTCTCTCCGCTGATGCTCTACCTGGCCATGGAGCCCGAGATGATCCACCAGTTGATGGCCTACCTGCGCGATGCGGTGCTGCGCTCCATAGACGCCGCCGAGGCCACCGGGCTGCTCACGCCCAACACCACCGGCCCCATGACCTGCAGCGAGCCCATCGGCGCGCCGACCGACGGCCAGTACACCTGCAAGAACTCGTGGTGCATGGCCAACAGCCAGGAATTCGACCAGGTCTCGCCCAGGATGTGGGAGGAATTCTTGCTCAACTATCAGAAGCCGATTTTCGCCCGCTACGGCCTGGTGGGCTATGGCTGCTGCGAGAACCTCACCCACAAGATGGAGCAGGTGCTCACCATCCCCAACCTGCGCATCTTTGTCTGCAGCGCCTGGACGAACCTGAACAAGCTGATCCAGCGCGTGGGCCGCGATTATGTCATCATGTGGCGGCAGAAGGCCAGCGCCGTGGTCTTTCCCGATGACGACGCCACCATCCGCCGCGACCTGGAGGAAGGGGCCCGGGCGTTGCAGGGCAGCCGCTACCAGATCATCCTGCGCGAGCTGCAGACGCTGGCTGGCCACCCCGACCGGCTGCACGTCTGGACGCGCAACGCCATCGAGATGGCCTGGAAATACGCCTGAGCCGCGGGCGATCCAAGAGGAAGAGGCGAGATCATGGAGCTGGTCAGCATCGTCATCCCCGCTTATAACGAGGAGCAGGCCATCGGGCCAGTGATCGAGGAGACCATCCGGGCGATGGATGCCGCCGGGCGGCCCTACGAGATCATTGTGGTGGATGACGGCTCCCGCGACGGCACGGCGCAGGTGGTGCGCGGCTATCCGCGGGTCAAGCTGATCCAGCACCACACCAACCGCGGCGGCGGCGCGGCGCGCACCACCGGCATCCACGCCGCCCAGAGCGAGTACGTGCTGGTGACCGATGGCGACGGCTCCTATCCCGCGCAGGACACCCCGCGGCTGTTCGGCGCGCTGGAGCGCTGCGACATGGTGGTGGGCGCGCGCACGCGGGAGGCGGGGACGGTCAAGCTCTTGCGCTCCTTCGCCAAGAACGCCATCCGCGGGCTGGCCTCCCTGCTCACCGGCCGCCCGATCCCCGACCTGAACTCGGGGATGCGCGCCTTCAAAAAGAGCCTGGCGCTGCGCTACCTGCACCTCTTGCCGCCGGGGCACTCGTGGGTAAGCACCATCACCCTCGCCTTTATGAACGACGGCCTGCGGGTGGATTTCGCGCCCATCGACTATTACCCGCGGGTGGGGCATTCCACCTTTCACCCGATCAAGGACACCTGGAAGTACCTGCTCACGGTGCTGCGCACCACCATCTATTTCAACCCGCTGCGGGTCTATCTGCCCCTGGCCGGCCTGCTGATGGGGGTGGGCGCGCTCAAGGCGCTCGCCGACCTGTTCATCGCCGGCCGGGCCAACGGCGCCGCGGTCACCTGGGTCGTCGGGGGCGCGCTGGCCGCCGGCCTGGGCTTTCTGGCGGACCTCATCGTCCGGCGGAGCAAGGAACCATGAGGTAACCCGCCATGTCGCTGCGGATCGTCCTCATCGGCCCCTCCTATCCGTTTAGGGGGGGCATCTCGCACTATACGACGCTCCTCTACCGCCACCTCAGGCGCAAGCATGAGGTGCGCTTTTTGTCGTTGACCAGGCAATACCCCCGCTGGCTCTACCCTGGCCAGACCGACCGCGACCACAGCGAGTTCACCATCCAGGAGGACGGCACCGAGAACGTGCTGGACCCCTCCAACCCGCTCACCTGGTGGGAGGCCATCCGCCGGGCGCGCGCGTTCCGGCCCGACCTGCTGATCCTGCCCTGGTGGGTCTCCTTCTGGGCGCCCTCCTATGCCGCCATCGTGCCGCTGGTCAAGCTGGGACGGCCCACCCGGGCGCTGTTCCTCTGCCACAACGTGACGCCCCACGAGGGACGGCGCTTCGACCGCTGGCTGGCGCGCTGGCCGTTGCACCACGGCGATCTGTTCATCGTCCACTCCAGCCAGGACGAGCACAACCTGCGCGAGCTGCTCCCCGAGGCGCGCGTGCGGCGCACCTTTCACCCCACCTATGACGTGTTCAAGCGCTTCGACATGAGCAAGGAGGAGGCCCGGCGGCAGCTCGGCGTCCAGGGCGATACGCTCCTCTTTTTCGGGTTCGTGCGGCCCTACAAGGGGCTCCGCTACCTCATCGAGGCCATGCCGCGCATCCTCCAGGAGCGCGACCTGCACCTCTGGATCGTCGGCGAGTTCTGGCAGGACGCCGAGACGTACCTCGAGCAGATTCAGCGGCTGGGGCTGCAGGGGCGCGTCCACGTGATGAACGAATACGTCTCCAACGAGCAGGTGGGCGCCTATTTCTCCGCCGCCGACGCGGTGGTCCTGCCCTATACCTCCGGCACCGGCAGCGGCATCGCCCAGATCGCCTTTGGCTACGAGCGGCCCATCGTCGCCACCGCCGTGGGCGACCTGCCCGAGATCGTCATCCCGGGCGAGACCGGCTACGTCGTGCCGCCCGCCGCCCCCGAGGCGCTGGCCCAGGCGGCGCTGGCGATCTATGGCCGGACGGCGGAGGAGTGGCAGGCCAGCATCCGGGCCCAGCGCGACCGCTTCACCTGGGACCGGCTGGTGGAGTGCATCGAGGGGCTGACGGCGGAGGGGCAGCCATGAGGGCGCTGGTCACCGGCGGCGCGGGGTTCATCGGGCAGCGGCTGTTGCGCCGCCTGGCTGAGCGGGGCGTGGCCTGCCGCGCGCTGGTCCGGCCCGGACGGGACACCTCGGCGCTGGACGGCTTGGGCATCGAGTGGGCCGCCGGCGACGTGACCGACCCCGCGACGCTGCGCGGCCTCGCCGCCGACGTGGATGTGGTCTATCACCTGGCGGCGGTGGGCCACGTGGCGGCGCAGACGGAGGAGGATTACCAGCGCTTCCGGCGGGTGAACGTGGAGGGGACCCGCAACCTGCTGCGCGCCTGCCAGGGGGAGCGGATCGCCCGTTTTGTGCATTTCAGCAGCACGGCGGCCATGGGCACCCTCCGCCGCGAGCGGATCGACGAGACGGCGCCCTGCCAGCCCGCCACGCCCTACCAGAAGAGCAAGCGCGAGGGCGAGCTGGCCGCGCTGGCGGCCTGGCGCGAGTCGGGCGTGCCCGCGCTGGCGCTGCGCCCCTGCATGGTCTATGGGCCGGGCGGCGAGGGCGAGTTCCTCAAGTTCTGCCGCCTCTTCGCCCGAGGGCTCTTTCCCCGGGTGGGCCGCAGCCCCAACCTGACCCCCCTGGTCCACGTGGACGACGTGGTCCAGGCGGCCCTCTTGGCCGGGGAGCGAGGGCGGCCCGGCGAGGTCTATCTGGTGGCCGGGGAGCGCTCCTACCCGCTGGCCGAGCTGCGCGCCGAGATCCTCGCGGCGCTGGGCCTGCGGCGGCCTTATGTCTACATGCCGCTCTGGCTGGCCCTGGCGGGCGCCTGGGCGCTGGAGACGACGGGGCGGGTCGCCGGGCGGGTGCCGCCGGTCACGCGGCGCAACATCCTCTCCACCACCGCCAGCCGCGTCTTTGACATCGGCAAGGCCCGCGCCGAGCTGGGCTACCGGCCCGCCGTGACGCTGGCGCAAGGGGTGCGCGAGACCGTCGCCTGGTACCGGGAAAGGGGGCTGGTGTGAGATGAACCTGCAGCCACGCCCCGCGCCACTCGCCGAGACGGCCCTGCTGGCGCAGGCCGACGAGCGCGCCATGCCGGGCGCCTCCCCTGCCGACAAGGTCGGGCAAGTCCTCTCGCTCTTGGGCGGGATCGCTCAGGTGGTGCGCCCCGGGCAGCGGGTGCTGCTCAAGCCCAACTGGGTCGCCCCCTTCCCCCATGCCACCACCGACCTGGCGCTCATCGCCGCCGTGGCGGAGCAAGTCCGCGCCGCGGGCGGCGAGCCGTTCCTGGCCGAGTCCTCCGGCTTCGAGTTCGACACCGCCGCCACCTTTGCCCTGCTGGGGCTGGAGGAATGGGCGGCGGGGCTGGGGCTGCCGCTCCAGAACCTGGACGAGGGGCCCTTCGAGACGGTCCCCGCCGAGATACGCCCCTTCGACCGGCTGGAGATCGCCCGCTGCGCGCTGGAGGCCGACGTGGTGATCAACCTGCCGCGGATGAAGCGCCACAGCTATACCCGCGTCACGCTGGGGATGAAGAACCTGATGGGGCTCCTGAGCCGCGCCAGCCGCCGGGAGCTGCACACCCGCGGCCTGGAGCGCGGCATCGTCGCCTTGGCCCGGCTGGTGCGCCCCGCGCTGACCATCCTCGATGGCCTGGTGACCACCTCGCGGGCGGTCTATGGCGTGACCGAGGAGCGCGGCATCGTGGTCGGCGGGCGCGACGTGGTGGCGCTGGACCATTACGGCTGCCGCTTGCTCGGCGTGGAACCCTACGCCATCGAGCACATTTGGCGGGGGGCCAGCGCCGGCGTCGGGACGATGAGCTATCGCGTGGCCGGGGCGCAGGTGCACCCCGCCATCGTGCTGGATAACGCGCAGGGTGGGGGGCCATCGCTCTATCGCGCCGGCTTTCGCGCCCTCTTTGCCGCCGACCGGCTGTACGCGCGCTGGAGCGGCGGGCGGTCGCTGCTGCCGTGGGCGCACTATTACCTGGGCGTGCGCCCGCGGATCGACCCCGCGCGCTGCACCCGTTGCGGCGCCTGCGCGGCGGCTTGCCCGGCGGCGGCCATCGACGTGGCCGCGGCCAAGGTCGTCGCCGAGCGCTGCATGAGGGTGCGCTGCCTGCGCTGCGTGGAGGCTTGTCCGGAGCGGGCCATCGAGGTGCGGGGGCTGCGGGCGGGGAAGCGCCGTGGCTAGCCTGCTGCCTCCCGAGTACGACCCGCCCATCGCCGCCGAGCACTGGCGCGAGTGGGGGCTGCGGCTGCGTCGCGGGGGCGGCCGGCCCACGGTGGTGGTCCACGGCGGCTATGGCAAGCGCAACCTGGGCGACGATGCCATCCTGGAGGTGCTGCTGGCGCAGCTCGGCGAGGCGCTGCCGGGGGCCCGCGTGGTGGTGCTCTGCCACGGGCCAGAGGAGGTCATGGCGCGCCACCCGGTGGAGGCGCATCATTTCGCCAGCCGGGGCGCGCTGCGGGCCATCTGGGCCGCCGACCTCTATATCATCGGCGGGGGCGGGATCGTCAACCGCATCAACACCTATTCGGGGCGGCGGCGCTGGCGCGTGCTGGACCCCAAGGGCAAGTTCCTCTTCCTGGCGACGCTTTTGGCCGGGGCGCGCGGCGCGCGGGTGATCTATCATATCATCGGCGCCACCTCGGTGCCGGACCCGCTGGCGGGCTGGCTGGCGCGCGTCGCCATGAACCGCGCCGACGAGGTCACCGTGCGCGATCCCCTCTCGCGGGAGGTCTTGAGTCGGCTGGGGGTGCGGCGCGAGCTGCGCGTGTTGCCCGATCCGGCGCTCTCCCTGGCGGCGGCCCCGCCGGAGGTCGCGCGGGAGATATTGCGGCGGGAAGGGATCGATCCCGACGAGCCGTGGGTGGGGATCAACCTGCGGCCGGTGGTGGAGCCGGATATCGATAACGCCGAGACGGCGGCGACCATGGGGCGGCTGGCCGAGGAGCTGGCCGGGACGCGGGGCGCGCAGTTGGTCTTTTTGCCCTTTGGGCTGCACCCGCGCATCCCCGCCGAGAACGACCTGACCATGGTCGAGCCGCTGCGGGCGGCGCTGAGGCATCCCGAGCGGCTGCGCGTGCTGCGGCATCCCTGCACGCCGCCCGAGATGAAGGCGCTCTTGGCCCAGATGGATTTCGGCATCCTGGAGCGGCTGCACGCGGCCATACTGGCGGCCAGCGCGGGCGCGCCGTTCGTGGCGCTGGATTACGACGACAAGGTGGCCCAGTTCGTGCGCGCCATCGGCGGGGAGGCGCGGCTCATCCCCCTGCGCGGGCTGCGCGAGGACCAGGCCCGCGCCACCCTCGCCGCGGCGGAAAAGGATAGCCCACCGCAGAGACGCGGAGAACGCAGAGAAAACACCATGGAGGAGCGCCAAGAGGGCCTGCCTCCTGCATCATCATCCTCTGCGCCCTCTGCGCCTCCGCGGTGACTTGGCTTGTGGAGAGGACACACAGATGACCGTGGAAGAACACAAGGTGCTGGTGATCGGGCTGGACGCGGCGACGTTCGACCTGATCCTGCCGTGGGCGGCGGAGGGCAAGCTGCCGCAGATGGCGCGGCTGCTGGCGCAGGGCGCGCACGGCCCGCTGCGCTCGGTGCCCAACCTCAACAGCCTCTCCGCCTGGACCACCTTCATGACCGGCGTCAACCCCGGCCGGCACGGCGTCTATTGGTTCTACGAGCGCAAGCCGGCCAGCTATGACATCCGCTTCCTCAACGGCGGCGACATCGCCGCGGCGCGCTTTTGGGAGATCGCCGGCGCGGCGGGCAAGCGCGTGGGCGTGATCAACGTGCCCATGACCTTCCCGGCCAAGCCGGTGAACGGCTTTCTCATCGCCGGCATGGACGCGCCCGACGAGTCCAGCGCGGGGTTCACCTACCCGCCCGAGCTGGCCGCCGAGCTGCAACGCCAGGGCGGCTACCTCATCGACACCAACATCCTGGGCTATGCCCGCGC
>JAAYEA010000462.1 GCA_012689325.1 Chloroflexota bacterium
CGGGCGCCGGGGCGGGAGCCGACTCGGGCTCGAGCGCGGCCAGCTTGGTCCCGCAGTTCTCGCAAAAGGCCTCCCCCGGCACATTGCTAAAGCCACAAGAGGGGCAGGTCAGGGTATTGGACGGGGCCGCCACAGGAGCGGCGACCGGCGCCGGAGCGGTGCTCGCGACCCCCGCAACGGGCTCCTGCTCAACCAGTCGGTTGCCGCACTGATCGCAAAAGATGGCGCCATCTTGGGCCTTGTTACCGCACTTGGAACAGACGATCATGGTTGTTCTCCCTTCTCTTCAGCGGCGTGAATTGCCAGCTACTCCGATCCATCGCTCAATTTCTGCGTCAGCTTGCGCGTCTCGTAGCGCAGCTTTTTGGTGCCCTCGGCGGACATGCTCCCCTGCTTTTCCAGGTTGTCCGCCTCTTTCAGCGCGGCCGTGGCCAGGCCCTCCTCGCCCAAATCCAGCAGGCGGGTGGCCGCCGCGCGGAGCTTTTGCGTGGCCCCCGCGATATTGCCCATCTTGGCCTCATCCAGCGCGCGGGTCTGCAGCTTGAAGGCGGTGACCTTTTCCACGATGTTCATCACGCTGGTGTCATACTGCTTGGTCTCGTCGGGATCGTGGGAAAAGTTCAGCATGATATCGCTGCGCACCTTTTCGCCCACCAGGCCCTGCGCAGGCACGTCGTAGGCGATCTCGGCCTGGGCGATGCGGTACTTGCCCGCGGGGCGCGGCGGCAGCAGCAATTCGACCAACAGCGCCTTGCCGATCTTGGCCTCCACCTCGCCCAGCGCCACCTGCACGTCGCGGTCCGAGATGGGCTGGTAGCCCAAGTTGGAGATCATCGGCACCACCTGCCAAACCTGGCGAGGCACCACGCCAGCCACGAGCCGCAGGGTCATCAGCGCGTTCTGCACCACCATCTGCTGCGTCCGCTGCACCGTTTGGCTAAAGAAGGGCACGATCTCGTCGGGCTGATCCACGAAATCGGAGACGCCGCCGCTGGCTGCGGCGATCTCGTCCAACAGGTCCTCGTTCCAATCCTTGCCCAGCCCCAGGGCCAGCACCGGCACGCCCTTGTCCCCGGCATCCTTGGCCAGTTCGATGCACCGGCGCTCGTCGCCATAGGTTTGGCCGTCGCTGAGCAACAGCATGCGGCTCACCCGCTCCTTGCTCAACCCCTTCTCGATCTCGCGCAGGCCCTTGTCCATGCCCTTGGAGATGGTGGTGCCGCCGCCAGCCTTGATGCGAGCCACCTGCGCCTTGAGCTTGTCCGGCTCGCCGACCGTCGCGCTCTCCAGGATCACGTCCGAATGGTCGTTAAAGATGGTCAAGGAGACCAGATCCTCGCCGGTCATGTGATCCAGGGCCAGCCGCACGGCTTCACGCAGTTGCTCGATCTTGTCGCCGCTCATGGAGCCGCTGTGATCCAGCACAAAGCCAAAGTTGAGCGGCATGCGCACCCGGGCGATGGCCTCGGTGGGCATGATCTCGATCAGGATGTAGGCCAGTTGCTGCGTGCTGGTGACGGGCAAGCTCGCCTTGTTCAGCGTGGTCGTCAGTTTCAGTTCCCCTGCCATAGTCCTCGCTCCTTCCCAGGCTGGGATCGCCTCTATGCCACTTGAACGATAATCACCGTAATGTTGTCGTCGCCACCGGCGAGGTTGGCCATCTCGACCAACTGGTCGCAGGCGCGCTGCGGGTTGGCCTCGCTCAGCAGAACTTCCTCGATGCCCTCATCGCGCGCCATCTCCCACAGGCCATCGCTGCACAGCAGCAGCCGATCGCCAGGGGCCAGCGCCTGCGTAAAGGTATCCACTTCCACCTTGGAGCGGTCCCCCAGCGAGCGGTAGATGAGGTTGCGCTGAGGGTGGCTATAGACCTGCGCGCGGGTGATCCGCCCGGCGGCCACCAGGGTTTCCACCACGGAATGGTCCGTGGTCAGCCGCTTGAGCCCGCCAGCGCTCCACAGATAGGTCCGGCTATCGCCGACGTTGGCGATGATGGCGAGGTTATCGCGCAGCAGGGCCATGCTCACGGTGGTCCCCATCTCGCTCGCTTGGGCGGTGCGCAGCTTGTAGACCGTCTCGTTGGCCGCCTGCACCGCCTCGGCCAGGATCGCCAGCGCCTTGCTGGTGGGCACGGGCTCGCCAGCCATCTCGGGCCCCCAGATCCGCTCGCGCACCTGCTGCCAGATCACCTGCACCGCCGTTTGGCTGGCCACCTCGCCGTGATCCTGGCCGCCCACGCCATCGGCGACGATGAACGAGCCCAGCACCGGCCCCGCATGCGGGGTATAGACGCGGACATCCACGCTATCCTCGTTGACCTCGCGCTGCTTGCCCACGTCGGTCTTTTGCCCCCAGGTCAGTTGGAGGCCGCTCAGGCTGCTCGCGGCGCCCTGTGTCGCCGAGGACGGCTCCACGGTCACGGTATAGACGTATCCCCCGGCGAGGAACTGGTCCGCGGGGGCAGGCTCGGCGGTCGCCTTTTGCTCGTGGATGATCACCTGCACCGGCTCCGTCCAAGTGGCGCCGCACTCGGCGCAAAACTCGCTGCGCGGCTCGTTCTTGGCGTAACCGCACTGGGGGCATCGGCGCAGATCGAAAGCCCGATAGCGACAAGGCTCGCCCTCCACCGGGCCGATGATCTCGTAACGGTCCGCCAGCAACGCGCCGGCGGCCAGGTTGGCGGCGCAGGCAAGCGCCGCTGCAGCAGCGGGCGCTGCGGCAGCGGGCGCTGCAGCAGCGGGCGCATCCGTAGCGGGCGCGTCCGGGCTCGGCTCCGCCGCAGGCGCGGCAGGCTCCGCCACGGGGGCGGGCGCTGCTTCCGTGGGCGTCGCAGCGGCTTCCGCCGCCTGCGGAGCCTCCTCCCCCGCTTCCGCGACGGCCGCCGACTCCACCGCTTCCTCTGGCATAGGAGCGGCAGGCTCAGCCTCCTCGACTGGGGGTGTGGCCGCCGCGGGCTCGGTCACGGCGGGCTCAGGCAGGGGCGCCGGCGCCTCTGGCAGACCGTGGCCGCACCTGGCGCAGAATTTGGCCCCGACGCGGTTCTCGGCTTGGCACGCTGGACATTTCATCCTCGTCCTCCAGAGATCACTCTAGCGCAGCAGGAAGCGCAGCTTGATATGCCCCAATTGGACCTCGTCACCATGGTACAACTTGCGGGGCTGGTGGGGCGCGATGCGCGCGCCGTTGACCAGGGAGCCATTGCCGCTGCCCAAGTCGCTGATGGCGTAGCCCTCCCCATCCAACATGATCACGGCATGGCGCCGCGAGACATAGCCGTGGGGGTCGTAGAAACTCAGGTCCAGGTAAGGGATCGCGCCAGCGGCATCCGCGGCATCCTCCTCTTGCCGGCCCACCAAAAGCGACCTGCCGCGAATGGGCATCTCCCAGGTGACGCCCGGCGGCTGGATGATGCGGACAAAGGCCGGGCGCAACCCGCCGAAGGAAAAGCCGCAGCGCCGGCAGAAACGCGCGGCGTCGAGGTTGAAGGTCTGGCAGCGCGGACAAGGCTTCTGCAGCGCCGGTTTGGCTACCGGCGCCGGCTTGGCCGCCGGCGCTGGCTTGGCCGCTGGCGCGGGCTGCGGCGGGGCGGGACGCGGCGCAACGGGCGCCTGTTGCACCTGCTTTCTTTCGTATTCGGGCAGGCACTCCACCAGCGCCTGGCGCAATGCCGCCGCGCTGGGATAACGCTGTTCGCGCTCCTTGGACATGGCCCCCTCCACCACCCGCGCGGTGGCCTCGGAGACGGCGGGGTTATATTGCCGCAGCGGCACGGAGGACGTGGGCACAAAGGCCGGCACCGGCGGCACGTTGGTCAGCAGGTGATAGAGGGTCGCGCCCAGGCCATAAACATCGGCTCGCGCATCCGACTGCGCCTTGCCCCACTGCTCCGGCGCGGCGTAATTCTCCGAGCCCATGGCCAGCGTGTCCTTCAGCTTGCCCTGCTTATAGGTCCGGGCGATGCCAAAGTCGATCAGCTTGATGCGCCCCTCTGGCGTGACCATGACGTTGCTGGGCTTCATGTCGCGAAAGATCACCGGCGGATTCTGCTCGTGAAGGTAGGTCAGCACGTCACAGATCTGGATGGCCCAATCCAGCGCCTGAGTCTCCAGGATCGGGGCGTTGGCGACCTGCTGGCGCTTCTTGAGCGACTCGCCGGGGACGAATTCCATCACCAGGTAGGAGCGCCCGCCCTCACCGAAATAGGCGGCCACCTTTGGCAGGTTGGGATGGTTCAGCCGGGCCAGGATGAGGGCCTCTTGCTCGAAGAGCTGGCCCGCCTCCGCCTCGGCTTTGGGATCGCCGCCATCCAGGCGGATCTCTTTCATGGCCCAAATCTGCACCGAGCCATCGTCGCGCTGCTCTTGCACCTGGTACACCCAGGCCATCCCGCCGCCAGCGATAAGCCGGGTGATGGTGAAGCGTTTTTTCAGAACTGTGCCGTTGGGCAGAGGCCCTCGTTCCATGATGTCTTCCTGTTACCTCGCGAGAATTGCCTCTATGTATACGCGCCAGGCGTCCCTGCGTTGCGCCCCTATCATAGGCGACCCCAAGCCCTCGTGCCGGACATTCGGCTGACGGCCAGCGGCCAAAGTGCCCGCACCATAGCGGGGTATTTCATGAGCATTCTATCACAAAGCGCCGAGATCGTCTAGGTGGTGGCCACAGGGCAACAGGCCCCGTTTGACTTGCCAATCTGGGCAAGGTGTGGTATATTTCGTCAAGTATCTACAGTGCCTTTTCTGCACAGCCCGGTCATTATGCCCCAGATTTGCCCTGACACAGCCATACTGGCAGGTTGCGCGCCCAGCGCCGCCTGCGCCTGCACCGAGGTGCTTCATGAGGGTCGAGACCGAACCCCGTCCCCGCCGCGCTGCCCGTGCGCTGGTCTTGCTGCTGGCCACCCTTCTCGCACTGCTGAGCTATGGCGCGGCGATGGTGCGGGGCATCCCCAGCGCGGCGCAGTCCGCGGAGCCGGCCAACCTGTTGGAGGTCCCCATCTCTACGGCCTCTGAATGGCAGGGCGAGCCGGCCATCGCTTACAACCCCACGGCAGACGAGTACCTCATCGTCTGGCAAGACCGGCGCGCGGTGACGAACTGGGACATCCGCGCGCGGCGGGTCAGCGGCCAGGGAGAGGTGTTGGGCGAGGATATCGTCGTCTGCTCCGTCACCTATGACCAGATGTACCCGCAGGTGGCCTATAACAGCACCAACAACGAGTACCTAGTGGTCTGGCACCATCGCCAGCCGCGCAATTACGCCATCCGCGCGCAGAGGCTAGCCGCCAATGGCGACCTGGTGGGCGGGCGCTTTTCCGTCCCCGCCACCTCGGGCAGCCAATGGACGCCCGACGTGGCCTATAACAGCACCAGCAACGAGTATCTGGTGGCCTGGCAGAGCACCACCAACTCGAACATCCTGGCGCAGCGGGTCTCCAACGCCGGCGTCCTGGTCGGCTCGGTCATCGCCGTTGCCGATAGCCTATATGCCCAATGGGGGCCGGTCCGCGTGGCCTATGGCGGCGCGTCGAACGAGTATCTGGTCACCTGGGACCAGATCGTGGCCCAGCGCAGCGGCGTCTACGGGCGGCGGGTCTCGGCCCAAGGCGTGACCCAGGGCGACCGCTTCCCCATCTGCGCCACCACCGGTAACCAGAACCTGGCCGATCTGGCCTATGATTCCACGCGCAACCAGTTCCTGGTGGTTTGGAGCGACTCGCGCAGCACCACCACCAGCATCGATGTCTATGGCCAGCTCGTGTCGGCCAGCGGCCAATTGGTGGGAGGCAATATCCCCGTCTGCACCGACGGCTCCTGGCAGTACGCGGGCGCCGTGAGCTATGATCTCCAGGCCAGGGATTTCCTGGTGGTCTGGGCGGATGGCCGCACCGAGGCCAACCGCAACGACATCATGGCCCAGCGGGTGAACGACACCGGGGGGCTGGCTGGCTCCCAGTTGGCCGTCGAGACCACCGCCAAGAACCAGCAGGCGCCGGCCCTGGCCTGGGATAGCACCCGGGACCGCTACCTGGTGGTATGGGGAGACTGGCGCAATTACCTGTCCACCTCGCCCAACGTGGACGTGTATGGCGAGGTCTTTGTGCCGGTGGCGCTGCCGCCGACGGTCACACCCACGGCGACGCCCACGGGGCCGACGCGGACGCCCACCAACACGCCCACCGCTACCCTCACGCCCACCATCACCGAGACGCCCACCATCACCCTGACCCCTACGGGCACGCTCAGCCCCACCCCAACCTACACGCCGGTGCCGCGCACGGTCCATTGCTACCGCGTCGAGACGCCGCCGGTGTTGGATGGGCAGCTGGACGACTGGCTGCACGTCGGCGAGCGCTGGGTCGGCGTGGGCGCCGCCGATTCCATCGGGCGCGAGCCCATCCAGGGCATCGAGGACCTCAGCGCCGAAATCATGGCCCGCTGGGACAACGAGAACCTGTACCTGGCCATCGTCGTCCAAGACGAGGCGCTGTTCAGCGATAGCGGCGATGCCCTCTGGCACGATGACAGCATCGAAGTTGGGCTGGATGGCGCCTATAACCGCGTGTCCGGCGGCACGGACGACCATCGCCTGAACATCCGCATCGACAAGACCTTCTGGCACTTTGGCACCGGCTATATGCGGCCTCCTGTCGTATTGCAGGGCACGGGGGTCTATACCATCGAGATCTTTATGCCGCTTTCGCTGTTGACCAGTTCGCCGGTGCAGGCCGGCGCCGAGATGGGCCTCAACGTCGGCATCCACGATGACGACAACGGCGGCGACTATGACACCTACCTCATCTGGTCCAACGGGAGCACCAGCATCGCGGCCGAGTTCGGGCGGCTCATTTTCGAGGGCCTCGCCCCCACGCCCACGCCGTCGCCCGTGCCCACAGCGACGCCGACCGAGACGCTCTCGCCCACACCCGCGGACACGGGGACGGCCACCGCCTCGCCCACGATCACGAACACGCCCACCGAGACGGGGACCGCCACCAACACCTCCGCCCCCACCACTACCGGCACGCCCACCTGGACGCCCACGGCGAGCGCCACGGGTACCCATACGCCCACGCGCACCTGGACCGCGACCGCCACGGACACGGGGACGGCCACCGCGACCCGCACCCTGACCAGCACGCCGACCGCCACCTCGTCCGCCACAGCCACGCCCACGGAGACGCTGACTGTCACGCCCACCAGCACGATGGGCCTGGGCCCCTTCCAGACCATCCTGTACCAAGGCTATGGGGGGTACGCTGGCGCGCAGGATACCTACATCAGCAGCCTGGAACCGAACGCCAACTATGGACAAGCGGACATCCTGCTGGCACAGCCCGATGTCCACAGCCTGCTGATCCGCTTCGACCTCGCCAGCATCCCCAGCGGCGCCGTGCTCGATCGCGCCCTGCTTCGGCTATACGCCAGCGAAGGTGAGATGCACGCCCTCAGCTTGTATCGGGTGCTGCGTCCCTGGCAAGCCAGCCAGGCCAACTGGCAACAAGCCATGAACGGGGCCTCTTGGGGCGCGCCGGGGTGCAGCCTGCCCGGCGTGGACCTGGCGGCCAAGCCTTATCGAACCATCACGGTGCTACCGGGCACGATCTGGCGGGCGCTGGACCTGACCACGTTGGTGAGCGATTGGCTGGCCGATCCGGAGCGCAACTATGGCCTCATCATCAAGAGCAGCGGCGGGACCACGCCGCTACAGGGTTTCCATAGCTCGGACCACTCCATCCGCGCCAGCCGGCCACAACTGACGCTGGACTATCACTTTGCGGCGCCGCCCACCCCCACGCCGACCGCCACCCGCACGCCGCCCGTGCGCAAGGTCATGGAGAGCCACGAGCGCACGGAGAGCATCGCCATCGATGGCGACCTCAGCGAGTGGAGCACGCTGGGCGCCCTGACACTGAACCCCGACACGGCTGATAACGTGGGGCCGGTCGGCGCGCCCTGGGAGGGGCCGATCGACCTCGATGCGGAAATCCGCAGCCGGTGGGATGGCAGCTATATCTATTTCGCCATCCGCGTGCAAGATGACCGGCTCGTCGCCGATAGCCCGGCCACCCTCTGGCACGACGATGGCTTCGAGTTGGGGCTGGACGGCGCGTTCGACCGCGCCGGCGGCGGCGCCGACGACCACCGCTACGCCTTGTCCATCGATGGCCAGGTCCTCGATGGCGACGCGTCCGCGACAGGAATCCACAGCGCCCTGCGCCACCGGGCGGATGGCTATGACCTGGAGCTAGCCGTGCCCTTTTCCCAGGTTGCCACCGGCCCCATCTCGAACGGCTCGCGCATGGGCCTCAATTTCGGGCTGCACGATGACGACGATGGCGGCAACTATGACCTCTATGCGATCTGGTGCGGCAACAGCACCAGCGACGCTTACCAATTCGGCGACCTGGTCCTGGTGGGCAGCCCCACCTCCACCCCAGCGCCAACGCGGACGCCCTCGCCGACTGCATCCGCATCGCCCACTATATCGGCGACGCCTACCGTATCGGCGACGCCCACAGCCTCGCCGACCATCACGTTGACGCCAACGATCACGCTGACGCCCACGATCAGCAAAACGCCGACCATCACGCTCACGCCGACCCGGACGCCGACGCGCCCGCCCACGCCGATCGCGCTGCTCTTGCGCCAGGGCGAGCGAAACTATGCCGGCGTGCAAGATACCTATATCGACAAATGGTACGTCACCTCCAGCTTTGGCAGTGACCAGCGCCTGGTGGTGCGCTCGGGCGACGTCCGCGCCACCTTGATGCGCTTCGACCTGACCGCGATCCCGCAGGGAGCGCTGCTCACGGAGGCCAAGCTCAGGCTGCACAGCATCTCGCCCGCCGGCAACGCCATCGAGATAGGCGCGTATGAGGTGCTCCGGCTCTGGAACCCCGACCGCGCCACCTGGCAACAGGCCGCCTTCCAGACTCTCTGGGGAACGGCGGGATGCAACGCGCTGGGCAGCGACC